>JAZTWB010000051.1:0-20799 GCA_045635645.1 Faecousia sp. | reverse complement strand
ATGGACTACCGGATGCTCACCAAGCTCAATTCCACCTATGCAGAGGGACTAATGAAGGCAATCGGTGCCGATGCTCGGATTCACACCACGTTCCAGAATCTTGTGACCGCCACCGGACGGCTTTCCTCCACAGAGCCGAATCTGCAAAATATCCCCGTGCGTACCGATTTGGGCGCGGAGATTCGCAAGATGTTCGTTCCCAAGGCCGGATGCGTTCTTGTGGACGCCGATTACAGTCAGATTGAATTGCGGGTGCTTGCCCATATTGCAGATGACGAGACGATGCGCAGTGCCTTCCAAAAGGGTATGGACATCCACGCAGTCACCGCTTCCCAGGTGTTTGACGTACCTGTGGAACAGGTAACTTCTCTCCAGCGCCGCCACGCAAAAGCGGTCAATTTTGGAATTGTTTATGGTATTTCTGAGTTCTCTCTTGCGGATGATATCGGTGTCAGCCGCTATGAGGCGAAGGCGTATATTGACAGCTATCTTGCCAATTATAACGGTGTCAGAAACTATATGAAACGGGTTGTTGAGGACGCAAGAGCAGCAGGCTATACCCAGACACTGTACGGAAGACGGCGCTATATTCCCGAGCTGAAGAGCGCTAATTTCAACATTCGGCAGGGCGCAGAGCGCATTGCGCTCAATACGCCCATTCAAGGAACGGCAGCGGATTTAATCAAGCTGGCAATGATTCGGGTGGATAAGGCGCTTTTTGAGCATTACCCCGAGGCAAGGCTTCTGCTGCAGGTTCACGACGAGTTGATTGTGGAATGTCCTGCGGATATTGCGCAGCAGGTTGCTAAGCTGGTCAGCAGTGAAATGGAACAGGTTGCTGCCTTAAGCGTACCACTGCTTGCAGAGGCTAAGTGGGGCGGCAGCTGGTATGAGGCAAAATAAATGGTAATTCGAGAAATGACTTTGGCAGATGCGCCTGCCATAGCGGAGCTGGAAAAGCAGTGTTTTTCTGATCCGTGGAGTGAAAAAAGTATCGCATCCGAGGTGAATAATCCTCTGTCTTATTGGCTGGTTGCCGAGGACTGCGGAAAAATTGCCGGCTATGTGGGCAGTCAGTCTGTGCTGGATGCGGCGGATATGATGAATCTTGCCGTATCGCCGGATTACCGCCGGCAGGGTGTGGGAAAGCGCCTTGTGCGCGAGCTTATGCACCAACTTGCCCAAAGAAATGTAATTGCTTTGTTGCTGGAGGTGCGCGTCTCCAACGGGCCTGCCATTGCGCTGTATGAATCTTTGGGATTTGTACAGGTAGGACGCAGACCCGGATACTATCGCAATCCCCGTGAGGATGCGCTGATTCTGCGAAAGGAGCTGGTCAGGTGAATATACTTGCAATTGAATCCTCCTGCGATGAGACTGCTGTTGCAGTAGTCAGAGACGGTCGGCAGGTGCTGACGGACTGTATTGCCTCCCAGGTAGACCTGCACCGTATTTACGGCGGCGTTGTGCCGGAAATTGCCTCCCGTATGCACATTGAAGCCATCTACGGCCTTGCGGACCAGGCGCTGGAGAATGCCAAGCTGACCCGGGACGATATTGACGTAATTGCCGTCACCTATGCGCCCGGCTTAATCGGCGCTGTGCTGGTGGGTGTGAATTTTGCCAAAGCAGCCGCTTTGGCACTGAATAAGCCGCTGATTCCGGTACACCATATCCGCGGCCACATAGCTGCCAACTATATTGCATATCCCGAATTAAAACCGCCCTTTTTGTGCCTGGTGGTTTCCGGCGGACACACAATGCTTGTGGACGTGCAGGACTATACCAAAATGGAGATTTTGGGTACTACATTGGACGACGCAGCAGGGGAGTGCTTTGACAAAGTTGGTCGTGTTCTGGGAATGCCCTATCCCGGTGGTGCGGCGCTGGATAAGGCCGCCTCTGCCGGAGACGATGGTAAATACGATTTGCCTCGCGCTAAGCCCGGCACTAATCCCTATGATATGAGCTTCTCCGGACTGAAGACCGCTACCTTGAATCTGATTCACCACGCCCAGCAGGTGGGTGAAGAACTGGACATCAACAGTCTGTGCGCGTCTTTTTGCAAAGCGGTATCTGATACATTAGTGCCGCGAGTGACGATGGCTATGGAGCAGACGGGCTATAAAAAACTGGCGGTTGCCGGCGGTGTCGCCGCAAACTCCAGAATCCGTAAAGATATATTAGCTGCAGCCGAAAAGATGGGAGCAGAGGTGTTTTTGCCACCCCTTTCTCTGTGCGGCGATAATGCAGCAATGATTGGCGCGCAGGCCTATTATGAATACCTTGCGGGAAACACGGCGGATATGAATTTGAATGCCTATGCCACCAAGTCCATAATAGGAGAAGCTCTGTAAAATGCTGAAATTGGCTTACAAAATTGCTGAGCTTGACCTTGAACAGCTGCTGGAGGTTTACAGAGGGTCAGAGCTGGATGAGGTTGATTTTCTGGACTATCTCCGTGAAGACTTTTTCTGCCAAGAGGGCGCGTTCTATGCAATTTGGTCCGTTGACGATGTGTATAAATCTGCTGTGCGTTTAGAACCCTACCGGGATGGCTTGCTTTTATATTCCCTTGAGACAGCGCCAAACAGTCGCAGGGAGGGATATGCGTATAACCTGCTATCGCAGCTGATGCAGCTTTTGCGTAATTGTGGTTGTAAAGCTGTGTATTCCCACGTGAATAAACGCAACAAACCGTCACTTAATTTACACGATAAATGCGGGTTTAAGGTTATCTCTGACACGGCAACCTATATAGACGGCGCGGTCACCCAAAACAGCTACACCCTCAAATGCAACCTATAAGAAAAACCTCCGGCTTAGCCGGAGGTTTTCGTTATTGTACGATGGTAAATTCCTGACTGTGCACCAGACCGTTGTTGAAATACACATCCATTGTGTATGTACCGACCTCGGTGGGCATAACGGGAATATTTAACTCACAGGTATCGTGATACCAGTGCTTGTACCACAGATTCTCCCAGCTGCGCAGCTCAGAGCCGAAAAGAACAGGTGCGCCGTCCTCATTGCGAATCACATAAACAATTGCAATTTCCTTCTCCGAGGCACTGTGCTTCTTATCAAGGTTAACAAGGAACGCAGCTTTTTCACCGGATGCATATGCAGCCTTAAAATAGTTGTTGCCCACATCGTAGCGATCCCAGTTTGAATAGTGGGGTCTTCTGCACATTTTGAACTCCAGATCTGCGCGCGTTACGGAGAAATCCTCAAATTCTTCCGTGTAGTCAGCAGGAGCAGGAGTCACAAGGACTGTTTTGGAGCCCAAAAGTACGTTGCCGCTTGCATCTTCTAAACGGATGCGGTAGGTGGCGTTGGGAACGACGGGACTGATAACGGCTGTGTTTTCATTGCAGGGGATTGTTGTTTCGGATTCAAAACCGTCAATGGTATAGCGCAGAATCCAGCCATCCTCGGAAATGTCCTGACTGGGCTGCCAGGTGAAGGTAAATTTGTTAGGATTGGATGTGTCGGCAGTGAAGTTGCCGGCGGTAATGGAGTTTGCGGCTATGTTGGTAGCCTGACTTACGCTCATACCGGCAGCCTTAACCTCCACTGTATAGCCCAGGGTGTGGTCCAAATCCTTAAAAGTTGCGGTGGTATCCGTGGTTATGATGGTCTGATTGTAGTTGTCATTGAAGCAACGCACAGACCAACTGGATACATTCTCACCTTCGGGGACGGACCAGCTGGCGGTCAAGGTGCTGTCAACACAGCTGATAACCTCCAGATTTTCTGCCCGTACCAGCTTCCGTGCTGTAAAGGAAATTTCCTTTTGGCCGGTAACATAAAGCTCCTGGTCGGGGACCAGTCGGAAGGTGTAATCCTTGCCGATAGTCAAGTCCGTGAGGGTGACCATATGGGTGGTAAAGGTGGCGGAGCGCTCCTCCTCGCCATCGGCAGAGTAAACAACGGTCCATTCCTTGCAGTCGGGACCTTCCACAGCAAAGCTGAGAATCACACTGCCGTCTGTAATACCGGTCACGGCATCAAACTGGACAATGTTTGTCTGAATGGGGGTAGAGTAGGCGGTGCTGGACTTACCGGTGAGCCGATGGAAGCCGTTTGCCACGACCTTAATACTGTACGCAGTGTTGGGTACTAAGCCGGTGAACTCTGCCTTGCCGTCAATGACCGGGGCGGGCAGCTGATTGCCGTAGGTGTCAGAGCAGATAACCTGAAGCAAGGACTCATCAATGCTTGTGGAAACGTACACAACCAGAACATCCTCGTTGCCCTCAACAGAAATAGAATCGATGGGCAGGATATAGTAGTTGCGGTAGAAGAAGATACCACCCAACAAAAGCAGCACTGCCAGCACCACTGCGGCAACGCCGTACAGCCAGGGAGAAATCCGCTTTTTCTCCTGCTTTGGTAGGTCTGTTTCCTCTTCGGATTCCTCCGCAGCAGCGGTTTCTTCCTCGGTCTCCTCAGCAACAGGTTCTTCTTCTGTCGGCTCGGATACTTCTTCCTCTTCTTCAATGACCACGGGCTCGGGTACGGGGACGTCAACGTGGTCGGGAACAACCACAGGCTCCGGAACATCAGCTGCAGCCAGCTCATCGGCTTGGCTCAGCATTTCCGAGACTTCTTCGGTTAAGGTCTCGTAATTTTCCGCATCCTCACCGAATTCCTCAAGAACTTCATCTGCATCGTCCAGGAAAGAGAGATTTTCTGTTTCCTCGTCAGAAGCTTCCGCGACCTCTGCAACCTCTTTGGTTACCTCTTCAGCAACCTCTTCGGTAACCTCTTCGGTAACCTCGGAAGCGTCCTCGGAATCAGCAGTCACAGGCTCGCTTTCCTCAATTGCTTCTTCAGAAGCCTCGGTTGCCTCTTCAGGCTCGGGCATAGGAACAATCGGTGTATCGTTTGCGCCGTTGCGCTGCATATAGCTGATAATGGCCTGACCCATTTCTGTGGGATTCTGCCAACGCTCGTCGGGATTCGGATTGCAGGCCTTGAGAATGATTTCACTCATTTCGTAGTCTGCATACAAAGGAGCGGGGAGAGTATCGCCGGGCTGCAGCTCATCGTTAAAAGGCAACTCGCCGTTGTTATACACCTGATAGAGAATAAGACCTGCCGCATAGGTGTCCATAGTGGTGTTCAAAGCGGAGAAGGCATCGCGAATCTCAGGGGGTGTGTAGGTGCTTAAGTATTTCTCGGGAACGGATGCGTACTGGAGAGAATCCAGCTTGATAAAGCCAAGATCACCAACACGGAACAGCCGCTGGTCCGTGACAAACACATTGCTGGGCTTTAGGTCCACATACAGGTAGCCACTGCGTCTGGCAACGGACAGCGCGGCGCACAAATCAAGACCCAGATTCAGCGCGTCCAGATGGGTAAAGCTGTGACGCTTAAAATGCTTTTGCAAAGACCGTTTGTAGGGACTCAGAAGATACACATCAAAGCCTTTACCGGACTCCATAGGCTCCACCTGACACTTCGAGTAGGCGAGAAAGCCTTCCAGCTGTGCAAGATTCTCCAGAACAGAAACCTCTTGAACGACATCATCGGTCAAGGCTCTGAAATACTCCAGTGCGGCTTCCTCGCTGGAATAGGCACCGGAAAGGAGAAGTGCGTCCATTTGCGCGGGACTTGCAGGCACGGAAATAACCTTCACAATGTATTTATTATCAGTTTCATTCTCAATGGCCGGACAGCAGCACACACCGTGGTGGTCACTGATGGGTCCGCCCATAATAAAATCATCAAGCATTGGCGAAATTAACTTCGGTTCTGACAACTTTATCGCCTCCTTTTTCTTACTAATGTATATCATAAAATAAATTTCTAAAAAAAGCAACAGGTTTATAGTTGTTTTATTCAACAATAAATGCTATAATAAGCGCGTAAGAATTTTGCAGACATATTTCTGCAGATCAGGAGGTTTAAAATGGGTAAGATTATTTGTGATATTTGCGGAACATCTTATCAGGAAAGTGCAAAGCAGTGTCCGATTTGCGGCTGTGTGCGTCCCGGCGATGTCCAGCGTGTTACCAACGAAGTAAAGAGCGACGGCAAGGTATCTACCGGCTATACGTATGTAAAGGGCGGTCGTTTTTCTAAAACGAATGTTAAGAAGCGCAATCAGGCGCAGACAGCAAGCGGAAAGGCATCTGCTCCCAAGAAGGATAATGATGAGGAAAACAAGTCCAACCGCGGTCTTGTCATTACCGCAGTTGTTTTGTTCCTTGCCATCATCGGTGTGATTATCTATCTGGCACTGCGTTTCTTCAGTCCTATTTCCGGCAATCCCGAAACAACCACCACCGACCCTGCTGTAAATCAGGTTGACCTTTCCTGCACCGGTCTGAAGCTGGATACAGATACTGTCCTTATGGAGCAGATTGGTGAGGCGTTCCTGCTGAACGTGAGCGCAGAGCCTGCCAACACCCCGGACATTGTGACCTTCACCTCTCAGGACGATGCGGTTGCAACCGTCAGCGATGTGGGTAAGATTACTGCTGTGGGCGAGGGTACAACGAAGATTGTGATTACCTGTGGCAAGATCACTAAGGAATGTGTCGTTACCGTTCAGCTTCCCGAAGAGACCACCGGTGAAGCTACTACTGAGGATACCACCGGTACAGAAGAAGTCGAGAAACCCACCGAAACATTGCGTCTGAACCGCACAGATATTACCTTCAACTCCAAGGGTGAGAGCTGGGTGCTGTATAACGGTGAAATTGCCAAGAATCTGATTACCTGGTCAAGCGACGATGAGGACGTTGCAGTCTTTACTGACGGCAAGGTTGTAGCTGTTGGCTCCGGTATGACGGAGGTTCACGCGGAATTTGAAGACCAGAAGGTCAGCTGCATTATCCGCTGCACCTTTAAGGCGTCTACCGGCGTGGAAGGCAACGGTGGCGTATCTGAAGATGGCGGTGGAGTCGGCGGCAACGGCGGTGTGTCTGAGGACGGCGGCAGTGCAGTAACCCCCAATGCTACATATAAGCTTTACTCCCAGTGGGGTGAGGTTTACTTCGATAGCCAGAACGTTAAGTATGATACCACCATTAAGGTAGGCAATGCGTTAACGCTTACATTGAAAGATAGCAACGGCAACACAGTTGTTCCCACGCTGTCCGCAAATGGCAGCGGTGTTACGGTTTCCGGAAATACCGTAAAGGGTGTGTCCCGTTCTGTCACAGAGGTGGCGGCTACATACAACGGCACAACCTACATTTGCATTATCCGTGTTAATAACTGATAAAACCGGCAGCGCTTGGGGCAGCACTTCATAAGGAAGTAATGCCTGCAAAAGAGCGTATATCCCCACCACTGTGCGTTAAAAATGCTCGAAATACACCAAGTATTTCTGCGCTTTTTGCCTTCATTGGCAGGGCTACCCGCCTTTTTCAGGTGCGAAGCAGTTTTGAAGTGGTAACTTTTTTGATTAACAAATAATAAAATCTCCGGAATGCTGTCGCATTTCGGAGATTTTTTATGCAGTTAAGCGGAAAAGGGACCGTTCAAAACCAATACTTCCTTATGAAGTGCTGCCCTTGGCGCTGCCGGTTTTGCTTATTCTGCATTGAAGCGGACGCGATTTCTGCGGAACAGCAGGCTGATGCACCACATACCCGCAAGACCCACAGCAGCATAAATAATGCGGCTGACTACGGATGCCTGTCCGCCAAAGAGCCAAGCGACCAAGTCGAATTTGAAAATACCCACAAGGCCCCAGTTCAGAGAGCCCACAATGGAAAGAATCAATGCCAGTGTGTCCATAGTATTACCTCCGTTTGTTTTCTTGGATAGTGGTATCTTGTCCCGATAAAAATAAAATATGCAAACCGTTGCAAAAATGGGCATTTTTCGTTATAATAATCAAAAACAACAGGAAGGAACGGCTTCTATGACAACCCTGTATGAAGGTGCTTTTGCAAAAATCAATTTAACACTGGATGTTCTCGGCAAGCGTCCCGACGGCTACCACGACTTAAAAAGTGTGATGCAGACTATCTCCATTCGTGACGATGTGGAGATTGATGTGGATACAGGAAAGCCTTGGGCGCTTATTTGCGACAAAGAGGGGATTCCCACAGACGAGCGGAATCTTGCGTGGAAGGCCGCTAAGGTGTTCTATGAGCAGACCAAGCTGGAGACCACAGGCCTGGAAATCCGCATCACCAAACGCATTCCTATGGAGGCAGGCCTTGGCGGTGGCAGCGCCGATGCCGCTGCGGTGTTAAGAGCATTAAACCGCCATTACGGCAGCCCACTGTCCATTCTGGCACTGGCGGAGCTGGGAAGCTTGGTTGGCAGCGATGTGCCTTTTTGCACCCTGTGCGGTACAGCTATGGTAGAGGGTAGAGGTGAAAAGCTGCGCAAATTGCCGGATATTCCGGAATGCTGCTTTGTGGTGTGCAAGCCGCCCTTTTCTGTGTCTACGCCGGAGCTGTACCGGCAGATTGACGAGGTTGCAATTCCCAAGCGTCCCGATAATCAGGCAATGGAAAGCGCCATTCTTGCCGGAGATTTGGGCAAAATTGCAGAGAATATTTATAATGTCTTTGACCCTGTTGTGACCAAGGACCATCTGGAGCTGAATTATATCAAGTCTATTTTTAACAGCTATGGTTCTATGGCTCAGCAGATGACCGGCTCCGGCTCGGCGGTTTTTGCAATCGTACCGGATTTTGAATTCGCTGCGGTTATCTGCAATATGCTCAAGGACAATTACCCCGATGTGTTTATTGCAATGCCTGTTTAACTATGATAGCCGCCCATACTGAGATTCTATTCAGTATGGGCGGTATTTTTATGGAAAAATAAATTTACCCTGTTATTTGGACGGATTGTATGATATTATGATACAAACGAAAGGAGGGATAGGAATGCTGACATTACTGTTGGGTACGGACTGGACAGCCAACCGGGATACAGTCCTTAAAATGCTGGCGCAGGATGTAGCGGAGGAGCGCCCCGGCAGAATTCTGATGGTCCCTGAGCTGATCAGCCACGAAACTGAGCGCAGGCTGTGCGCAGTCTGCGGGGATACCGCAAGCCGTTTTGCGGAGGTGCTTACCTTTACCCGCCTTGCCAAACGTGTCTCCGACGCGGCAGGCTGCGGCGCACCGGAATGTCTGGACAATGGCGGCAGACTGGTGGCAATGGCATCTGCTGCGCGGCAGCTGCACAGCAAGCTGAAAGCCTATGCCTCTGTGGAGACCCGTCCGGAATTTCTGACCGGCCTTCTGGACGCGGTGGATGAGTTCAAGCGCTGCTGTATCACCGCTGAGGATTTGGCAGCGGCTGCCCGGAAAACCACAGGCAGCTTTGCCCAGAAGCTGGAGGAGCTGTCGCTGCTGCTGGAGGCCTATGACAGCCTGTGCGCTCGCGGAAAACGGGACCCACGGGATCAGATGACATGGCTTCTGGAACAGCTTGAGGATAGTGATTTCGGGGAAAAACACGTGTTTTACATAGACGGATTCCCGGATTTTACCCGCCAGCATATGCAAATTCTGAAGCATTTGATTGCATCCGCAGAGCGGGTTGTGGTGAGTCTGACCTGCGACCGTATTGATTCGGATAACCCTGCCTTTGAAAAGGCGGCGGCAACTGCGGCGGAGCTGTTGTCTGTTGCCCGTCAGACCGGTGTAAAGTGGGAAATCGTACAAAACAATGACAGCGAAAGACCGATTGCCGGATTGCTTTCGACCCTGTTTCAAGGGAAAATCGCCCACACTGTTCCGATGCTGCAGGCGTCTTCCTATGACTCTGTGTATAGCGAGTGTCACAGCGCCGCGGAGCGGATTTCCCGTTTGGTAGCTGCCGGCTGCCGCTACCGGGATATCGGTGTAGTCTGCACGGATATGGGCGCATACGCCAATACGGTGAATATGGTGTTTTCCAGATACCATATCCCGGTCTACCTGTCCGGTACGGAGGACATCCTGGATAAAACGGTGATAACCACTGTGCTGTCCGCCGTGGATGCAGCGGTGGGTGGCTATGAGCAGTCTGACGTGCTGCGTTACCTAAAGTCCGCGCTCTCTCCTTTAGAGCTATCCCAGTGTGACCAAATTGAAAATTATGCCATTGTGTGGAATATTACCGGCAGCCGTTGGGCTTCCGACTGGGAAAACCACCCCGATGGCTTGAGCGCCCAGTGGACGGACAAGGACAGAGCCTATTTAGAGCAGCTTAACAGCGCAAGACGCGTTGCCCTTACGCCCTTGTTCCGTCTGGGCAAGGGCTTGACGGATGCTGCCAATTTAGAGCAAATGGTTGCAGCGCTGTACGGATTTTTGGAGGAAATTCAGCTGGATAAGCGGTTGGAGAGCCTTGCCGCCCAGATGGAGAGTACGGGCGATTTCCGCAGCGGACAGGTGCTTGGTCAGCTTTGGGAGATTTTGATTTCCGCCTTGGAGCAGCTTTCTGACACGCTGGGACAGACCCACTGGGATGTTTACACATTTACAAGGCTGCTGAAGCTCCTGCTGAGCCAATATGATGTGGGTACCATTCCTGCTGTGCTGGATGCGGTTACGGTTGGCCCTGTGAGCGCAATGCGCTGCCAGCAGGTAAAGCACCTGATTGTTATGGGCGCAGATGAGGGAAGTTTTCCTGCTTACTCCGGCGCAACCGGTGTCTTAACCGATAACGAGAGAACGGCTCTGCGCCAACTTGGCGTGCCACTGACCGGTGGAGATATGGAGGGTCTGCAGGCGGAATTTGCAGAAATTTACGGCGTGTTCTGCGGTGCGGACGAATCCGTTTCTGTTTCTTGTGCCGGCGGCCAGCCCTCCTTCCTGTACCGCAGATTGCGGGATATGGCAGGTGGCGAAACCGAAAAAGAGTCCCTTTGCATACCGCCCGATGCCTTGGAAACAAGTGCATTTTTGCTGCGCAGTGGTGCTGAAAAAGCAGCAAGCGCAATAGGTCTCGGAGAAGAAATCAACTACCTGCACCAGCGCCGAGAGCACGGCTTGGGACAGATGTCACAAGATGCAGTGGAGGCGCTGTATGGAAAGACTGTACGTCTGTCTGCCTCGCAGGTTGATAAGCTTGCAGACTGCAGACTGTCCTATTTCCTGAAATACGGAATTCGGCTGAAGGAGCGCAAGCAGGCGCTTGTGGACCCGGCAGAGTTTGGCACCTATGTTCACGCTGTTCTGGAGGATACAGGACGTCGGATTATGGAGCTGGGAGGTTTCCGTAAGGTTTCTCTGGAGGATACCCTTCAAATTGCCAATGAATTCTCCCGGCAGTATATCACCCAGCACTTTAGCCAGATTGACTCTCAACGTGTCAGCTATCTGTTCCGCAGGAATGCACAGGAGCTGGAAATGGTGGTAACAGAGCTTTGGCAGGAGCTGAGTGAGTCATCCTTTGCGCCGGTGGATTTTGAGCGCGCCTTTGACTCCATTGCCATTACCGGCAAGACAATGACTGCCGTGCTTCGGGGCTTTGTGGACAGAGTGGACGCCTGGGAGCGGGACGGTCAGACCTACTATCGGGTAGTGGACTACAAGACCGGTAAAAAGGACTTCGACTACTGCGATGTGTTTAACGGTCTGGGTCTGCAAATGCTGTTGTATCTGTTTGCGCTGGAGGATAACAGCGATGGGCTGCTGGGAGAGAATCCCGTACCCGCCGGTGTGCAGTACTTTCCTGCCAGAGCGCCGGTGGTGTCTGCTGACGGCAGACCCGACGAGGAAGAGGCGGCAAAGGCAAGGGAAAAGCTGTGGAAGCGAAAGGGTCTGCTGCTTGCCGATGAGGATGTGCTCACAGCAATGGAGCCGTCAGAAAAACCCGTCCGATTGCCTTGTGACAGAAAGAAAGACGGCACACTTTCCGGCGATTTGGCAGACAGTCGTCAGCTGCGGCTTTTGAAGGGATATATCTTTATGCTGCTGGGGAAGATGGTTGACGATATTTCCTCCGGCTGCATTGAGCCAAATCCCTATACCCGGGGCGGTCGGCACAATGCTTGCACATTCTGCCCGTACGGAGCGGTTTGTCACGCCCAAAGCGTAGAGGGCAGACGGGAATATGCAGCAATGAGTCCCCAGAAATTCTGGGAGGAGATTGAAAAGGAGATGAGCGGCCGTGGCTGAAAAACTGACCCATGAACAGCGGTTGGCGGTGGAAAACCGCGGCGGAAAGCTGCTGGTCTCCGCGGCTGCAGGCTCCGGAAAGACCAAAGTGCTGGTTGACCGTCTGATGGGTTACATTCTTGACCCTGCAGACCCTGCCAACATTGACGATTTTCTGATTATTACCTATACCAAGGCTGCGGCTGCGGAATTGCGGGGAAAAATTGCCGCTAAGCTGTCCGAACTGATTGCGGATAACGCTGCCAACAGACATTTGCAGCAGCAAATGCAGCGGCTGTATCTGGCGAAAATTTCCACAGTCCACGGATTTTGCACAGACCTGCTGCGCCAGTACGCCTACCGGCTGGACGTGAATGCGGATTTTTCCGTCGCAGACGAATCTGAGTGTTTGCAACTGCAGCTGAAAGCGCTGGAGCAGATACTGAATGATGCCTACGAAACAGCCCAGTCCAACCCGGATTTTTGCGCGTTTATAGACTCTCAGGGTCTGGGTCGTGACGACAGGCAGATTCCCGAAATTATCCTGAAGGTCTATAACAGTGCCCGGTGTCACTTAAATCCGGAGCAGTGGCTTCGGTGGTGCGCCGGCAGCGGGGCAGAGGGTGCTTCGGATGCTGCCCAGACCCCGTGGGGTCAGTACCTTTTGGAGGATTTACGCCATTATGTAGCTATGCAAATGGATGCACTGCAGCGGGGCGTTACTGCAGGTGTCGAGGTTGCCGGTATGGAGAAGCCGGTTGCGCTGTTTCTGGATACAATTGAGCAATTGCGCGTTTTGCAGGAAAGTAAATCCTGGGACGGGGCAATTGCGGCAAGTGACATTGATTTCGGTCGGCTGACCTTCCCCAAAAACTGCGCGGATTTGCAGCTTGCCCAGCAAATGAAGGCTGTGCGCAATAGCTGTAAAACCGGTCTGACAAAGCGTCTGCGCAGTTTTGCAGATGATAGCCGACGTGTTCTGGCGGATATGTTCCAGGCCTCTGCCGCCGCAAGAGGACTTGTTCAGCTGGTGGAATCCTTTACTGAAAGCTATAACACACTGAAACGCAATCGCGGTGTGCTGGACTTCGGTGATTTGGAGCATAAAACGCTGGATCTGCTTCTGGGCAAACAGCGCAGCGGCATCACGGCAATTGCCTCCGAGGTGGGTCAGCGGTTTCGAGAGATTATGGTGGACGAGTACCAGGACTCTAACGAGATTCAGGACGCAATATTTACTGCGCTGACCGAAAAACGACAAAACTGCTTTATGGTTGGCGATGTCAAGCAGTCCATTTATCAGTTCCGTCTGGCAAATCCGGAAATCTTTATAGAAAAGTACAATACATTTGCGCCAGCTGAATCAGCCAATATGGGTGAGGGGCGGAGAGTGCTTCTGAGTCATAATTTCCGCTCCTCCGGCGGTGTGATTTCGGCGGTAAACGACGTATTTGGCGAATGTATGTCTCTGGCTGTGGGCGGACTGCGCTACGGTGAAGCGGAGATGCTCAGAGAGGGAATTGACCATATTTCCCTTAACGAGACGGAGGTTTCCCTGTACGGCATCGATGTGGAACACGATACCTATGAGGAAGAGGCGGCATTTGTGGCCGAGGAAATTACCCGCCTGCTTGACGGCACACACTGTGTGCGGGACGGGGATACACTGCGTCCGATTACGCCGGAGGATATTGTGATACTCCTTAGAAGTCCTGGCTCCGTTGGCGGTGCGTTCCGCTATGCCCTCCAAGAAAGGGGTATTCGCTGCACCACCGGAGACAGCGCGGACCTTTTGCAGGCTGAGGAAATAGCCACACTGCGGGCAATTTTGCAGGTTGTGGACAATCCTGTGCAGGACATTCCGCTGACGGCGGTGCTGACAAGCCCGATTTTTGGTTTTACCGCTGAGGATTTGGCGATTTTGCGGAGTAAGGACCGCTACACGTCAATCTACGCTTTGGTCAGTACGGCGCAGGACAGTAAGTCTAAGCGCTTTACTGAGATTCTCAACAAGCTGCGGACGGTTGCAAGACTGTCAACCCTGACCCAGCTGCTCAGTGCTGTCTACACAGAGACGAAGCTGCTGAGCATCTACGCAGCAATGTCCGACGGTGATGTACGCCTTGAAAATCTGCAGAGCTTCTTCAAGGTGGTTTCTGATTACGAGACCAATGGAATCGGTGAACTGGGGCGGCTGCTGGAATTTTTGAATGCGGCAGATGCCCGCGGCCTGCCCGTTGGCACAAATCGACAGGACCGGGGTGCGGTTACCATTATGAGTATCCACAAGTCCAAGGGACTGGAATTTCCTGTGGTGTTTTTGTGTGGCCTTTCCAGAGGCTTTAACCAGGAAAGCGCCCGGGCGCAGGTGATATGCCACAGGGATTTGGGACTGGGTCTTGGCTGTGTGGATGCAAGGCTGCGCGTGCGCTATCCGACCCTTGCTAAACGCGCCATTGCCTTAAAGATTATGCAAGAGAGCGTTTCTGAGGAAATGCGGGTGCTGTACGTGGCTATGACGCGGGCCCGTGACCGATTGATTATGACCTATGCGGTAAAAAATCTCGCTGCAAGCATTGAGGATATTGCTATGCGGCTGGATATGAGCAGTCGGGAGCTGTTAGCATCGGAGGCGGATTGCCCGGGTGCGTGGGTGCTGCAAACCGCCCTGAAAAGGACCGAAGCCGGAGCGTTCTTTGCGCTTGGTGGGCATCCGGCTTGCTGCAACGTATCTGAAACGCCGTGGAAAATTGCGGTTGTCGGTAGTAGCGGTCCATCCTGTGCGCCTTGCAGTGAAGCTGTACAGCAGGAAAGTGTTTCGGAGGCACAAATCGCTAATTTGTCTGCCCGACTTCAATTTGTGTATCCCAATCGCGGTGCAACCCAAATTCCCTCCAAGCTGACTGCAACCCAGTTAAAGGGCAGGGCGCTGGACAATGAGGTTGCCGAGGGTGCTGGCGAAAGGCGGGAAGTCAAATTCAGAAAACCGGGTCTGACGGATTCTGTTTCCGGAAAGGCCTATGGCAATGCAATCCACGGGGCAATGCAGTATATCCGTTTTTCTGCCTGCAGTGATATTGAAGCTATCCGCGGGGATTTAGACAGAATGGTACGGGAGCAGCTGATTGCGCCGGAGCAGGCGGAGTTGGTGGATTGTGAAAAACTACTGACATTCTTCCGGACACCGCTGGGTGAAAAGCTGCAGCGGGAAAAACAGGTGCTGCGTGAGTTTAAATTCTCCCTGCTTTGTGATGCAACAAAATTTTACCCCGATGCTGCAGGCGAGCAGGTGCTTATGCAGGGCGTTGTAGACTGTGCCATTGTGGAAGACGATGGCATTACCGTTGTTGATTTTAAGACGGACTATGTAACGGAGGAAACCTTATCGACTATTACCCAAAGATACAAAGCGCAGGTATCGACCTATGCTGAGGCTCTGGAGCGCATTTATAAAAAACCCGTAAAATCCGCTGTGTTGTACTTTTTTGCAATGAATCGCTTTGTAGAGGTGAAATAAGTTACCGCCGAAGGGAATTCCCTTCGGCGGTTTGCTTTTAGCGGTAGTTCTTGTTCTGGTTGTTATTCTGGTTGTTCTGATTCTGGTTCTGATTGTTGTTCTGGTTGTTCTGATTGCTGTTCTGGTTCTGATTCTGGTTGTGATTCTGGTTCTGGTTCTGGTTGTTGTTCTGATTCTGATTCTGGTTCTTATTCTGGTTATTCATTTTCTGTTCCTCCGAAAAATTTTTTGGGTTGTTCCCACTGTAGTATGCCCGTTTTGTTATGCTTTATCCTTAGGCTTGAAGATCAGACTTGCCAGCAATCCTGCGACAATGGCGGCTGCAATACCGCCTGCGGTTGCTTTCAGACCACCGGTAAAGATTCCAAGAAAACCGTTTTCGTTAATTGCTTCCTTTACGCCTTTTGCCAAATTGTTGCCAAAGCCTGTCAGAGGCACGGTAGCGCCTGCGCCAGCATATTCTGCAAGCGGCTCGTATAGTCCGATTCCGCCCAATATAACGCCTGCAACTACATATCCAACCAGAATTCGAGCCGGAGTCAGCTTTGTTTTGTCAATTAAAATTTGTCCAATGACACAAAGAATTCCGCCGATGACAAATGCTTTCAAATAATCCATAATTAACCTCCGCAAATGGATACAGCGTGGCACACACCGGGTATTGGAAGCCCTTGCTGGGTGGAAGTGGGGGAGAGCAGCGCGCCTGTACCGCAGAACAAAATTCTTTTCAGCTTTCCGCTGCGCAGCCTGTCCAGAAGATACCCGCACAGTGTAATGGCACTGCAACCGCAGCCGGAGCCGCCGGCATGAACGTCCTGTTTGGTCAGATCGAAGACCAGTGTGCCGCAATCGGCAATTTTCCCGCCAAGTCCCAGACCTTCTCGCTGTGCAAGGGTCAAAAGTGCGTCCTTACCTAACTGACCCAAATCGCCGGTGACAATTAAATCGTAATCATCGGCGGAAAGCTTCAAGTCATTAAAATGGGCGCGAATTGTGGACAGGGCGGCCGGCGCCATAGCAGGCCCCATATTGTTTGCGTCCTTAATCCCCAGATCGGTGACTGTGCCAATGGTGCAGGCGGTGATTTTTGGCCCGTTTCCTTTGCTGCAAACCAGCGCAGCGCCCGATCCGGTGACGGTCCACTGTGCCGTGGGTGTCCGCTGTCCGCCGTACCCCAAGGGAAAGCGGTACTGACGCTCTGCGCTTGCAAAATGGGAGGAGGTCATAGCGACTACCTTGTCGGAAAAACCGCCGCCTACGGCCATAGATGCCATGAGAAGGCTTTCTGCCATCGTAGAACATGCGCCGTACAGACCGATGTGGGGAATCCCTGCGTTGCGGAGGGTAAAGGACGAGCCAATACACTGATTCAGCAGGTCTCCGGAGAATACCAAGCCTAAATCTTTGTTGTTGATACCTGCTTTCCGTGTGAGGGTTTCCAATGCAATTTGCTGCATTCTTTTTTCGCCTTGTTCCCAGGTTTTTTCGCCGAAATAGGCGTCATTGTGTGTAACATCAAAGGTCTTTCCCAGTGGCCCTTCGGCCTCCATTTTGCCGGCGACACTTGCCCAGGCAGTGATGATCGGGGGATTTTCCAACTGAAAACTCTGTCTTCCGCATTTTTGATTGCCCATAATTACACCGTCCTTTGCTGTTAGTATGCGGCAAAAAGCAGAGAATATGAAAAAAACTACCGACACAGCCTGTGTCGGTAGTTTTATAGATGAAATTATTTTCCGGCAAGCGCTCTTTCCAGCCATACACTGCCCACATCCAGCGCGGTGTAGAAGCCGTCTTTTTCGCTTTTTTTGACGATGCGGTCGCGGCTCTTTGCGGCCGGGTCGGTCAGCTGAAGCTGTACGGAAACGCGGGTAGCAATCTCAGCGTCGTTAACCTTTTTGGTTTCAAGCACCTGCAGCATAACAATGTGGCTGTCAGCCATAGAGCCGTAGTAAATCAGATTGTCTTTGCGCATCAGCGGATGGCCCTTATAAGTCAAACCTTCGGACATAGCAACCTCCTAAAATAATAAGGATTGGAAGGCTTTTGCGGCGGCAAAAGCCTTCCTGAAATTAACCGTTGTGGAAGAGATAGAATCGCACCAGTTCCTGCATGAGCTCATCACGGTCGATCTTACAAATATTGCTGCGGGCATTGTTGTAATTGGTGATGTAGGTGGGGTCTTCCGTCAGCAGGTAACCAACGATCTGGTTGATGGGATTATATCCCTTTTCGTTCAGAGCGTCAAAGACACTCCGGAGTATTGACTGCATACTTTCCTTTTCTTCGCCGGGGACGACAAACTTGATAGTACTTTGGTTTCTGTCCATTGTGCTATGACCTCCTTCCGAATAGTAGAAGTATTATATCCCATTTTTTTCTTCCTGTAAAGGGCTTGTTTCGAAAAATTCAGAATTTTAACGGAGAATTGCGCCAATCGAGGTTTTCAGAGCCTCCAGAACTTTGGAAACAACCTGCTCGGAATCCACGTCGGTCAGCGTTCTGTCGTCTGCACGCAGCTCCAGAGAGAAGGCGATACTCTTCTTGCCCTCGGGAACGCCTGTGCCACGGTAGATGTCAAACAGACGAATGCTCCGCAGCAGCTTACCGGCAGACTTCTCGATGACTTCCTCGACCTGGGCAACGGTGTATACCTCGTCGCAGACCAGAGAAAGGTCGCGGGTGACACTGGGATACTTGGGCAGGGGGATATAGGTGGGCTCAGGCTTGCGCAGGTCAAGAAGTGCGGTAAAATTGATTTCAGCGCAGTAAACCTCGCAGTCCATACCGTAATTCTTGGCAACCAGCGGATGCATCTGACCGATATAACCCAATTCCACACCGTTAATGGCAACCTTTGCACAGCGACCGGGGTGGTAGGAGGGATTGCTCTTTTCAGCGGTGTAGATTGCCTTCGGCATCCGCAGACCTGTGAAAATGGCTTCCAGTTCACCCTTTATGGTGAAGAAGTCTGCCTTTGCGCCGTAGGTACCCAGCACCAGAATCTTAGGCTCTACAGGCAGAGTCTCGCCCTCGGTAGGCAGGTAGATTTTTGCCAGCTCGTAGAGCTTTGCGGCCTTATTGTGGTAGGCGTTGTTGCGGGAGAGAATGTCCAGCATAGAAGGAAGCGCTGTGGTACGCATAATGGAGGTGTCCTCACCAAGAGGATTCTGGATTCGCAGTGCCTTGCGAAGTGCGCTGTCTTCCGGTAGACGAATCTGGTCGAAAATAGCGGGGGAGACGAAGGAATAGGTGATAATCTCGCTGTATCCCAACGCACGGCACAGACGGCCGCCGGCAGTTTCCAGCAGCATTGCGGGGGTATAGCCGCCCTGAGTGGAATTTTTGAAGTCTGTGGTGGGAATCTCGTTGTAACCGAAGGAACGGCCCACTTCTTCGGCAATGTCTGCCATCAGATTCAGGTCAGGCCGCCAGGAGGGGACCAAAATGGTGTCACCCTCAACAGGAATTTCCAGATTATTCAGGTACTTGACCATTTCCTCGCGGGAGATGTTCGTACCCAGAAGGTTGTTGATTTTCTCAACCTCCAGAGGAACGGTCCTGTCAGCAGGTACATAGTTAACAATGTCGATGATGCCGTCCATAACATCGCCGCACTCCAGAAGTTCTACAAGCTCACAGGCTCTCTGTACAGCCGGTACAGTCATCAGCGGGTCAAGATTCTTCTCGAACTTTCCGGAGGACTCGGTACGCATACCCAGAGCCAGTGCTGTCTGACGGATGGAGGTGCCGTTAAAGTTGGCGGATTCAAAGACGACAGTGGTGGTATCGTCCAGAATTTCGGAATTTTCACCGCCCATAATGCCGGCAAGACCGATGGGCTTTGTCTCATCGGCGATTACCAGCATACCGGGTTTCAGATTTCGCACGTTGCCATCCAGAGTCGTCAGGGTTTCGCCTGCTTCTGCTTCGCGTACCACAATCTTGCCGGAGCCCACATAGCGGTAGTCAAAGGCGTGCATAGGCTGACCGTATTCCAGCATCACGTAATTGGTGATGTCAACGATGTTGTTGATAGGACGCACGCCGTTGGCGCGCAGACGCTGACGCAGCCACTTGGGAGACGGGCCAATCTTTACGTTTGCCACCATACGGGAGGAGTAGCGGTTGCACAGCTCTGTGGCAGGCACTTCTACATCCAGCTTGTCAAAGATGGAGCCGGCATTGCTGCCCTTAACCACCGGCTCGTGGTGCTTCATAGGCAGACCGAATGCGGCGGCGGACTCCCGGGCAAGACCGATGATGGAGTAGCAGTCGGGACGGTTGTTGGTGATTTCAAAATCCACAACAGTATCGTCGTTGCCGATGACCAGGTTGATGTCATCGCCGGGCTTGCAGTCCTCGTCATTCAAAATCCAGATACCGTCCTCATAAGCGCCGGGCAGGTCGTTCTGGGTCAAACCCAGCTCCAGATAGGAGCAGAGCATACCGTTGGAGGGAACGCCACGGAGCTTGCCCTTGGTGATATGAACATTGCCGGGCAGCCAGGAGTTATGCAGTGCGGCAGGTACCAGGTCGCCCTCGTGCACATTCTGCGCGCCGGTGACAATCTGCACAGGCTCAGCTTCGCCCACATCCACCTGACAAATCCACATATGGTCGGAATTTTCGTGACGTACAATGGAGACAACCTTGCCCACCACAACGTTCTTGATTTCCGCGTCCATACGCTCATAGGTTTCCACCTTCTGACCAAAGATGGTCAGTTTTTCCACAAATTGCTTGTCGGAAACACAGGACAAGTCCACAAATTCTTCGTGCAGCCATTTTCTGTTGAGTTTCATTGTCCGTACCTCCTTAGAATTGATTCAGGAATCTGACATCGTTGTCGAAAATCAGACGCAGGTCAGTAATGCGCAGACGGCCCATCGCCATACGCTCAAGGCCCATACCGAAGGCAAAACCGGAGTACTTTTCCGGGTCGATGCCGCAGTTGCGGAGCACGTCGGGATGCACCATACCGGCGCCCAGCAGTTCAATCCAGCCTTCACCGTGGCAGGTAGAGCAAATTTGTCCATCTACTTCACCGGTGCCGTGGCACTTGTGGCACTGCATATCCATTTCGCAGCTGGGCTCGGTGAATGGGAAGTGGTGAGGACGGAAACGCATAATTGCATCCTGACCGTAAATTCGCTTCATAAGTGTAACCAGAGCACCCTTCAGGTCGCCCATAGTTATATTTTCATC
>JAZTWB010000050.1:0-22259 GCA_045635645.1 Faecousia sp. | reverse complement strand
AGCTTGGGGACGGACCTGCCGAATGGCGTCAAAGAGCATTTTTGCCGTGCCGCTGGGGGCGTCCACCTTTCGGTTGTGGTGAATTTCCACGATTTCGATGTCCGCGTCGGGGAAGCTCTGGGCGGCCTGCTTGGCAAGGTTACATAACACTGCAACACCCAGGCTCATATTGCCGCAGTAAAACACGGGAACGGACTTGGCGGCGGCATAGATGGCAGCCTTTTCTTCCTCCGTGTGGGCGGTGGTGCCTACCACCATTGCGCAGCGGTTTTTTACGGCGTATTCTGCCACCGCGGGGGCGGCGGTATGGTGGGAAAAGTCCACCACCGTATCAGCCTTTACGTCTCCCAATTCTGCAAAGCTGCGGGGAACACCGCCCAGACCGTCAGCGCTGACCAGTCCGGCAAGCTCCTTTTCAAACCGCTGCTGCAGCAGCTTTCCCATAGCGCCGTTGGCGCCGCAAATGACTACCTTCATACCTTAACTCCCAGCGCCCGCATCTGAGCAAACAGGTTCTCCCGGTTGTGGTCTTCCAGATAAGACAGGGGCATCCGCAGATACTCCTCGCCGAAGCCCATCGCCGCAACGGCGGCCTTGGCGGGAATGGGATTGACCTCGGAAAACAGCGCCCGAATCAGCGGCAGCATTCTGCACTGCAGAGCAGCTGCGCCGAAGATGTTGCCTGCGAAGACTTTGTCGCACATCTTAACCGCCATCTCCGGTACCACATTGGACAGCACACTGATACAGCCGGCAGCGCCCATTGCCATCATCGGTACAGTCAGAGAATCCTCGCCGGAGTAAATATCAATGTTGCCGCCGCATTTGGCAATGGTCTCCACGGTCTGGTCCATATTGCCGTTGGCGTCCTTCAGACCCGCAATGTTGGGGTGCTGGGCCAGGGTGGCCACGGTGTCGGGTAGGAGATTGCAGCCGGTGCGGCTGGGTACACTGTACATAATCACCGGCTTTTCCGACACGTCCGCCACGGCGGTGTAGTGGGCAATCAGACCGTTTTGGGTGGCCTTGTTGTAGTAGGGGGTTACCACCAGCACCGCGTCTGCGCCGTCGTCACAGGCGCTTTTGGTAAAGTCCAGCACGTGGGCAGTGTTGTTGGTGCCGGTGCCGGCAATTACGGGCACGCGGCCGTTTACCTGCTTTACGGTAAACCGGATAACCGCCTTCCGCTCCTCAGGCGTTAAGGTGGCGCTCTCGCCGGTGGTGCCTACGGCAACCAGCGCGTTAATACCGGCTTCCAGCTGAAATTCAATAAAACGGGCGAGGGTGTCGTAATCCACGCCGTGGGGTGTCATAGGGGTGACCATAGCGGTGGCCATACCTTTAAAAACTGTGTTTTTCATAAAAACATCTCCTTTAGAAAGGGTTACTTCTATTCTAACACATAACCGATAAAAAGAAAACAAAAAAATTACACCGCTACGGTAAGCAGCGGTGTAATCAAAAATTATACCAGGAAAGCCTTGACAGCGTCGGAAGCTTCAGCGGGATCGTCAGAAACGGTGATGGTGATGTTCATATTGTTTGCCTTTGCAAACTCGTCGCACCACAGAATGAAAGCTTCGCCGGTTGCCCGGTCAGCGCCGATGGTCTTATACAGGTTGTCGATGTACACGTTGGTGATGTCAAAATTGCCTGCGTGCAGGCCGCTGAGCAGGCCGGTGAGCTTGTCCATATTGTTAATGCCATACTCCTTGGAGTTGACCAGGCGGACACGGTAGTTTACGTCATAGGTCAGCTGCTTGCCGTATTCGATGCAAACCACATCGCCCTGGGCGCTTGCCACTGCCTCGTTAATGGAATCGATCAGTCTCTTGGTCTTGCCGGAGCCCTTCAGACCCATAATCACTTGAATCATAGAAATTCCTCCTTTGCTTGCAGCGATATGCTGTATAGTAATTTTACCAGTTTACAGACCATTTTGCAAGACCCAATCAAAATATTTTTTGATTTCCTCCGCTGTGGCGTTCACACTGCCCTGAAATGCCTCCCGTTTTCCGCCGCCGCGGCCGTTGAGCGCAGCAACTGTCGCTGTGCCGATGGCCTTTGCATCCTTGCAATTGCTGATAATACAGAGGGCGTAGCCGGTTTTGTCCGTGCCGGAGGCGGTGACGGCAATTTCTGCTTCCTGTGCAATGCGGGTGCACAGCTCCCGGGTGGCGGCAGGGGAGAGGTCACGGGCGATATGCACGGCCAGCGTCTTGCCGGCATATTCCTTGGCAATATAGGAAAACAGCTGCTTTTCCAGACCGGCGGCGCGGTATTTTTCGTTTACCAGCGCTTCACTTGCCCGGCGGGCGGCAAGACTTGTTTCCAATGGCTTGGCGGAAAAGGTTTGGCTGACCAGCCGGTTTTGCTCGTAGATGTCGCTTAAGAGTCCCAGCGCCCGCTTGCCGCAGACCATTTCAATCCGCACGCCCTCGTGGAACTTCACACAGGAGAGCAGCTTGATAAGACCCACCTCGCCGGTGTGGGAAACCTGCGTTCCGCAACAGGCGCACAGGTCAATGCCCGGAATCTCCACCAGCCGCACCGGCCAGGGCAAATCCCGCTTTCTCCGGTAAGGAATACCGGGCAGCTCTTCGGCAGAGGGGTAGTAGCACCGCACCGGCAGATTCTGCCAGACGGCGGCGTTGGCCCGGTCTTCAATGTCCTGCAGCGCCTCGGGGGCAATGGGGCCGTCAAAGTCGATGGTCACCACCTCCGCGCCCATATGAAAGCCTACGTTGTGGTAGCCGTAAAGGGCGTGGATGATGCCGGAGACAATGTGCTCTCCGGAGTGCTGCTGCATAAAATCAAAGCGGCGCGCCCAGTCAATAGCGCCGGAGACTTGACTTCCCACAGGCAGTGCCTTATCGCACAGATGCACAATCTCCTCACCAGTCTCTTTGACTGCCAGCACCCGGCTGTCTCCCAGATGACCTGTGTCACAGGGCTGACCGCCCCCCTCGGGGTAAAAGGCGGTGGCGTTCAGGGTGATTTCCCAGCCGCCGCTGACAGCGTGGCAACCGGTGACCCGGCTTTCAAAGGTCTTCCTATGGCTGTCGGTGTAGTAGAGTTTTTCCATTGGTTCCTCCCGTTTTACCGAAAAATCGGCGAAATCCTTATTTATAAAGGATTATACCACACAGAATCCCTCTTTGCAACGAGATTGGAGGGGACTTTGTCGAGGAGTTTTTTGCGTTATGGGGCGTGTTTCGTGGGTTTTCTAAACATTTTCCCGATAAACTAAAAAACACGCAACCAAGGAGGACAAGCTATGCAGTGCCAGAAATTGAAAACCTATATGGAAACCGGAAGGGTGGTGTTTCTGCCTGCAAAGGCCATACGTCCCAATCCTACCCAGCCGAGAAAGCTGTTCCGGGAGGAGCCGTTGGAGGAGCTGGCGGAGTCTATCCGGCAGCACGGAATTTTGCAGCCGCTGTCTGTGCGCCGGGTGGGCGCTGGGTATGAGCTGATTGCCGGGGAGCGGCGGCTGCGGGCGGGAATGCTGGCGGGACTGACGGAGATTCCCTGCATCGTGATGAAAATGACCGAGCAGGAATCCGCAATGACTGCACTGGTGGAAAATTTGCAGCGGCAGGATTTGGATTTTATCGAGGAAGCCCGGGGGATTGACCTGCTGATGCGCAACTATGGGATGAGTCAGGAGCAGGTGGCAAAGCTGCTGGGCAAGAGCCAGAGCGGTGTGGCAAACAAGCTGCGTCTGCTGCGCCACAGTCCCAAGGTGCTGGAGGCGCTGCGGCAGGCAGGCTTGACCGAGCGCCACGCCCGCGCCCTTTTGAAGCTGGATTCTGATTATCAGAAGCTGCAGGCCATCGGTGTAATTGCCCGGCAGAATATGAGCGTTGCCCGGGCGGAGCAGTACATAGAGGGCCTGCTCTGTGAGCAAAACACCGGGCAGACCCGTGCCAGCGTGGGGGCGTTTTTAAGCTACTTAAATCAGTCTCTGGCGCGGATTCAGCTGTCCGGCATCTCTGCCGTATCTGAGCGCCGGGAGACGGACAGCCAGATTGTGCTGACCATCACCATTCCCAAAGGCTGAAAAAATACCCGCATCATTACGATGCGGGGTTTTTGTTATTCCCAGTCTTTGCAGACGTCAATCCAGCCGAGGGCATTAGAGAAACGCTCCAGCTCCTCCGACGTCAGCTCGATAGCGCTGTTTTCACTGCCGGCGGCGGGGAAGACCGTGTCAAACCGTTTTAAGGAAACGTCCAGATACACGTCCACGCCCTCGTTGATGGCAAAGGGACACACACCGCCCACATTGTGACCGATGCGCGATTCCACCTGCTCATAGGGAATCATTTTCGCCTTTGTCTTGAACTGCTCTCTGAACTTGGGGTTGGAGATCTTGGCATCGCCTGCGGTGGCAATCAGCACCGGCTTGTCCTCCACGAGAAAGGACAATGTCTTGGTGATGCGCTTGCCTTCAACACCCACTGCGATGGCTGCCAGCTCCACGGTGGCGCTGGACACGTCAAATTCCAGAATTTTCTCGGCCATACCGAATTGGGCGAAATATGCCCGCACCTTCTCAATTGCCATAATGCGTTATCCCCGGCGCCGAATCAATTTGGCAGGATTTCCGCCTACGATGGTATAAGGCTCAACATCGTGGGTCACCACAGCAGAAGCACCTACAATGGCGCCCTGACCAATCCGGACACCGGGCAGAATGGTTACTCTGCTGCCAAGCCAGACGTCGTCTTCGATAACCACCGGCTTGACTTCGGTGTAGCCCTGCTACTGCATAGGAATATCCACACGGTCGTGCGCGTGGTTGCTGGTATAAATAAAGCACTCCGGTCCCATATTAACGTATTTGCCGATGGTAACGTTGCGGCTTATCATACAATTGATGCCCACGCCGGAGCGATCGCCGATCTTTAAATCGCTGGCAAAGGTAGCGCCTTTTTCAATGTTTACGTTTTTGCCCACGTATGCGCACATTTTCTTTGCGCAAAAGCGTCTTAATTTACCGCCCGGCTTTCCCAGCTTGGTGTTGGAGGGGGGCAGCTTTTTTGCAAAAGCATAAAGAATTTTATAGATGATCATTTTTTGTTTCTCCTGAACAGCACCATATCCAGCAGGAACTTTATTTCCTTCCGGTATACGAAAATAACAATAAAAATGGCAAGCAGAATCAAAATGTAGCGGAGGATGCTCTCATAGAACGCAATTGCGCCGCACATTGCGATGCACATAGCGGTAAACGCAACAATCAGCTTGGCATAGGAGTCTGAGCAGCGGTAATACCGCTCTCCGACGTAGCTCTTGAAAAGCATCATCAGTATGGAGGAGACTGCCGTGGCGATTGCAGCACCGATAGGACCCACAAGGGGAATCAAAATGCAACAAACCAGTATGTTGGAGCCAAAGGCAAGCGTATAAACCGGAATATTCCAGTAGGATTTTTCTGCGATTTTAAAGCCGATTCCAAGGGTTTCGGAGATGGTGTAGCAAATGGGGGAGATAAGGAGCAGAGGGAAGTATATCTTGCTTTCCCAATAGCTTTCGTCTACCAGAATGATGTAAATCAAATCTTCAAAAAGGCACAATGCCAGACCGGCGCCAATCATTGCCAGACTGACTAAGTGGTGCATCTTGATAATGGTCTGTTGCTTTGTCTGGTAGTTTTTATAGATGTAGGGTGCCCATATGGCATTAACACTGCTTTGGATAAGGGCAATGGCATTTGCTACGGAAATGGCAATGGAATACACACCCACCGCAGCATAGTCCGCAAATTTCTTCAAAGCAATTGTGGAAACGCTGCCGTTGAGGGTTGCCAATAACTGCACCGGGATTTGGGGCAGACCAAAGGAAACAATCTTTTTCAGATGCAGGTTTGTTCCACGCTTGGGCAAGGCAAAGGTCACCCTTGCTTTCATCGCAAGGAAGACTGCCATCAGAATAAGCGCGGAAACGGTAATAACCGCAATGGCGGCGATTGCGGTACCGGAAAAATAAGCCACAACAGCGTAGGATAATTTTGTGGTAATGGTTATAAATACTGACTGTATGACATACAGCAACACATTGCCCTGCAATCGGGAGGCTTTGTTCAGAAAAGTCAAAATCATGTGCGCCAGTATATCCAGCACCAGGCAGAAAACCACAAAAAGACTGGAACGCCCAATAATTGCAGCGGAAAGATTTTTCCAGACGGCAAAGCACCCTGCTGCGGCGATAAGCAAAGCCCCCATTGCTATCATCACACATACGCTGGTCAGGCTTTTGTTGGTCAGCTTCCCCGGCGGATCATAATAATAGCGCGTCATCGGCTGATCCATACCCAGCAGAGCAAAGGACGATATGACACTCCGGTATGTTACGAACATAGATACCTGACCGCTGACTTCCTTGGGCAGTAGCGCGGTTATAATGGGTATGGATATAAAGCTGATTGCGGCACTGATCAGCGGGGCAATCATATACCCCGACATTTTGCCCAGCGTTCCGTACGGTTTTTTCATTTGCACCTCGTTGCTTTTATCAGAAGTTGAATGTCAAATGTTGGTAGTCGAACATAATAAATGCGGCAAAGCAAACCATCATACACATCACAAGAAGAATGTCATACAAGGTCATTTTGCGGAGTGTAATCTCCTGATGCGTACTTGCTTTGCTGCTTAATACAATTGCGACACTCGCGGTGGCGATTACGGCATCGCCGAAGCGGAGGATGAGCGTATAGTTATCGTAGTCCAAAATCGGAATGGCGCAAACACACAAAATCGCAATGAAATATTCCTTGTATTTATCGTCTGCTGTCTTAAATGCGTGGTATATCAGTACGCAGACAGTGATGACTCTGAGAAATCCCACAATTGTCTGCCAGGTGCCTCTTGTTTCATAGGTGGAATAACCTTGAATTTTTTCTGTGATAGTGGTGGCAAAATATGAAGATTTCAGCAGGAAAACCGCACTGACCCCGCAGATTGCCAAAAGAATCAAATCAGTAAATTTTACTTTTCTCAGGTTTTTGGTGCTGATAAGAACCAAAGCGACGATTCGCGCTGCAACCAAAAGTAAGGCACCGTAGTGGAAAAAAATAAGCAATATGTAACCTGCCCATATAAGCAGTTTGCTTTTTTTGCGAACAAGCTCGTTGTACAGCAAATAGAAGAAAACAGAAAAGACGAGCCAGTACCGAATGCAGTTGGCCATCATATAGAAATTGTAGGCCGTCAAAATCGCTGCGATACATACCCAAAACACAGATTTTGGCGCGTCATTGTCTTTGCAAACCTGATAGGCCAGACTGAACATCAGAATGTAGCAGATAAAGACCGAAATTGCCTGGAAGTAATTATTGTCCGGAAGAAATGAAATGAGCCAGAAATACAAAAACGATCCTATGTTCGAGCGGGAGAAGGAATAGGAGGAGGAAATCTCGTTCCTCCGGAACAAGTCAATCCAACCGTGATGATTTGCCAGGTCTGATTCAGGAAGCACATCCATATGGTATGCCAAAATGGCAAGCCCCACAGCCAAAAGGAATATATACAATTTAAACATTTGGTTGCTTTTAATGCACAACCCTATCAGCAATGCCAATATTACAAATCCCACATAAACGGTCATTTGCTATAATCCTTTCGCTTTCAGACAAATCAGCCATATTATTTTTCTGCTTCTATCAGTTTCATCAGGCTGTCTAAATAGATATCCTCGCCAAACTGATGGGCGCGGTTATACGCAGCTTCCTTCAGCTGCGCGTATAAGTTCTTGTCGTTATATAATGCCACAACAGCCCGGGCAAGTTCTTCTTCTTCGGGCTCAATTGCGCCTGTTGCGTAATTGCGTGTTTTTTGCACAGGCGGCGCAAGTACTCCATACTTGCACACCTGATAGGAATTATCCGGCAATACATCCGAATCGTCTGCCAGAATCTCGCTTGGCCCTGTTTTGCAGTTTACACTTACAACGGGACCGAAGAACATTGCCTCAACCAAAGAATTCGGAAAGCCTTCGTTTTCCGAGGTCAGAACATAAAGATCGCTCTTTGCAACATATTTATAGGGATTTTCCCGATACCCGATAAATGTCACACAATCACCCAAACCGAGGGTTTCCGCCAGCTTCTCAAGGGGAGCTCTCATAACACCGTCGCCTACCAGCAACAGCCGAATGTCAGGAATACCCCGGCGAATCAGCATAACTGCCCGCAAAAGATGCTCCAGACCTTTTACCTCATTCAAATGGGAGACATTGCAGAGGGTGAAACCCTGAAAATCGTAGTCGTCCACGGGTTCTTTTCCCAATTGCTTAATGGTTTCGAAATTATACGGATTGTATAAAACCGACACCTGCTCGTTTGGCATTTTGTAATACTCCCGCGCCTTTGCGGCAATGCCTTCGGAAACGCATATCACATTGTCAGCTCTTCGCATCAAGAACTTGAGTTTTCCGCTTTGGGAAGACAGCGAACGGTATCCGCGAATGGATGTAAATGTCCGTGCCTTATCCCGGGTGATAACGTTGATTAGATTGGCGCTGGGAGAAAAGGAAATACTTGCATAGTACCGCTGTTGCTTTTTCAGTCTGCGCATAATGCGGATGCGCCTGAAGAGCTTGAAGCCCTTTGCGTTTTCTTCGCCGCAGCTTACAACGGGGATATTGTCCGAATCCATTTCCTTATCGCTTCTGTAAAAAACCAGGATGGTAACATCGTAATACTTGGATAACAGCTTTGCCGTGCTGATAGCAACCTTTTCCTGCCCGCCGTAGCGAATGCTCGGTAGGGTAATTAGTATTTTCTTTCGCTGTTCCATATTCACACCTTATAACGGGCCGTAGATTGATTTCCAACGAAGCGCAAGCAACATACCGAAGGGCTTGGCCCAGAATTTCAGATAGGATTTCGGGATGCCCATTTCAAATAGCTGTTTTTTTGTGTACGGACACAGGGATGCGTATGCCTGTGCAGATATAGCATATTTGATTCTGGATTTCAGGCTGGGGTTTATCTTATCCTGCAGCAGGCCGGAATAATGAATCATACCAAGGGGGTTTTTTATACGGAGCTTTCGACCGGATCTTGTTAGTCCGCCATCCTGGTACTCCGCGATTCCTACAACATCTTCGGTAAATGCGATTTTATACTGTCTGGCCATAGCCATTTGGAGAACGGTAGGCCCAACGTATTTTTCGTTTGGATATTCCGGGTATCTGTAGTTGTCCGTCACCCTTTTATAGTATCCGAAGCAGCCGTCATCTTTTGTATATTTGGCATCGTGCTCATAACGCGTCAGTATTTTTTCTTCTGTTAATATACTTTTTTTGGAAAGGCATAATAACGAGTTATCGACGTTTTGGTATCGAAAGAAAATGGCACCAACAATTTCATTGGCGCTGTACTGCTTTGCTTTGTTTTTGATTGTTTCTACAGCTTGCGGTATTGCGATGTCATCGCTGTCGATAACTGCAAAAAAATCGATGTCGCGGCAGGACTCGAATGCTAAATTTAAAGCGCTCGATTTGCCGCTGTTGATTTTTTTCAGGTATCGGATTTCAAACTCGCTTTCAGATGCAATCCACCTACGGACGGTTTCTTCGGTGTTGTCAGTACTTCCGTCGTCGACGATTATCCAAACAAAGTCTTTGTCTGTTTGCGTCAGCAGAGCTTTGTATAAACGCTTCAACAGGTCAGCTCTGTTATATGTGGGGGTTAAAATCGAAATATTCATACGATACAAGCTCCTATAAGCTTTAACTTCTTTGCATATAAACACATAAACAAGAGTGCGAATACATTTGAATCACAGCGCTTGAATCTGCGGTATTCAGAATGTACGGTATTTCGCCATTTTACAACCTGTATTATAGCTTGTTTTCCTAAAATAATCAAGTACTAATTAAGGCGTGTGGCAGCAATTGATCGCACAAACCCCCCTCTTGATAGCGGACTATCAAGAGGGGGGTATACAGGAGAAGAACTGCCTGTTAAAAGGCGACACCGGCGGCCTTCATTTGCAGCTGAAGCTTGTCCGCAATCAGCGCAATGAACTCGCTATTGGTGGGTTTGCCTTTCGTGTTTGACACAGTATATCCAAAGAAACGCTGGAGGGTATCCAAATCACCTCTGTCCCAAGCCACCTCAATGGCGTGGCGAATGGCCCGCTCCACACGGCTGGGTGTGGTCTGGAAGGTCTTTGCCACCTGGGGATAGAGAATCTTGGTAATGGCGTTGATAACGTCCATATCCTCCACGGCAATGATAATGGCCTCCCGCAGGTACTGATAGCCCTTAATGTGGGCGGGAACGCCGATTTCGTGAATGATATTGGTGACCATCGTTTCGATGTTCTGCTGACCGGTGTGGCGGGCGGCAGGCATCCGCAGGCTCTCCCCGCCGCGAATCTCCTCTAACCGTTCCACCAGCGCGCTCATATCACAGGGCTTGAGCATCAGATACCGCACGCCCAAATTGGCAGCGGCGGAGGCCACGTAGTCGGTGATAAAACCGGAGGTGGCCAGTACGGTGGGCTTGTGCTCCAACGCGCTGATTGCCTTGAGAACACCGATACCGTCCTTTTTCGCCAGCATCATATCCAGCACCAGAATGTCCGGCTTGCGCTCGGTTACCAGCTTGATGGCGCGCTCACCGTCGTTGGCGGTGTCCAGCACCTGAAAGCGGTTGGTCTGATGTAGGGCGGCGGTAAGACTGCTGCAGAATTCTTCTGCATTGTCTGCAATGATTACACGGGTGTGATTGTCCATAACTTCCTCTCCTGACGTATTGAAGATGTTCCCCTTCTTTTGTGGTAGGCGACCTACCCCGTTGCGACAAATATAATTTAGCATATCCGTTCGCTTTTTGCAAGGGAAAATTAAAATAATTACTCGACAAAAATCGACGTATTTGTCGAAAAGTAGGAGAAAAACAAACATTTCGACCGAATTCGACTTGTGGAAAACTTTTCTGTCCGGTTGACAGGGAAAAGAATATTCGGTACAATCAAAGAAAATGCTGACGGAGGGAAAACAATGGAAAAAATCCGTGCTTTACAAGATTTTTTGGACCGCAGTCACAGCGTCTACCACGCGGTTGCGGCGCTGACGGAAACTGTGGAACAGGCAGGATATGCCCGATTGTCTGAGGCAGACGGTTGGAGCTTGCAGCCGGGAGGCAAGTATTATCTGACCCGGGGCGGCAGCGCGCTGATTGCTTTTCGCCTGCCGAAAGAAACGCCCATGGGCTTTTTAATCGCCGCTGCCCACGCAGACCGCCCCTGCTTTAAGGTGAAAGAAAACGCCGTGCTGACGGGCAGCTATACCCGTCTGGCGGTGGAGCGGTACGGCGGTATGCTGATTGCCCCGTGGCTGGACAGACCTTTGTCTGTTGCCGGACGGGTAACGGTGGAAACAGAAGACGGCGTGCAAACCCGCCTGGTGGATATTGACCGGGATTTGCTGCTGATGCCCAATGTGGCAATTCATATGAACAGAACAGCCAATGACGGCTACAAATGGAATCTTGCAACAGACACGATTCCGCTGTTGGGCGATAAGGAGACGGCCGACTTCTGGAAGGAAATCGAAAGCCTTGCCGGCGGTAAGATTTTAGGACACGATTTGTACCTGTATGTGCGGCAGAAATCCGTGCGCTGGGGTATGAATGAGGAGTTTATCTCTGCCCAGGCGCTGGACGACTTGGAGTGCGTATGGGGCTGCGCAGAGGGCTTCCTCCAGGCAAAGGCCACCCGGAACATTCCGGTTTTGTGTGTCTTTGACAGCGAGGAGGTTGGCTCGTCCTCTTATCAGGGCGCAGCCGCTGACCTGCTGCAAAGCACCCTTTCCCGTATTTGTAAGGCGCTGCAGTTGGAGGAGCGCTGCCGGCTGGCAAAGTCCTTTATGGTTTCTGCTGACAATGCCCACGCCCTGCACCCCAACCACCCCGAGCTGGCAGACAGCGCCAACGCCCCCGTTCTCAACGGCGGTGTGGTGGTGAAGTTCAATGCCAACCAGCGCTATACCACCGATGGTGTATCTGCTGCGGTGTTCCGGAAAATCTGCGAAAAGGCGGGCGTTCCTGTCCAGACCTACTGCAACCGGGCGGATATTGCCGGTGGCTCTACCTTGGGCAATGTATCTTTGTCCCAGGTGGCGGTACCCAGTGTGGACATCGGCCTTGCCCAGCTGGCGATGCACTCCTGCTACGAAACCGCCGGCGCAAAGGATGCGCAGTATCTGGCGGAGGCGATGACTGCCTATTACGGCACGCAATTGGAGATTGCTCCCGACGGCGGGTATCATATTGGTTAAAATAACCAAAAATATATGGCAAAAACTGTCGGATTGCACAATTGAGACCTTGACAGAAATGTGCTATCATATTAGCATCCCATCGCATAGCCACTACTCCACAAAATAGCGGCTATGACGTAAAAAAAGGAGGAAACACATCCGTTTGACTCACGGTGCGGCAGTGTGGAGACCTGTCGTAATGCATCCGGAATTTTGCTTTCCGGAATGTAAGAGTGTGCGCGAAAGACTCGGTACACTTAGAGTCGAGAAAGTATGGCAACTGTAACCCTGAAAAACGTCATGAAGATCTACCCCTACAGCGGTGATGACGAAAAGGCAGCCAAGAAGAGAGCCAGAAAGAACGAAGGCGTCGAGAAGAAGACCAACCTGCAGATTACTGACAAGGGCGTCGTCGCTGTTCAGCAGTTCAATCTGGAAATCGCTGACAAGGAATTTATCGTTCTGGTCGGCCCCTCCGGCTGTGGTAAGTCCACCACTCTGCGTATGGTCGCCGGTCTGGAAGAGATCACCGAAGGTGAGCTGTGGATCGGTAACAAGCTGGTCAATGACGTGGCCCCCAAGGATCGTGACATCGCGATGGTTTTCCAGAACTATGCTCTGTATCCCCACATGACTGTGTACGATAACATGGCATTTGCTCTGAAGCTGCGCAAGACCCCCAAGGGCGAAATCGACAAGAAGGTTAAGCAGGCAGCGGAGATTCTGGAAATCACCCAGTACTTAGCCCACAAGCCCAAGGCTCTGTCCGGCGGTCAGCGTCAGCGTGTGGCCATCGGCCGTGCAATCGTGCGTGACCCCCAGGTCTTCCTGATGGACGAACCTCTGTCCAACCTGGACGCCAAGCTGCGTAACCAGATGCGTGCAGAGATCATTAAGCTCCGCTCCCGTATCAATACTACATTTATCTACGTTACCCACGACCAGACCGAGGCTATGACTCTGGGCGACCGTATCGTCATTATGAGAGACGGCTTCATCCAGCAGATCGGCACGCCTCAGGAAGTGTTCAACCACCCCTATAACCTGTTCGTTGCAGGCTTCATCGGCGCACCTCAGATGAACTTCTTTGATGCCAAGCTGGTGAAGGTTGACGGCAAGTACGCAGTTGACCTGTTCGGTCACGTGGTCACCGTCAGCGAGGAGAAGCAGGCAGCACTGAGTGCGAACAACGTTGCTGAGCAGGACATCATTCTGGGCGTCCGTCCCGAGCATATCACTGTTGACGGCAGCACCGGCGTGGATGCAACCATCGACGTGCACGAGCTGATGGGCTCCTCTGTCCACCTGCATATGAACGTTCACGGTAAGGACGTTATCGCCGTGGTTTCCACTATGGATATGACCGAGGCTGAGGTTGCCGGTATGAAGGCCGGTACCGCTCTGAAGTTCGACTTTGGCGGTCACAACTGCCATATGTTCAGCAAGGACACCGAGATCAATCTGGAAGCCTAAATTTCATAAAATCAAAGGGTCAGACCGATACGGTCTGACCCTTATTTTTGTGGCTGAATTTGGCACTTTTTCCACAATCTGGAGAAAAAATTTCCGGGATATCGGGAAAACGTCGAAAAATCCCGAAAAGTCCCTGTTTTACTTGACAAATGCCCGAAAACATATTACTCTAAACAGGTAAATTCGGTATACTGCAGGTATCCTCGGAACCATAGGAATTTTCCTGCCATACACTGCTTTATGAGAGGGAATTTTATGCGCGCAAGCGGCATCTTAATGCACATCACCTCCTTACCCGGTCCCTACGGCGTAGGAACAATGGGCAAGGAGTCTTATAAATTTGTGGATTTCCTTCAGAAGGCCGGTCAGCGCTACTGGCAGGTTCTGCCTCTGACCCCCACCGGCTACGGGGATTCTCCCTACCAGTCCTGCTCTGCCTATGCGGGTAATCCTTATTTGATAGATTTGGATATACTGGTGGAAGAGGGACTGCTGGAAAAGACGGAAATTACCACCTGCAGCTGGGGTGATGACCCGGAGCGGGTGGACTTCGGCCTGCTGTACGAAAACCGGCTGCCGCTGCTGCGGAAGGCATTTGCCCGTTTCCGTCAGGACGAGGCATTTTCGGAATTTGTCTTCCGAAATGACAGCTGGCTACCGGAATACGCCCGTTATATGGCGCTGAAAGACCGGTATGACGGAAAACCCTGGTATCAGTGGCCCGACCCCATCAAGCGTTGGGAAATGGATGCGATAAACGAATCCTGCCGGGAGCTGTCCCGGGAAATTCTGTTTTACTGCTTTGTCCAGTTCCTGTTTGACCGGCAGTGGAATGCCCTGCGGGAATATGCCCACGATAAGGGCGTGTCCATCATCGGCGACGTGCCCATTTACGTACCCTACGATTCCGTGGAGGTCTGGAGTCATTCCTGGCTGTTTCAGCTGGACGAAAATCTGACTCCCACCGCGGTTGCCGGCTGTCCGCCGGATTATTTCAATGAAAACGGTCAGCTTTGGGGTAACCCTTTGTACCGCTGGGATGTTCATAAAAAGGACGGCTACCGCTGGTGGTTGCAGCGGCTGGAGGGCGCGGCAAACCGGTACGATGTGATTCGCATTGACCACTTCCGCGGTTTTGCCGGCTACTATTCCATACCCTACGGGGCGGAAAACGCCAAGGGTGGCTGCTGGATGCCCGGTCCCGGTATGGATTTTATCGGCACGGTGCAGGAAAAGCTGCCCCAGGTTACGATGATTGCAGAGGATTTGGGCCTGCTGACCGACGATGTGCGTATCCTTTTGCGGGATTCGGGGCTGCCCGGTATGAAGGTGCTGGAGTTTGCCTTTGACGCAGACAGCAATAACGAGTACCTGCCCCACACCTACCATAAAAATACCGTCTGCTACACCGGCACCCATGACAATATGCCGCTGAAGCAGTGGTTTGAAGAAAGCCCTGAGAATACGGTGCGCTTTGCTTGCAGCTATATGGGGCAGCCGCAGGACCCGGTGTGGGGTATGATTCGGCTGTGTCTGGCAAGTGTGTCGGATTTGGCGATTGTCCAGCTGCAGGATTATTTGGCGCTGGGCAGCGAATCGAGAATGAACTTCCCCGGCACCTGCTCCGGCAACTGGACCTGGCGGGTAAGGGAAGCAGGCATCGATGATGCCTTGGCAGAAAGAATAAACAGCCTTGTCCGCACCTACGGACGGCTGTGACATAGACGGCTTAAGAAACGGAGAGTATGATTTATGCGCTATAATTGTTTAGATATTTTGAAGTGGACAGAGGCGAAGCTGAAGTACACCCACGACGTGTCTCTGCGTGAGGCTACCGCGCAGGAGCTGCACGAGGCGCTGGGTGAGGCGGTGATGATGGCGATTTCCGACAACTGGAATCACGCCAAGCACACCCGTATGCCCGCCCGGAAGGCCTACTATATTTCCGCCGAGTACCTGATTGGACGGCTGGTTTATTCCAACCTCTACAATCTGGGAATCCTGGACGAAATGAAGCAGCTGTTTGCCCAGCGGGGCGTGGACCTTGCCATTTTGGAAGAGGTGGAGGACGCGGCTTTGGGCAACGGCGGTCTGGGCAGACTGGCAGCCTGCTTCTTAGACTCTGCCGCCAGCACGGATATTCCCCTCTCCGGTTACGGTTTGCGGTATCGCTTCGGTCTGTTCAAGCAGAGCTTTGATGCCGCCGGAAGCCAGAAAGAAAATGCCGACGACTGGGCAAAGTTCGGCGACCCCTGGTCCTCCCGCCGCTACAACCACACTGTAAAGGTGCAATTTCCCGACCATACGGTGCTGGCCGTGCCTTACGATGTGCCGGTGATTGGCTACGGCACCCAGAATATCGGCACGCTCCGCCTGTGGCAGTGCGAGGCAGAGGAGGAGCTGAGCTTTAACGCCTTTAACGACCAGGACTACCTGCGGGCGCTGACCCAGAAGAATAAGGCCGAGGACATTACCCGCGTGCTTTATCCCAATGACTCCACCTGGGAGGGCAAGCGCCTGCGTATCAAGCAGCAGTACGTGCTGTCAAGCGCATCTCTGCAGGATATGCTGCGGGTGTATAAGACCTCTCACGGCACGGATATGAGCCATTTTGCCGATTACTACTGTGTCCAGCTGAACGATACCCACCCGGCAATGTCTATCCCCGAGCTGATCCGTCTGCTGATGCTGGAGGGCATGGACTTTGAGCAGAGCTTTGCCGTTGCCCAGAAGACCTTCTCCTACACCAACCACACCGTTATGGGCGAGGCGCTGGAGAAGTGGAATCTGGATTTGCTCCGCTCTGTGGTGCCGGAGATTGTGGATATTATCTGCCGCATCGACGCTAAGCTCCGCGCGGAGCATCCGGGTCTGTTTGTGGTGCAGGACAATACCGCCTATATGGCAAACCTGAGCATTTATGTAGGCAGCTATATCAACGGCGTGGCGGAAATTCACTCCCAGATTCTGAAAGACGATGTGTTCCGTCAGTGGTACGAGGTATTCCCCGAGCGCTTCCAGAACAAGACCAACGGTGTGACCCCCCGCCGGTGGATGGGTCTGTGCAACCCCGAACTGACCCAGCTTATCAAGTACCGCATCGGCGGTGATTTCCTGAAGGATTTGGATAAGCTGAACAACCTCAAGCCGATGATTGACGATGATCTGGTGCGCCAGTTCAATGCTGTCAAGCACCAGAAAAAGCAGCAGCTTTGCCAGCTGATTTACAAGCGGGAGGGTGTGAAGCTCAATCCCGACTTCCTGTTTGACGTGCAGGTGAAGCGCTTGCACGAGTATAAGCGGCAGCTGCTTAACGCCCTGTCCATTGTGGACATTTACTTCCGCCTGAAAAACGGCACACTGCAGGACTTCCAGCCCACGGTGTACCTGTTCGGCGCGAAATCCGCCCCCGGCTACGCCCGGGCAAAGGCAATTATCCGCTATATTAACCGGATTGCCCATATGATTAACAACGATCCGGATATGTACGATAAAATGAAGGTGGTCTTCGTCCAGAACTACAACTGTTCTTACGCAGAGTCCATCATTCCCGCCGCCGATATTTCTGAACAGATTTCTCCCGCCGGCACTGAGGCCTCCGGCACCGGCAATATGAAGCTGATGCTAAACGGCGCGGTGACACTGGGTACCCTGGACGGTGCCAATGTGGAAATCGTCAAGGAAGCGGGTATGGAGAATAACTATATCTTCGGCCATACCGTGGAACAAATCAATGCCGCCCGGGACAGCTATTATGCCCGTGGCATTTACGATACCAACCCCTGCCTGCGCCGGGCAATCGACACCCTGGTGGATGGCACAGTACCCACAGATGATGACCAGCGGGAGCTGTATCACGCGCTGCTTGACGGCACCCACTGGCATAAGGCAGACCACTACTTCCTGCTGCTGGATTATGAATCCTATCTGGAGGCAAAGCTGCGCGCTAACCGGGACTCCCGTGATAAGCTGGCCTTTGGCAGAAAGTGTCTTATGAATATTGCCAGCGGCGCAAAGTTCTCCTCTGACCGGACCATTCGCCAGTACGCGAAAGAAATCTGGCACATCGAGCCCGCCCGATTCTAAATAAGAAACTGCCCTCCCGATTCCCGGGAGGGCAGTTTTGTCAGTTGTTATCTTCGTAAGGAGTGGAAGCAAAGCCTTTGGTTTGCAGCTTGGCAACCATTTTATCCAATTTGCCTTTCCAAAAACGGATAAACCACTTGCTGTGGCCAAAGTATTTTACAAGTGTTGGGCTGATTGCGTAATATGTACGAATGAAAGCTCTGCCGTGCCAGGTATTGGCAAGGAAATGATCTCTGTAGCGCCGGAGAGTCCAAACCTGCGGGCAATCATAGCAGCCATATACAGCAGTAGCTACATAACAGCCGCCGCGATCTTTCTTTTGCGCTTTCATACAGGCTTTTACCTCTGCACTTGACCAATGATAAATCGGTGCCATTTTGTTTCCCTCCTATCTGTTTTTAATATAACATAGTGGCTTGCCTGCTTGCAACAATAATTTTTAATTTTGCATTTTGCACTTGCAAAAAGAATTGTCCTCCCGAGTTTTCGGGAGGACAATGTACTTTTTGCAATTAGGCCTTGCCGGCGCAGCCCAGAACGTTGACCAGCTTGTCGCGGACAACTTCCTTGATGTTGGCACGGGCGGGGCTCAGGTACTGACGGGGGTCAAAGTGATCGGGATGCTCGTTGAAGTACTTACGAACAGTGCCGGTCAGAGCCAGACGCAGGTCAGAGTCGATGTTGATCTTACATACGGAGAGGGCAGCAGCCTTACGCAGCTGCTCAGCAGGTACGCCGATTGCGTTGGGCATCTTGCCGCCGTTGGCGTTGACCATTGCTACGTACTCCTGGGGAACGGAGGAAGAGCCGTGCAGAACGATGGGGAAGCCGGGCAGACGCTTGGTGACTTCCTCCAGAACGTCGAAGCGCAGGGGAGGGGGTACCAGAATGCCTTCTTCGTTGCGGGTGCACTGGTCGGGGGTGAACTTGTAAGCGCCGTGGGAGGTGCCGATGGCGATGGCCAGAGAGTCACAGCCGGTGCGGGAAACGAACTCCTCGACCTCCTCGGGACGGGTGTAGGAAGCGGCCTCAGCGGACACGTTCACTTCGTCCTCGATGCCGGCCAGGCTGCCCAGCTCGGCCTCAACCACAACACCGTGGTCGTGAGCGTACTCAACCACCTGCTTGGTGATGGCGATGTTCTCCTCAAAGGACTTGGAGGAGGCGTCGATCATAACGGAGGTGAAGCCGCCGTCGATGCAGGACTTGCAGGTCTCGAAGCTGTCGCCGTGGTCTAAGTGCAGGGCGATGGGAATGTTGGGGCACTCGATAACAGCAGCCTCAACCAGCTTTACCAGGTAAGTGGGGTTGGCGTACTGACGTGCACCCTTGGATACCTGCAGAATCACGGGAGCATTCTCCTCGCGGCAGGCCTCGGTAATCGCCTGAACGATTTCCATGTTGTTCACGTTGAAAGCACCGACTGCATAACCGCCGTCGTAGGCCTTCTTGAACATCTCGGTAGTGGTAACAAGAGCCATAATCATTTTCCTTTCTCGTTTTACGGTAAAACCGCAATTTTTACGCCTACCATTATACCATAGTTTTCGGGGTTTTCAACAGAAATATTTGAAATCCCGAAAAATTTGGAAAAGACTATTTACCTTTCAAAGAAAATGGAGTATAATGCTTGTGTATTTTGTGACATATACCAATGCAAGGAGTGTTATTTATGAAAATTTCCCCGCTTCAGACAGCAAGATACCAGTACAATCCCAAGCTGCCCGGTATGCTCAGAAACGGTATTTCCGAAATCTGTGTAAAAAACGGCGGCGCCACCGAGAGCGTTGCGGACCAGGAGAAGATTAAGGCTCTGTTCCCCAACACCTACGGCAAGAACGAAATCACCTTCCAGAAAGGCGCAAATACCTCTGAAAGCAAGAAGCAGTCCGTTGGCGTGATTCTCTCCGGCGGTCAGGCACCCGGCGGCCACAATGTGGTCTGCGGTCTGTACGATGCGCTGAAGGCCACCAACAAGGACAATGTGCTCTACGGCTTCAAGGGCGGCCCCAGCGGTCTGATTGACGATAATTATATTATCTTTGAGGACGACTACATCAACCAGTTCCGCAACACCGGCGGCTTTGACATCATCGGCTCCGGCAGAACCAAGCTGGAGACCGAGGAGCAGTTTGCCATCGTGGCAGAAAACTGCAAGAAGCACGGTATCAACGCCCTGGTTATCATCGGCGGCGACGACTCCAACACCAACGCTGCCGTTCTGGCAGAGTACTTTGCCGCCAAGAATACCGGCATTCAGGTCATCGGCTGCCCCAAGACCATCGACGGCGACCTGAAGAACGAGGACATTGAGTGCTCCTTCGGCTTCGATACCGCTACCAAGACCTACTCCGAGATTATCGGCAATATCCAGAGAGATGCCAACTCCGCCAAGAAGTACTGGCACTTTGTGAAGGTTATGGGCCGCAGCGCTTCCCACGTGGCGCTGGAGTGCGCTCTGCAGACCCAGCCCAATATCTGCCTCGTCGGCGAAGAAGTAGCCGCCAAGAAGCAGTCTCTGGCCCAGATTGCCGACCAGATTGCTGACTCCGTTGCCGCCCGCGCCGCAAAGGGCTGGAACTTCGGTGTTGCCATCATTCCCGAGGGCATCGTGGAATTCGTTCCCGAGTTCTCCGTGCTGATTGCGGAAATCAACGAGCTGCTGGCCGGTCAGAAGGCGGATGCTTTCAATGCCCTTTCTTCTTGGGCAGAGAAGTATGCCTTTATTGAAGCCGGTCTGACCAAGGAGTCTATGGCTGTGTTTGCCATTCTGCCCCAGTCCATTCAGCAGCAGCTGTTCTTGGAGCGTGACCCCCACGGCAACGTGCAGGTTTCCCTGATTGAGTCCGAAAAGCTGTTCTCCGAAATGGTCAAGGAGAATCTGGCTGCCCGTAAGGCAGCCGGCGCATACAGCGGCAAGTTCTCTGCCCAGCACCACTTCCTGGGCTACGAGGGACGCTGCGCATTCCCCAGCAATTTCGATGCTGACTACTGCTACAGCCTTGGCTACAACGCCTTTATGCTGATCCAGTACGGCTACACCGGTTATCTTTCCAAGGTTTCCAATCTGTCCAAGCCCGCCGAAGAGTGGGTTGCCGGCGGTATGCCCATCACCAAGATGATGAACATCGAGCGCCGCCACGGCGCAGATAAGCCCGTTATCCGCAAGGCACTGGTAGAGCTGGACGGCAAGCCCTTCAAGTTCTTTGAGGCCAACAGAGCCCAGTGGGCGCTGGAGACCAGCTATGTCTACCCCGGCGCAATCCAGTACTTCGGACCTGCTGAGGTATGCGACGCCACCACCAGAACTCTGGCTCTGGAGAAGGAATAAATTGTACAATAAAAAGCACTCACCGTGAGGTGAGTGCTTTTTGTTATTCATAGCGGCGGGCGCCTACAAAACGTTCGGCAAAGTAGCCGCTGCCCATCGTTCTTTCCTCTACGGTGTTTCTGGAGCTGCTGACAGCGATAAAATTATCGTTGCCGGTATAGATACCCACATACTCTGCTGCGTCGGGGGTTTCTAGTGAGAAGAACACCACGTCTCCCGGCTGCAGGAATTCCTTTGCCACGTCAATGCCGTGGGCAAACTGGGAATCGATTGTGCGGGGTGCGTCAATGTCACATTCGGCGAAGCAGTAGTTCACCAATCCCGAGGTGTCAAATTCGTCCGGACCTGTACCGCCGAGGGCATAGGCTTTTCCAAGGGCAGCCTTTGCCACTGCAACAACGCCTTGCCCCAGGATGCTGTCATACTCCGGCGGGGTTTGCTCCACGGTTTCCTCGGTGGTGGGTGTCTCGGTGGTATCGGGTGTCTCCGTTGTATCGGTTGTGGGGGACTCTGTGGTGTTTGTGTCCGCATCCTCTGAGGTTTGGGGTGTGCCGCTGTTGGAAAGGGTGGTTTCCGGTGGGGGATTGTATGTAATGTCGTCCTGCTTGCAGGATTTTGTCAGAAGAAGAATTCCCGCAACCAGAAGGGCGAAAACCGCGATCCAAATAAAAATACCTGCCCGGCTGCGCCGTCTGTATTCCGATTGATACTTACCTTGATACATAATTTTGATTCTCCTCAGCTTAAGTATAAATCTATGATAACACAAAAAATGGAAAAAGGCTGTACTTTTTTGAAAAATTATTTTTGTGAACCGTAGATTGGTCTGTGCCAACAGCCATACCGGCTGCCGTCACAGACCAATGGAATCTCCCCCGGCCTAAAAAAGTGTCCACCGGACACTTTTTTGCCCTGCCTGCGGCAGGGCCGGCCTCTTCGATTCCCGCGGGCGGCAAAAAAAGACACACACCATTTGGTGTGTGTCTTTTTTTGGTGACCCGTACGGGAATCGAACCCATGTTACCGCCGTGAAAGGGCGGTGTCTTAACCGCTTGACCAACGGGCCTGGTAGCGGCGACCTGATTCGAACAGG
>JAZTWB010000049.1:0-9252 GCA_045635645.1 Faecousia sp. | reverse complement strand
ACAAGAGCTGCTTTATAGGGTCGCGTTTTGCATTTGGCGACGGTCGAGGTTTTATATATTTTTGCTAACAATTTGCTAACAGGACTGTTTTGGACTATATGAAACGGCTGATATCTGCTAACACGACCTGGATTAAAAAGTTTGGAATTTCCTATGGGTTTTGTACTATCTGACACTATTTGAAACGATTATAATTAGAAAAACGGGATAATCGTTTCTCCTAAGCGGCAGGTCGGAGGTTAGAGTCCTCTCTGGAGTGCCAAAATAAGCCACCCCAACCGGGGTGGCTTATTTTGGCAAATAAAGGAAAGGACTCTAACCATCTAAATGCGATATGAATGTCTTCATATCGCTCGCGACGGCTCGACGGAGCGAAACCTTTATTTCCGCAAAGCGGAAATGCAAAAGAGTCCTCTCTGGAGTGCAACAACCTGAAAAGGCGATACCCGGTTATAAAACCGGTATCGCCTTTTTCCTATTCTTCAACCGATGACGCACCGGAAATGACCGAAAAGGCAAAAATCAACATTTCTCCGTTTACATTTGCTATATTGATTTCAGCAAATAAGGAGGATGATTGTAAATGCAAGCAATTCAAACAACGCAACTGCGCAAAAATTACAAAAACTTAACCGCCGTAGATTGTCTGGATTTAGAAATCCGGCAGGGCGAACTGTTTGCTCTGCTTGGGGTAAACGGCGCAGGAAAGACTACTACCATCAAAATGCTTTCCTGTCTTACAAAACCTGCTTCCGGAGATGCTGTTGTGGGCAGCTACAGCATTACGCAGCAACCGGAGTTTGTTAAACGACTGATTGGTGTGTCGCCACAGGAAACCGCTGTTGCACCCAATCTTTCTGTGAAGGAAAATCTGGAGCTTATCTGCGGTATCCACGGTTTCTCTAAAGAAAAAACCAAGGCAAAAATCACCGAACTTACCGGACAGTTTGCCTTAAACGACGTCTTACAGAGAAAAGCCGGCGTATTATCCGGTGGTTGGCAGCGGCGTGTGAGCATCGCTATGGCGCTGATTGGTGAGCCGCAAATTCTGTTTCTGGACGAGCCCACCCTCGGTCTGGACGTAATCGCAAGGCACAGCCTCTGGGACGTAATTCGCGCATTAAAGGGTAACATCACAATTGTCCTGACCACCCATTATATGGAAGAAGCTGCAGCACTCTCTGACCGCATCGGCATTATGAAAAACGGCCGTCTTCTTGCGGTAGGAACGGCAGAAGAATTGAACACCGTAGCCGGAACAACGAATTTCGAAGCAGCCTTTGTCTCCATTGTGAAGGAGGATACAGTATGAAGACAGTAACATTCGCCAAACGATGCGCAAAAGAGATTCTGCGCGACCCGATTAACCTTGGTTTCGGTCTCGGCTTCCCCCTGGTCCTGTTGCTGCTTCTGAGCAGCTTGCAGGCAAACATTCCGGTGAATCTGTTTGCAATCGATACTCTCACACCCGGTATTACCGTATTCGGACTGTCGTTTATGACGCTTTTTTCCGCAACACTGATTGCCAAAGACCGGGAAAGCGCATTTTTGCAAAGACTGTATACAACACCGCTTACGGGATTTGACTTCATTCTGGGGTATATGCTTCCCCTTTTGCCCATTGCTCTGGCACAGACAGTTATTTGCTATCTGTTCGCTGTTCCTTTTGGGTTGACAATCAGTATTAATGTTTTTTATGCCATCATTGGGATCATCCCTATGGCTGTTTTCAACATTGCCTTAGGCCTTTTGTGCGGCAGCTTTTTGGGGGTAAAGCAAGTCGGCGGCATCTGCGGTGCGCTGCTTACCAACCTCTCCGCCTGGCTTTCCGGCGTATGGTTTGATTTGAAGCTTGTAGGCGGTTTTTTTGAAAAAGCAGCCAACGTGCTTCCCTTTGTTCACGCGGTAGAAGCGGAAAAAGCAATACTGGGCGGAAGCCTACAGGCCGCCGCCCAGCACATTCTGCCGGTTGCACTTTACAGTATATCTGTAACAGTGGTTGCCGTGTTCTGCTTTCTCAGACAAATGAAAAAGCAGTAACCGTTTGTCGTTTACTTTATAAAGCTTTCTATATCAGCATGCAACGCAGAAAAATCACAAAGCTGACTTTCTGTGATAAGGGTCGCGCCCAGCTGCTCCAGCTCTTTGGCGCCACAGCTGCCGTCATCAAAGCAGTAAACAGGGCTCCAGCCGTTGCGGAGATTCTTCACTGTGCCGTCCCACGTGCCGCCGATACCCGCCTCACACTGGGCAATCACACTTAAGTATCCCAGCGCGTGGATAACCCGGTTGCGGCTGAGCGCTCTTTGGGGGGTAAATGGCAAGTCAAAGCTATCCTCAGACAGGTACAGCACATTGCGCTTCAGCGGGTATTTCTGCAGCTCGTCGGCAACCACGCAAATCACGCTGCCGCCTGCTTGCAAGCACGCCTCCTGCGCCACTCTGTCCGCGCCCCGGGCGTTGCCGGACACAAGGGTAATTCCCTGCCGGGCAGCCTCTTTGCCCGTAGCTTTTGCAAACTCTGCATTGGGCGCAGACAATTCCCGGCTGCCTACCAGTGACAGCATTCTCGTTCTAAGCAGTGTCACATCACCCTTTGCCCACAGACAGCCGGGTGCATCCAGACCAAGTCTTTTACGAACGGCAGATGGATAGGCATCACTGACCCGGCTTATGGAGCAGCAATCCTGCATTTCGCCCCTGCGCAGATAGTAATCCAACCCGTCATATTGCAAAAGCTGCACGATTCGCTGCGCCATATACCGGTCATAGCCCAAGGAGATAATATCCCCTTCCGTCAATTCCCGGGATTGTCTGGGGCGCTCCATCTGTCGGACACGCATTGCAAGGGTACGAAACTGTGCAACCGTCAGCGGCTTTCGCTGAGGATCGCCCAATGCGCTGGTCAGCAGCAGGAAACCCCGTTCCTTGGCGTTCATCGAAAACGCTTCTTGACCACAGGCTGCTTGACCTCTTCCTCGGTCAGGCTCCCGTCCTCACCCAGAAGCATAGGGCGAATGGAATAGGCAGAGAACTTAGCAATCTCATCTAGCTTTGCCTTTTCGGGGAAATTGCCCACAATGGACCACGCCACACCCTTGCGCTTGGCGCGTCCCGTTCTGCCGATGCGGTGGACATAGTACTCGTTCTCCTCCGGCACATCGAAGTTAATGACGCAGTCCACATCGTCCACGTCAATACCCCGGGAGGCAACATCCGTAGCAATCAGAATCGCCAGCTTGCCGTCGCGGTAGCGCTGCATTGTCTTCTCCCGCTGGCTCTGGCGGATATCGCCGTGGATACAGTCACAGTCCGCCCCCGCCCGCCGGAAGTCATCGCTAAGCCGCTGGCACATATGCTTGGTATTGCAGAAAATCATCACCCGCTCATAGCCCTGGGTGCGAATCAAGCGCAAGGTAGTTTCCGCCTTCTCCAAGGGGGTGACGGTAATGGAGTACTGGTCAATATCCGGACGGTCCTCCCGCTTAGGCTGGACGGTAATCTCTACCTCATCCCGCTGGTACATCCAGGAAACGGTCATAACCTCCTGAGAAATGGTAGCAGAGAACAGGCCCAGATTCTTGCGGTTTTTCACCTTTTCGATAATCTTGGTCACGTCCTTGAAAAAGCCCATATCCAGCATCCGGTCGGCTTCGTCCAGCACCACAGTCTGGATTTTGTCCAGACGAATGTTTTTGCGGTTATAGTGGTCCATCAGACGACCGGGGGTCGCTACCACAATTTGAGGCTTCTTTTCCAGCTGCTTGGCCTGTCCCACAATTCCGGCACCGCCGTAGAGCACCGCCACCCGGATACCCTGATAGTAGGTAAGCAAGCCGCGAAGCTCATCACCAATCTGGATTGCCAGCTCACGGGTAGGTGCCAGAATCAATCCCTGCACCTCTTCGCAAGCAGCGTCCACGTGCTCAATCATCGGGATACCGAAGGCGAAGGTCTTACCCGTACCGGTGGGCGCTTTGGCAATAACGTCCTTCCACTGCATAAACTCAGGTATCGCCTTTGCCTGAATGGTTGTGGGGTATCCGTAGCCCTTCTTCTCCAGAGCCTTCAGCATAGCCTCTGACAGGCCCAAATCCCGAAATGTCAAATTCTCTTCCATCACTAACGTCCTTTGCTTTCTGATTTGCTGTTATTTTAGCAGATTTCCCCCACCAATGCAACCTCTGCACCGCCTTTTTCCCTCAACACCGTAAAATTTCAGATTTCCCGTGGACAAACCGGTGATAATATGCTATATTTTATAGTGATATTTTATAGCAAAAAACAGCAAAGGAGTTTGCAAAAATGGGCAAACTAATTGTAATTGAAGGAACGGACGGCTCCGGCAAGTCCACGCAGTTCCGTTTGATGTCCGAGCATCTGGAAAAGGACAACGTGGCATTTAAGCACCTGGTGTTTCCCCGCTACAAGGAGGAAAGCTCTGCGCTGATTCGTATGTATCTTGGCGGTCAGTTTGGCGGGAAGCCTTCTGACGTAAACGCCTATGCTGCTTCTTCCTTCTATGCGGTGGATCGGTATGCCTCCTATAAAATGGACTGGGGACAGTGGTACGAAGACGGCGGACTGGTCTTGTCTGACCGCTACACCACCTCCAACGCCGTACATCAAACATCCAAAGAGCCGGCGGAAGGTCGTGAGGCATTTCTCCACTGGCTGTACGATTTTGAGTACGCCAAGCTGGGTCTGCCCAAGCCGGATTTGGTTATCTATCTGGACGTACCCACCGATTTTACCGAGAAACTTCTGCGTCATCGGGAGGCGGACACCAACACCAAGGCGGACATCCACGAGCAGGATATGCAGTATCTGGCTACTTGCCGTGAGACTGGTCGCGCTGCCGCTGCCTATTACGGCTGGACAGTTATCCATTGCGTAAAAGACGGCGCAATGCGCTCTATGGAAGACATTCACGAGGAAATTTATCATCACGTCACCAAGTGTCTGGAGGGATAAAGATGGTATATGTACTGCTGGGAACAGGATTTGAAGAAGCCGAGGCTATCATTCCCATTGACCTGATGCGCCGCGCCGGTATCGACGTGCTGAGCGTGGGTGTTACAGGAAAGACCGTTTGCGGCGGTCACGGCATCCCCGTGGAAGCCGACATCACGCTGGACGAAATGGATTTGACCGCGCTGGATATGATTGTTCTGCCCGGCGGTCTTGGCGGTGTGGCATCGGCTCGTGCAAGTGAAAAGGCGCTTAACGCTCTGCAGTTTGCCTGGGAAAATGATAAGTTTGTAGCCGCTATCTGCGCCGGCCCCACGGTCCTCGCAGACCTGCACATCACCGACGGCAAGCAGGTCACCTGCTATCCCGGCTGCGAAAGCGGTATGGGAGACGCCAACATGGTGGCAGATGCTGCCTGTGTTCGTGACGGAAAGCTGATTACCGGCACATCCGCCGGCTGCGCAGTTCCCTTTGCTCTGGCGCTTATTGAGGCGCTGAAAGGGCAGGATGCCGCCAATGCAGTTGCGCAGCAAATCGTCATTCGCTGACAGGAGGTTTACCTATGGATAACAAACACGACAATGGCCTGTCACCAGAAAACCAGAAGTGGTTGGACGCACTCCTGAACTCCCCCGAATCTTCCCGAGAGGTCTCTTCCTCTGAGCTGGCAAAGCAGTTTGCCTCTGCAAATGTGCCGGAGGAAATTCCGGAAATCATTCCCGAACCAATTTCTGAGCCGATTCCCGAGCCGGAACCCCAGCCGGTGCCTAAACCCCAGGATCTGAGCGACGAAGCGCTGGAAAAAATTCTGGCAGAGCACTGGTTCAAAGAAGAGGCACAGGCTACGCAAATGCAAGAAGCACCTGCTGCGCCGCAGCCTCCTCAGGAAAATGCACCAGTAGAGAAAAAGGGTCGCCCCAAGAAAAAGGACGAATACGGCCTTTTGGGCATTCCCCACATTATTTCTACCTTAATATGGCTGGTGCTGGTTGTGGCAATCGGCGTTTCCCTGGGCCGTGTGCTGTGGGTGTGCTGCGCGGATGTTATGGCCTTTGGAAAGGAATCCCAAAAGATTACCATCACCATCACCGAGGATGACACCATTAAAACCATTTCCAAAAAGCTGGGAAATGCCAATCTGGTGCGCTATCCCAACCTGTTTGAGTTCTTCGCCAAGGTCACCGGCAAGGACAAGGACATTGATGTGGGTACCTACACCCTCAACTCCCATCTGGACTACAACGCAATGATTAACGCAATGGTAAACTACAGCTCCAACCGGGAGGTCGTGGACATTATGTTCCCCGAGGGCATCAACTGCGCCCAGATGTTTAAGTTGCTTGAAGAAAAGAACGTGTGCAGCGTTGCCGATTTGGAGGAATACGCCGCCAACGGAGAACTGAAGAATTACTGGTTCTTGGAGGGCGTTGCCCGTGGAGATAAGTACTGTCTGGAAGGCTATCTGGCACCGGATACCTACAGCTTCTACACCGACGACGAGCCCCGCCGCGTACTGGAAAAGTTCCTCAACGAATTTGAAGACCGTTTCACAGACCTTATGAAAGAGGACTTCCAACTCATACAAAAAGCCTATGCCAACCGGCTCAGAGCCAATGGCTTCAGCGCCGCTTTTATTCAGGAGAATACCCTAACCCTCCATCAGGTGGTCACCTTGGCTTCAGTCGTTCAACGAGAGACCTCCTCTGACGCGGAATGCTATGACATCGCCTCTGTTTTCTACAACCGACTTGTCAATCCCAGCATTCAGTCTCTTGGCGCGGACGCAACCGTGTACTACGCCGTGGGTGACTATTTCAGCGAAATCGAGGAACTGACAGCGGAGCACTTAAGCTTTGACAGTCCCTACAACACCCGCTTGAACAAGGGTATCCCTCCCGGACCCATTTGTAATATGGGTGTTCAGGCCCTGTATGCAGCTTTGGAGCCCAACGAAACAAATTATAAGTACTTTGTCTACGACAAGGAGAAGTTTGCCCACCGGTTTGCTGTAACCGAGAGCGAACACAACAAGAACGTAGCAGAATTGATGGGTGAATAATGGCAAAACTTGAATTACTCAGTCCTGCAGGAGATATGGAGCGGCTTAAAATGTCCGTGCTGTATGGCGCGGATGCCGTATATCTGGCAGGCACTGCCTTTGGTATGCGCTCCTTTGCCGGCAATTTTACGCCGGAGGAGCTGCCCCAGGCTGTGAAATTTGCCCACAGCCACGGGGTTAAGGTCCACGTGACCGTAAACACAATGCCCCGCAACGAGGAAATTGCGGCGCTTCCTCCCTATCTGGAGCAGCTGCAGGACGCGGGTGTAGACGCGCTGATTGTGGCGGATATGGGTGCATTTATGCTTGCGGGCAAGTACGCACCCAACTGCCAGCGTCATATCTCTACCCAGCAGTCCATTGCCAATTATGAATGTGCCCAGGCGTGGTATGATTTGGGTGCAAAGCGGGTGGTGCTGGCACGGGAATTAAGCCTTGAAGAGATTCGCACTATTCGCCAGAAGACCTCCAAGGATTTGGAAATCGAGACCTTCGGTCACGGCGCGATGTGCGTCAGCTACTCAGGACGGTGTCTTTTGAGCAACTATATGACCGGACGGGATTCCAACCGGGGTGCCTGCGCCCAGCCCTGCCGCTATCAGTACGCACTGATGGAAGAAAAGCGTCCGGGTGAGTACTTCCCTGTCTTTGAGGACGAAAAGGGCACATACATTATGAACTCCCGGGATATGTGCACCATTGACCATTTGCAGGATTTGACCGATGCCGGCATTGACTGCATCAAAATCGAGGGTCGGGCAAAGTCGGCTTACTATGCTGCCATTGTCACCGGTGCTTACCGTCACGCCATTGATGCTGTTGCAGCCGGTCAAGAAATTGACCCTGTGTGGCGGGACGAGGTGGAGCACGTAAGCCACCGATATTATTCCACCGGCTTTTACTACGGCTACCCCGGTCAGTACACAGACCACTCCCGCTACATACGCCAGTGGCAGATTTGCGCCATTGTAGAGCGCTGCGACGAGAACGGACTTGCCCTGTGCAGTCTGCGCAACAAGTTCTCCGCAGGAGATGCGCTGGAGGCTGTGGGACCGGATATGCGCCCCTTCCCTCTCACCGCCGGCGCAATGCGATCTGTCGACGGGGAGCCGCTGCAAGAGCCCAGAACGCCCCAGATGCAGTTTTATATGCAGCTGCCGCAACCCGTTCCTGCATACAGCATTCTCCGCAGAAGCGTTGAGCTGTCCGGAAAATAAAAAGCAAAGCGCACTGACCATTATGTCAGTGCGCTTATTTATTAAACCTGAAATACATCCTTATCGTTACAGAAGGTCACATTTGGCATTACCGCGCGGCACTGCGTCAAAAGACCGTCAAAATTGTGCATAATTGCGCGGCCGTGGTGAAGGAAATACATATGTCCGATTCCTCTGTCCTTCATCAGTCTGCAAATTTCTACAGGATCGTGGTGACCGGTCTCAACCAGCAGCACATCACAGCCAGCCGCAAGCAGCCCGTCAATCTCATCAAAGGACTTGATATCGCCTGTATAAACAATCCGCTTGTCCAGCGCTTCAATAAGGAACGAGAAGGACTGATAGCCTTCACGAGTAGGCTCAAGATGCAGATTATGTCTTGCCGTTACGGTAACATCGGCAGTTTGCAGGAGAACACCGTCGGCAACCTTATGGCTAAGGGTTTGGTAGGGACATTCATATCCTCCCTCCGCATTTCTAAGCATTGCCATCACACCGCTAAAACTTTCTGCGTTGGGGATATAAACCGACACATCACCGAATTTCGGCAACGTATTTCTGACAAAATACAGCTTACGGATTGTCCAAAGCAGGTGGGGCAGACCGCCCACGTGGTCCATATGGGTATGGGAGATAAATATATCGGAAACAGTATGCAAATCCACACCCATCAAATGCGCCGTATGGGTACAGCCCTCACCGGCGTCAAACCAATACAGCCGTCCGTTTACCTCAAGCGCCCACGCTGTATGATGCCTGTCCGGGAACGGCTCCGTACCCGAACAGCTTCCAAAAATGTAAAGCTTCATATTATCACCGCCTTGGGTGTATTATAGCATAAAAGCGGCGAAAGGGCAAGATACCGGCCAGATTTGTTTGCATTTTTGCCGGTGACAAAAATCATTGTAGCCACCAGTGTTTGCACTGGTGGCAGCAACTTCTCCAAACAAAAAGGACATCCTTGCGGATGTCCTTTTTGTTTGGAGGTACCGGCCAGATTTGAAC
>JAZTWB010000048.1:0-19007 GCA_045635645.1 Faecousia sp. | reverse complement strand
CAGACAAACAAGCCGATGTAGTAGTTGGCAAACACCGCCATAAACAGTGTCAGGGTATACAGAATAAATTTTCTGTCCCGCAGCAGAGCAACCGTTCCCAGGACTACCAGCGGCAGCAGCGCAAAGGTATCCAGCCACATGATGTTCCACTGGAAGCCCAGTGCCCAGGCACACAGGCCGTAAAACCCACCGAAAACAGCAATGGACAGATCCTCTTTCCGGAAGGTCTCCTTCAGAAACACCGCAAAGAACAGCGAAGCAAGTCCCAGTTTCACCGGCATCAGCAGAGAGAAAAACTCCAGCAGCCAGCCTTCCGGTACCAGAACACTGAGGAGGTTCAGAGGACTTGCCAAATAATAGGAGATCAGGCCAAGATAATCCATACCCAGACCCACACGCCAACTGTGCAGCAGACTGTCACCGCTGCGGAGAACCCGGCGGAATTCTACAAAGAACGGATAGTACTGGTGATACATATCCGAATAAAGCATAGAGGAATCGCCGAAGGGGCAGTAGCCGCTGACGAGCATCACGCACAGCATACCCAAACAGGGGAAAGCAAAAGAAAGGGCGTAATACATCCACTTGCGATTTTTTGTTTGTGTTAGTTTCATAGCAATTCCCCCAAAAGGCCCATATTGTTTTTATTCTATCATATCTTTTTGACGGGGTAAAGAGCTTTTGTAAAAAAAGGGTTGCCCGAAGGCAACCCTTAAGTCTATACAATTAAACAAATCAGTCCGGTAGCGCCTTCGTTGACCACTCTTGAGAGAATGCCTCTGAATTTCTCCCGCACATCGTCCGGTGTGCGCACCAGCTTGGAATTCAATCCGTCCTGTATAAGGGTATAAACGGATTTTCCAAATATGTTGCTCTGCCACAGCTTATCCGGCTCTTCCGAGGTCAGATAGGAAATTAAGTCCTGAGACTGCTGTTCACCGCCTACCATAGGACTGATTTCCGTGTCAATGTCCACACGAATCATATGGATGGATGGCGCTCCGGCTTTCAGTTTTACGCCAAAAGCGCCGCCCTTTCGCACAACCTGCGGTGTTTGCAGGGTCATTTCGTTTGCCTCCGGCATTACGATGCCGTAGCCTGTGGCCTTTACTGAGGACAGTGCATCGGAAATTTTATCGTATTCTGCCTTAATGGCAGAAAGCTCTGTCAGAAGGGAGAACAGATGGGCATCATCTTCTATGGAAATACCGACCTTGCTGCTTAAAATCTCATAAAACAGCGCTTCGGGGAAAACAATAACACAGCAAACTGTACCTGTAGACAGGTCCACATTCCGCAGGGTGCAGGATTCCACCGCTTCCAGCTGCTTAACCTGCTCGATTGCCTCCTTTGCCTGCGCCAACGTGGGGATTTTTTCATAACAGGCAAGCAGGGCTTCATATAGTGCAGACTTTACGGGATGGTCATACTCCAAAGCATCAAACCAACGGGGAAGATGTATATGCATTGCCTGCACGGGAAAGCTGTAGAGCAGGCGCTTGAGAAGGTCACCAATGTCGTCGGCGTCCATCGATTGACAGTCTGCGATCATCGCGTCTACGCCGAATTCCTCTTTGATAGCACGTTGTACGGCTTTTGCATCGTCACCGGCGGGATTCCGGCTGTTGATAAGTACAAGAAAGGGCTTGCCGGTTTTTTGCATATCGGAAATAGCCCGTTTTTCCGCCTCCACATAATCCCGGCGGGGAATGTCAGTAATTGTGCCGTCGGTGGTCACCACCAGTCCTACGGTGCAATGCTCCTGCATAACCTTTTTTGTACCCAGCTCTGCTGCGTCGGTCATCGGGATTTCGTAATCGTACCAGGGGGTTGCCACCATGCGGGGAGAACCGTCTTCCTCTGCGCCGATGGCACCGTCAATCATATAGCCAACAGAGTCAATCATCCGCACCGACAGCCGTGTGGTGCCGTCTGGTGTGATTTCCACAGCCTCCTCCGGCACAAATTTCGGCTCGCTGGTCATAATGGTGCGCCCGGATCCGCTTTGGGGCAGCTCATCTCGTGCCCGCTCCTTCCGATAAGGCTCGTCAATGTTGGGAATCACCATTTGCTCCATAATCCGCTTGATGAGCGTGGATTTACCCGTGCGCACCGGACCTACCACACCCATATAAATATTGCCACCTGTTCTGGCGGCGATGCTTGCATACAAATTTTCCATAGCCAGCCTCCTTATTTGCAGGAGGGATGCTCCTGCCACGGTCTACCAAAGAGTATGTCCCCGAGACTTGTAATAGAACACAAACACAATATGTAGTTGTTGTAGTTGACTTTAGAACACAAAATGCGTATAATATAGTGGAAATATTATGAAATTCGGCAGGTAATGCAAATGGCAACGAAACGAAACGAACAATACGGCAACTCCAGCATTTCAATGCTGAAGGGGGAGGAGCGTGTCCGTAAGCGTCCCGCGGTCATATTCGGCTCGGATGATTTGGAGGGCTGCAAGCACGCGGTGTTTGAGATTCTGTCCAATGCTATCGACGAGGCCCGTGAAGGCTACGGCGATACCGTGATTGTGACCCGTTATGAAGACCTTTCCGTTGAGGTTGAGGACTTCGGCCGCGGCTGCCCCGTGGATTATAATGAAAAAGAAAAGCGCTATAACTGGGAGCTGGTATTCTGCGAGATGTATGCCGGCGGCAAGTACGGAGAAAACGGTGAAAACTATGAGTACTCTCTGGGCCTGAACGGCCTTGGCTCCTGCGCCACCCAGTACGCTTCGGAGTTCTTTGATGCTACTATCCGCCGGGACGGCTTCCGCTATGACCTGCACTTTGAAAAGGGCAGAAACAAGGGCGGCTTAAAGAAAGAGCCTGCCGACCGGAAGAAAACCGGCTCAGTGTTCCACTGGCGGCCGGACAAGCAGGTGTTTACTGGCATCAATATCCCTGCCGATTATTATCGCGATGTCCTGCGCCGGCAGGCGGTGGTGAATAAGGGCATTACCTTTAAGTTCCGCAATCAGGTGGGCAAGAAGTTTGAGGAAGAGGAATATTGCTACACCGACGGCATCAAGCAGTATATTGAAGAGCTGACAGGCGACAATGCCTTTACAATGCCCGTATACTGGGAAACGGAGCGCCGGGGTCGTGACGCAGAGAATCGACCTGAGATGAAGCTGAAGATTACAGCATCCTTCTGCTTCAGCAAGCAGCTGTCGCACACAGAGTACTATCACAATTCCTCCTGGCTGGAGTACGGTGGCAGCCCCGATAAGGCAGTCCGCTCCGGTTTTGTTGCCGCGTTCGATAAGTACCTGCGTGACAGCAATAAATACACCAAAAACGAGAATAAAATTATCTATCAGGACATTCAGGACAGCCTTGTTATCGTCACCAACTGCTTCTCCACCATCGGCTGTTTTGAAAACCAGACGAAAAAGTCCGTCAATTCCAAGTTCACCCAGGAGGCTATGACTGCGTTCTTCAAAGAGCAGCTGCAGGTCTGGTTCCTGGAAAACAAGCAGGAGGCTGACAGAGCCGCCGACCAGATTTTGGTGAATAAGCGGGCAAGAGAGTCTGCAGAGAAAACCCGAACCAACATAAAAAAGAATCTGTCTGCCAAGGTGGACATTGCTAACCGGGTGCAGAAGTTTGTGGACTGCCGCAGCAAGGATACGGAAAACCGTGAGCTGTATATCGTGGAGGGTGACTCTGCGTTGGGCAGCGTCAAGCTCTCCCGTGACGCAGAATTCCAGGGCATTATGCCCGTTCGCGGTAAGATCCTCAACTGTCTGAAGGCAGACTATAACCGGATTTTCGCCTCGCCCATCATTACAGACCTGATTAAGGTGCTGGGCTGCGGTGTAGAGGTGGAGGGTAAGAAGACAAAGGAGCTTAGCTCCTTTGACATCTCCCAGCTGCGGTGGAATAAGGTCATTATCTGTACCGATGCGGACGTGGACGGTTTCCAGATTCGCACCCTGATTCTGACGATGCTCTACCGCCTTTGCCCCAAGCTGATTCGGGACGGCTATGTGTATATCGCCGAGTCGCCCCTGTTTGAAATCACCTGCAAGGACAAGACCTGGTTTGCCTACAACGAGCAGGAAAAAGTGAAGATTCTCAAGGAGCTCGACGGCAAAAAAATCACCATTCAGCGCTCCAAGGGTCTTGGTGAAAACGACCCGGAGATGATGTGGATGACCACAATGAATCCGGAAACCAGACGGCTGATTAAGGTGATGCCGGAGGATGCGGAGCGCACCTCCCACTACTTTGATGTCCTGCTGGGTGATGCACTGAACGAGCGAAAGAATTTTATCGCAGAAAACGGCTCCAAGTATCTGGAGCTGGCGGATATTTCCTAAGAGAGGTTCCAAATGGCACGAAAGAAAAAGGAAACGGAACAGAATATAAAGAAAGTCAGCACTGACGGCATTATGGGTCTGCAGGGCTCTACCACAGAGCAGGCGATTTCCGAAACACTGGAAATCAACTATATGCCCTATGCAATGTCGGTGATTGTCTCCCGCGCAATTCCGGAGATTGACGGCTTTAAGCCTTCCCACCGGAAGCTGCTGTATACGATGTACAAGATGGGTCTGCTCAGTGGCGGCCGTACCAAGTCTGCCAACATTGTAGGTCAGACTATGCGTTTAAATCCCCACGGTGACGCAGCCATTTACGAAACGATGGTCCGTCTTGCCCGGGGTAACGAGACCCTGCTTCACCCCTTTGTGGACTCCAAGGGTAACTTTGGTAAGGTGTACTCCAGAGATATGGCCTACGCAGCTGCCCGTTATACCGAGGCAAAGCTGGATAAGTTCTGCGAGGAGCTGTTCAGAGACGTGGAGCTGGACACCGTGGATATGGTGGATAACTACGGCGCCACGATGAAAGAGCCCAGCCTGCTGCCCACAACCTTCCCCAATGTGCTGGTCTCTGCCAACCAGGGTATCGCCGTGGGTATGGCCAGCAGCATCTGCTCTTTTAACTTAAAAGAGGTCTGCGAAACCACAATTGCGCTGCTCAATAATCCGGAGCACGATGTGCTGGAAACCCTCCCCGGACCGGACTTTTCCACCGGCGGCGAGCTGCTCTTTGACGAAGCGACCACCCGTGAAATCTATTCCACCGGTCGCGGTAGCTTTAAGCTCCGCGCCAAGTGGAACTACGTCAAGTCCGGCAACCTGATCGAGATTACCGAGATTCCCTATTCCACCACCAGCGAGGTCATTATGGATAAGGTGGCGGAGCTGATTAAGGCAGGCAAAATCAAGGAAATTGCCGATATGCGCGACGAGACCGACCTGGGCGGTCTGAAGCTTACCATTGACTTAAAGCGTGGCGTAGAGCCTGATAAGCTGATGCAGAAGCTGTTCCGTATGACCCCGCTGCAGGATAGCTTTGCCTGCAATTTCAATATCCTCATTGCCGGTATGCCCCGGGTTATGGGCATTGCCGAAATTCTGGAGGAGTGGGCGGCCTGGAGAACGGACTGCGTCCGTCGCCGTCTGTATTTCCAGATTCAGAAGAAACAGGACCGCCTGCACCTGCTGAAGGGCTTGGAGCGAATCCTGCTGGACATTGACAAGGCAATCCGCATCATTCGGGAAACCGATCTGGAAAGTGAGGTTGTTCCCAACCTGATGATTGGCTTTGGCATCGACGAGATACAGGCCAATTACGTTGCGGAAATCAAGCTGAGAAATATCAATAAGGAATACATTCTCAAGCAGACCAAGGCGATTGGCGATCTGGAGAAGGAAATCGCCGAGCTGCAGGATATTATGGGCAGCCACAGAAAGCTGAAGAATGTCATCGTTAAGGAGCTGCAGCAGGTAGCGGAAAAGTACGGCCAGCCGAGAAAGACCCAAATCGTTTACGAGGCGCAGCAGATTCAGCCCGAGGACGAGGAGGACCAGATTCCCGACTATCCTGTTACATTGTTCGTCTCCAAGGAAGGCTACCTCAAGAAGATTACTGCCCAGTCCCTTCGTATGTCCGGTGAGCAGAAATTCAAAGAAGGGGATAGTTTGTCCTTCAGTGTGGAAAGCTCTAATAAGGCAGAGCTTTTGGTCTTCACAAACCTGTACCAGTGCTATAAGACCCGTCTTTCCGATTTTGAAGACGGCAAGGCATCGCAGTTGGGTGATTATCTGCCGCAAAAGCTGGGTATGGAGCAGGGTGAGACGGTTTTGCAGGTGGTGCAGGCGGGCGACTATAAGGGCTTTGTGCTGTTCTTCTTTGAAAACGGCAAGGCCGCAAAGGTACCCCTGTCTGCCTACGAGACCAAGACCAACCGCCGCCGCTTGATTGCGGCTTTCTCCGATAAGAGTCCGCTGGTGGCGGCAAAGGTAGTGGACGTAGATCGTCAGGTGGTACTCTATTCCACGGACGGACGTGCTGCCATTATTTCCACCGCCCAGCTTAGCCCCAAGACCACCAAAAACACCCAGGGTGTGGCGGTTATGAGTCTGAAGAAAAAATCGCAGCTTAAGGCTGTGGAGTTCTTGGAGGATAGTGGGATTACCAATGCCTCCCGCTACCGGAATAAGACCATTCCCACCGCCGGCGCGCTTTTGAAGGAAGAGGATTCCTCGGAGAAGCAAATCAGCTTTGATATGTAGGAGTAATGGATGAAGAAATTTTTGAATTCCGCCTTTGAGATTTTGAAAATTGCAGTGGGTAGCGGGCTTTTTGCATTGGGATTTAACCTGTTTTTAATTCCCAATGATTTAAACGCCGGTGGCTTGACCGGTCTTGCTATGGTTGCGGTACGTCTGCTGAATTTGGGCAGTGTAGGTGCGTTTACTGCACTTATGAATCTACCGTTGTTTGCTTTAGCAGGCTTAAAGGTGGGTAAAAAGTTCTTTAAGGGCTCTTTGATAGGCATGTTGTTCTCCGCTGTTTTTCTGGACCTATTTTCCAAGCTTCCTGTACCGCAGACTGAGCCGCTGATCGGTGCGCTCTACGGTGGTGCAATCTGTGGCGTGGGTTTGGGAATCGTGTTTATCTCCGGCGCATCCACCGGCGGCTCAGACATAGTCATACGTCTGTTGAAACTGCGTTACCAGAGCGTTCCAATCGGCACGATTAGCATTTGCTTTGATGGCTGTGTTGTGGCATTGACTGCTATTATTTTCCGCAGCGTTTCCGTTGCTCTGTATAGTGGCGTTGCCCTGTTTATATCAGGACGGGTTGTAGATGCAGTTGTGTATCGGTTTGACTACTCCAAGGTGGCGCTGATCATCACCCAAAAGCACGAGCTTATGGCATCTGAAATTGAGCGACGGCTTGATCGGGGTGCAACCTTTCTCCACGCAGAAGGCTCTTTCAGCCGGCAGAATAGGATGGTAGTGCTGACGGCGGTAAAACGTCACCAGGTGGCAGACCTGAAGCAGCTTGCTATGGAAACTGACCCGGCGGCATTTGTGATTGTGCAGGAGGCGCACCAGGTCCTTGGTGACGGCTTTTCCAAATATTCCAGGGACGCTTTATAAAAAACACAGGAGGAAGCGGGAAATTTTTCAAAAAAGTATTGACTTATTTGGGAAATCTGCTATAATACCTCTTGTTCCGCGGGTGTAGCTCATCCGGTAGAGCGCCACCTTGCCAAGGTGGAGGTAGCGAGTTCGAGCCTCGTCACCCGCTCCAGTAAAACAACCCTTGTCTTTTGACAAGGGTTGTTTTTTATGCTTCCGGCACAAATTTGCCCAAAGGGATAAAATCCCACCTGCCTGCTTCTTTTTCCGTTTCCTCCGCCAGAAAACTTATGGAGATTGTCAAACAGTTTTGTGGGTTGGCTTCCACCGTTTTCCATTGTTCCCTTATTTTAGCCGTTATAATGGAGCTATCTTACTTTAGGGGTGGAAGGATATGACAGTCCTGAATGGTTTATGGTAGTTAAAAGGGCGATATTGCTGATTTTGGCAATCGGCGGAGGTGCGTTTTTTGCCGGAGCACTGTATATTTCCGCATTGGGTATTATGACGGTGGATGACCAGCCCTTACCCGATGCGCCTGCGGCTGTATTGGAAGATAACCGGTCATTTCCTGCTACTGTGCAGGGGACATCTCTCATTGCGCAGCAGCTGTCTTCCTATGAGGGTCCTTTTGTGGAGGATGGCAGTGACAGGGAGGTTTCCGGTGTGGCAGCGCTGCACGTATACAATGCCGGCAGCGATGTGATCGCGCAGACACAGGTGCAGCTGCAATATGGCGATACCACATATGTGTTTTGCGGTGAATATCTTCTGCCCGGTGAGACGACCGTGCTGCTTGAGCGCAGCGCCAAGCCATACCGCACGGACGGATTTTCCCATTGTATGGGTTGGCAGGTTATTGCGGAGCAGAATCTGCTAAATCATATTTTGGTAACGGACAGGCAAATGGGAACGCTTATCGTCAAAAATCTCACCGACAGCACATTAAATCAACTCTGCCTGTATTACAAGACGTGGCTCTCGCCGCCGGAGGTATATGTTGGCGGCATTGTTTATGAGGTGGATGTTCCGGAATTGCAGCCGGGGGAAACGGTTTTGCTGTATCCCAATCACTATGCCTGCGGCTATAGCAGAGTGGTCTTTGCCGCAGAGGATTAGGTGTGGACTTTAGAGGGGATTTGTGGTATAAATAGGACAAGAAAGAGAGGTCTTACTATGACCCATTTGATACTGCTGCTAATCTATTTTGCCTTCGTCAGTCTCGGACTGCCGGACGCGCTGCTAGGGTCTGCCTGGCCGGTAATGACGGAGGAATTTCAAACACCCGTTTCCTATATGGGGATTGTTTCACTGCTCATATCCGGCACGACTGTGGTGTCAAGCTTGCTTGCAGACCGGGCGAATAACCGTTTCGGAACGGGCAAGGTTACGGCATTCAGCGTTGGCCTGACAGCGGTTGCTATGTTCGGCTTTGCTGTGTCCACTCGGTTCTGGCACCTGTGTCTGTGGGCGGTACCCTACGGTATGGGCGCCGGCTGCGTGGATGCAACCTTAAATAATTACGTTGCCAATCACTATGCCAGCCGCCATATGAGCTGGCTGCACTGTATGTGGGGCGTTGGCGCAGCTATCGGACCCTACGTTATGGGTGCGGTTTTGACTGGTGGTCAAATTTGGAATATGGGTTACGTGTATGTGGGCATATTCCAGATTGTGCTGACGGCTGTGCTGCTGTTCACCATACCAAAATGGAAAGCGGTAGCTGCAGATACGGCAGAGGCGTACACCCCACTTTCTTTAAAAGAGATTTTTGCGATTCCCGGCATAAAGGCCGTGGCGCTGGTATTTTTGTGCTACGCAGCGGTGGAATCCATTGCCGGTCACTGGGCAAGCAGCTATTTGGTTTTGCACTTGGGAACAGGTGCGGAGCAGGCGGCGGGTCTGGCAGCATTCTATTATCTGGGAATTACCATTGGACGGGCAATCAGCGGTTTTATTACCCTTCGTGTTGCAGACAAACAGCTGGCGCACTGGGGTATGGCAGTTTCCTGCGCCGGTCTTGCGACCATTCTACTGTCTAAAGCAGTCCCGCTGACTATGATAGGCTTTGTGGTGGCTGGCGTCGGCTGCGCGCCGATTTTTCCCTGCATCATTCACGCTACGCCGGAACGGGTAGGCAAGCATCGCAGTCAGGCAGTCATCGGTGTACAGATGGCAAGCTTTTATTTTGGTACCTGTCTGCTTCCGCCGGCGTTCGGTGTGTTGGCGGACATCGTAGGTATCGGCTGTTTCCCTGTGGTGCTGTTGGTGTTTTTGGGTTTGATGATTATCTTCCACCGGCAATTCTATCGCCTTACGGAGCAGAAAGCCACAAAACAGTTGTAAATATCCGCAAACTGTAATATAATATCAAAGTTAATTGACTTTCGGGAGGAATGCCTGAATGAATAATCGAAGCGAGGAGCTGCGCGCTTACCTGCAACCGGGACGCCGTGTGCATTTGGTAGGAATCGGCGGCGTCTCTATGCGCCCTCTGGGCTTGGTGCTTCAGGGAATGGGTATGGAAGTAACCGGCTCTGATATGAGTGTTTCTGCGTCTACAGAGGAGCTGACTCAGAAGGGTATTGCTGTATACATCGGCCATCAGGAGGAGAATATCCGCGGCGCAGAGTGTGTAATCCGCACCGCTGCGGTGCATAATGACAATCCGGAAATCGCTGCTGCCCGCAGCGCGGGTATCCCCGTGTTTGAGCGGGCGCAGGCCTGGGGTGTGATTATGCGTGCGTATAAAAACGCTGTTTGCGTGGCGGGCACTCACGGTAAGACCACCACCACCTCAATGCTTACCCATATTTTGATGGAGGCGGAGCTGGATCCTACCGTTATGATTGGCGGTTACCTGCCCCTGCTCCACGCTGGACACCGTGTAGGTAACGGCGACACGATTTTGTTGGAAAGCTGCGAATATTGCGATTCGTTTTTGAATTTTGCACCTACCCTCAGCGTGATTCTCAACGTAGAGGCGGACCATTTAGATTACTTTAAGGATTTAGCTGACGTGCAGAAGTCCTTCCGGGAATTTGCGCTGCTATCCTCTAATGGCATTTTAGCGAATGGGGATGATGACCACACAGTAGAAGCGCTGTCCGGTATTGACTATGTCAGCTTCGGCTTTGGAGAAAATAACCGTGTGCGGGGAGCAAACTTCTGCGGTGCTTGGCGGCAGTTTGACGTTATCTGCGACGGAGCAGTTTACTGCCATTTGGATTTGCAGGTGATTGGACGGCATAATGCGATGAACGCATTGGCAGCAGCGGGTACAGCGTGGCTTCTGGGAATTCCCGGCGATGCTGTGGCAGCGGGTCTTGCTACCTTTACCGGCGCAGAGCGCCGTCTGCAGTTCAAGGGTGTATATAACGGCGCGGATGTCTACGATGACTATGCCCACCATCCCGATGAGCTGGCCGCTACCATTGAGGCGGTGCGTACAATGAATTATAAGCGAATGGTGCTTGCTTTCCAGCCTCACACCTACACCCGCACCAAGGCACTGTTTTCCGACTTCGTACAGCAGCTGCAGAAGGCGGATTTGGTGGTACTGGCGGAAATCTATGCGGCAAGAGAGCAGAATCTGGTGGGTATTTCTTCTCAGGATTTGCAGAGGGAAATTCCCGGCTCGGTGTACTGCAAGAGCCTTCCCGAGGTAACGGAGTTTCTTCGGGAGAATGTCCGGCAGGGCGATGTGGTGCTTACAATTGGTGCAGGTGACATCTTCCGCGCAGGAGAGGCCCTGTTAAAATAATGAAATACGAGGCGTAAATGATGCAAAAATTGAATGTTTGTGTTCTCTTTGGCGGCATCAGTCCGGAGCACGAGGTGTCCCTTCGCTCGGCAGAATCTGTGCTGAGCAATATGGACAGTGAAAAATATAATATTTTCCCTGTTGGCATCACGAAAGAGGGTCAGTGGATTCTCTATGGCGGCAGTGACTATTCCCAGCTTCCCACCGGTCAGTGGCTGTCACACCCGGACAATTGTAGCGCTGTCATTTCCCCGGTTCGCGGGCAAGGCCTTCTGTGCTTTACCGGCAGCGGTGTAAGGCAGATTAAGGTAGATGTGGTGTTCCCGGTGCTTCACGGTGAAAACGGCGAGGACGGGGCAATGCAGGGCCTGCTGCAAATGGCGGGCATTCCCTATGTAGGACCCCACGTCTCCGCCTCCGCGGTGGCGATGGATAAAACGCTCACTAAGCTGGTTGCTGACAACAGCGGCATTACTCAGGCATCCTGGCTGCTGGTGCGCAGCAGCGAAATAGACGGCCAGATGGACGCGGTTGTGAGCAGGGTAGAGGAGAAATTCTCTTATCCTGTGTTCGTCAAGCCCGCCGGTACGGGCTCTTCCGTGGGCGTGTCTAAAGCAAATTCCCGGCAGCAGCTGTACGAGGCGCTGCTGCAGGCCGGAAAGTACGACGAAAAGATTCTGGTTGAGGAGTTTATTTCCGGCCGTGAGGTTGAGGTGGCGGTGCTGGGCAATGATACCCCCGTCGCTTCCGTTGTGGGCGAGATTGACTCCGGCGCTGAGTTTTATGACTACGATGCCAAATATGTAACAGACACCTCTGTCGCCTATATCCCCGCCCGGGTTTCTGAGGAAATTGCCGAGCAGCTGCGGGAAAGAGCGGTACAGGTGTATAAGGCAATCGGCTGTCAGGGTCTGAGCCGGGTTGACTTCTTTGTGACGTATGATGATAATCGGGTTGTGTTCAACGAAATCAACACCATTCCCGGCTTTACCTCCATTTCTATGTACCCCAAGCTGTTTGCTGCCAGTGGCATTGATTACAGCGAACTGATTGACCGGCTGCTTCAGCTGGCGATGGAGGCAGCGGTATGAAAAAACCTGTGGTGCTGTCCATTCGGGGACGGCAGAGCTATGCAGACCAGGAGCCGGATATTATCGAACTGGTTACCGAGGGCTACCTGGAGGAAGAAGATAACGGTTGGAAGCTTTCCTACGAGGAGAGTGACCTGACCGGTCTGCAGGGGGTGAGCACCACCTTCCAGATTCAGGATAAGACCGTCACCCTCACAAGAAGCGGCAAGCTGAATTCCCAGATGGTCTTTCGGGAGGGCGTTCCCCACGATTCTCTTTATCGCATGGAGTTTGGCGCGCTGATGCTTACGGTATGCGCCACCAAGGTGGAGGCGGATTTCAGCGGTAAACACGGTGTTATCGACCTGGTTTACAACATTGAGATTGAAAGCAGTGCTGCCGGAACCATTGACTATCATTTAGATATCGACATAAAAGAAAATGCGTGATGCCTAAGCATCACGCATTTTTTTATATCGCTCAATAAAGGCTTTGGATTGACGCAGACTGTCCACACCGGGGGCAAGCTTCAGCCGCAGTGTGGGCTCTTTTGCGGTGGCAACCAGCTGTACCCGCGCTTTGTAATCTGTTTCGTTGCACAGTGCGCTGACTGCCTCAAAGTGGAGATTTGTCATTGTAAACTGCACGAAACCTGCCTTCTGGCGGATATCGCAGATGCCCACATTGCGGGCGTTTGCCCGGAGCAGCGCAATTTCAATGAGATTCAGCACGCCCTTGGGCGGCTCGCCGTAGCGGTCGATAATCTCGTCCAGCAAATCGTCGGCGTCCTCCTGGGAGCGAATGGCAGCCATACGGCGGTACAGATCCATTCGTTCCTCGCCCCGGGATACGTAATCCTTAACCACATTTGCGGTGACGTTCAAATCGGCGGTGCAATCCGGCTGTGCCGCCTGTTCGCCCCGCTCCTCCAGAACAGCCTCGTCCAACAGCTTCAGATACATATCGTAGCCAACGCTCATCATATGACCGGACTGTTCTGCGCCCAGCAGATTGCCTGCGCCCCGAATTTCCAAATCCCGCATAGCAATCTTGAAGCCGGAGCCGAATTCTGCGAAATCCCGAATGGCGGACAGACGTTTTTCTGCCACCTCTGTCAGGGATTTGTCCGGTCGGTAAGTGAAATACGCATAGGCGTGACGGGTGGAACGTCCCACGCGTCCCCGCAGCTGGTGCAGCTGGCTGAGACCAAACCGGTCTGCATTTTCAATAATCAGTGTGTTGACGTTGGCAATGTCCAGACCGGTTTCAATAATGGTTGTGCATACCAGCACCTGAATTTCGCCGTCTGCCATAGCCCCCATTACGTCGCTTAGAGCTTCTTCGCCCATTTTTCCGTGGGCGACAGCAACGCTTAAGTTGGGAATGCGGCTCTTCAGCGCTGCGGCGCACCGGTCGATGGTCTCCACCCGATTGTGTAGGAAATACACCTGACCGCCTCGTTCCACTTCCCGGCGGATGGCATCGTCCAGCACGGCGTTGTTGTGGTCCATCACGTAGGTCTGTACGGGGTATCTGTCAGCAGGCGGCTCTTCGATGGTGGACATATCCCGGATTCCTGAAAGTGCCATATTCAGCGTTCTGGGAATGGGTGTTGCCGACAGGGTCAGCACGTCCACACCCTTGGAAATTTCTTTCAGCCGCTCCTTGTGGCTGACACCGAAGCGCTGCTCCTCGTCCACAATTAAAAGCCCCAAATCCTTAAATTCCACGCTTTTTTGCAGCAGCTTGTGGGTGCCGATAATCAAATCTACCTGACCGGCGCGGAGATTTTGCAGGGTTTTGTTCTGCTGGGTGGGCGTGCGGAAACGGCTCAGCACATCAATATTTACAGGGAAACCCCGGAAACGGCTCACAGCAGTCTGATAGTGCTGCTGGGCAAGCACCGTGGTGGGAACGAGAATTGCCACCTGTTTGCCGTCCATTACCGCCTTCATAACCGCCCGCAGGGCGACTTCAGTCTTGCCGAATCCCACATCACCGCAGAGCAGCCGATCCATAGGCACGGGAGACTCCATATCGTGCTTGATTTCGCCTATGCAGCGCAGCTGGTCATCGGTTTCCGGATAGGGGAAGTTGTCTTCAAATTCCCTCTGCCACGGAGAGTCCGCCGCAAAGGCAAAGCCCTCCTGCCGGCGGCGGGCAGCATACAGCGCAATCAGCTCGCCGGCCATATCCTTCGCGGCCTTTCGGGCGCGCGCCTTGGTTTTCTGCCAGGTGTCTGTGCCGATTTTGTTCAGCCGTACATTGGCGTCTTCACCGCCGCCACCAATATACTTACTGACCAAATCCAGCTGTGTTGCAGGTACAAATAGGGTGTCTGTGCCTTGATAGGCAATCTTGATATAGTCCTTGATTGCGTTGTCCACTTTGATTTGCTCCATAGCAACAAAGCGTCCAATGCCGTAATTTTCGTGAACAACCAAATCGCCGGGGGTCAAATCCGTAAAGGAATTGAGTTTTTGGCGGTTGGTTGCGGATTTTTTTGTTGTTTTCCGCTTGGGCGCAGCCTTGCCGGTAAGCTGGCCTTCGGTCAGAACGGCAAGCTTTGCGTCCGGATATTCCATTCCGTAGGGTAGCGCGCCTTCACACAAGAAGATTTGTCCGGGCTTCGGCATAGCAGTAAGGGGAATGGAAATGCTTGATAGCAGACTGCGGCTGGTGAGCATTTCCTGCAACAGCTCCGCTCTGCGCCGTGAGCCACACAGTACCAGACAGGAAAAGTCCATTTTCTGATAGTGCAGCAAATCTGCGGCAGCGGTGTTCAGATTGCCGCCGTAGCCGGGCAGCTGCTTGGCAACCATAGGCAGCAGCTGATGAGGCGGACAAGCCTCCGGGTAGGCTGTTGCGGCAAAGGTGTCCAGGTAGAGCAGAGGATGGCATTCAAGACTATCGCAGAAATCCTCCCACTGGCACACATAATCACATAGCTCACCGGCAACCAATCCGGCCTGCAGCAGGCTGTCCAGCTGCATACCCACATCCTCAACACGGCTGCGGGCGCTGCGACGGATGCTGCCCTGGTCGCACAGTATCACCACTGCATTCTTAGGGATATAAGACAGGGCGGTAGCAATTTCCGGGTAAATCAGCGCCATATACCGGTCAGATGCGGGATTCTGCACGCCGTTTTGGTACTTTTCCAGATCCCGCTCCAGGGTCTTAATCAGTTCCTCGTTGGGTGTTTTCCGTCTGCGCTGCTTGGCAATCAGACGAGTGATGTCCTCACACAGACCGTCAAGCCCTTGGGGGTGCAGACGAGGCTGCGTCTCACCAACGGGCAAAACTGTTATGCTGTTTATATTCTCTGTTCTGCGTTGGGTGTCAGGGTCAAAGCTGCCCATTGCGTCCAGTGTGTCACCAAAGAACTCCGCACGCACCGGCTGCTCAGCGGCGGGGGAGAAGACGTCTAAAATACCGCCTCGGACGGCAAATTGACCGGGACCTTCCACCATTGCGCAGCGGCTGTAGCCTGCACCACTCAATTTACTCAGCAGTTCCTCCAAGGGATAATCCTGCCCCACCTCCAGACAGAAGGCGGCATTTTGCAGTACTGTAGGGGGAACGGTGCGCTGGCTGAGGGCGTCCCACGCCATAATCTGCAGCCGGGTCTTGCCGGCGGATAGATCAAATAATTGACGCAGACGCTTCTGCTCCCAGCCTCTGGAGACCACTGCGCTGTCATACAGGGTTAATTCCCGGGAGGGGAGAATGGGACACGACGTTCCAATGAAGTTATTCAGTTCCTCCTGCAGCCGTCTGGCAGCCAAATCGTCCTGACAGATGACCACCAGAGGCGCGTTTGTGTGGGCGTATAGACCGGCAATGATGTGGCTGCGGTTAATCTGGCCAATGCCGGTAATTGCCGCATTCTGCCTGTTTGACAGCGCATTGAGCGCGGAAGTGTATTCCGGCATTGCTTTTAAGATTTTCAGTAGCTTTTCCATAGAACACCTCAAAGGAATTTTCTTTCCACGTAGCAATGCGGAAAGGGGGAAAATACCCCCCTTTCCGTGGTTAAATGACAATATTTACGGCGTAAAGCCGTTGTAACGGTTTGCTGCCTCGTAAATGCCCCGGTCAATGATACACAGCGCTGCATCACCCGCGTGCGGGAGTGCCGCGTCCAGTGCTTTTTTATCGGAAGGGCCAAAGGTGGACAGCACCCAATCGGCCAAATCCATTTGAGGATTGGGCTTGGCGCCTACACCGATTTTTACCCGGGGGAAAGCCTGTGAGCCCAGCTCCTGAATGATGGACTTGATTCCGTTGTGACCGCCGGCAGAGCCGTCTGCGCGAATCCGCAGCCGCCCCGGCGCCAACGAAATATCATCAAACAGCACGATGATGCGCTCGGGTGGGATATGGTAGTAGGCGGACATCTGCAGCACGGAGCGCCCCGACAGATTCATATAGGTCAGCGGCTTAAGAAGAAAGAGCTTTCTCCCCTGATAGGTCGTCTGTCCGTACAGTCCTTGAAATTTGCCCTTGTTAATTTTACAGCCAAGGGAATCGGCCAATGCATCAATTGCCAGAAAACCGCAATTGTGACGGGTGAGGGCGTACTCCGCGCCGGGATTGCCCAGACCTACAATCAGCCAGCTTTCGCCGCTCTTACCAAACACAGTTTAGAACAGGTCGGCGATGGAAGTACCGCCGTGAACGTGAGAGATGGCGCGGGCGAAGATGGGTGCAACATCCAGCTGTTTAATCTTGTTGCAAGAACATACTGCGGGCAGGGGGATGGTGTTATGGACAACGACTTCCTTAAGGGGTGACTTCTGAATCCGCTCAAAGGCAGGACCGGACAGAACACCGTGGGTGGCGCAGGCGTATACTTCCTTTGCGCCGCCGATGTTTACCAATGCCTCGGCTGCGTTGCACAGAGAGCCGGCAGTGTCAATCATATCATCATACAGGATACAGGTTTTGCCATGCACATCGCCGATGACGTTCATAACCTCGCAGACATTGGCCTTCTGGCGGCGCTTGTCAACGATGGCAAGACCCATATGCACCTTAGCGGCAAAGGCGCGGGCGCGGGCAACAGAACCCACGTCGGGGGAAACAACCACGAAATCATCGTGATTGAACTTATCTTCGGGGAATTTATCCAGGAAGTATTTTACGAAGGTGGGATTGCCCAACAGGTGGTCAACGGGAATATCGAAGAAGCCCTGAATCTGCGCAGCGTGCAAATCCATTGTCAAAATACGGTCTGCGCCGGCAGCGGTGATCATATTGGCAACCAGCTTTGCGGAAATGGGGTCACGGCTCTTGGCCTTGCGGTCCTGACGGGCGTAGCCAAAGTAGGGAATGACAGCGGTGATACGACCGGCGGAGGCACGGCGGCACGCGTCGATCATAACCAGCAGCTCCATCAAGTGGTCGTTAACGGGCTTGCAGGTGGATTGAATCAGAAATACGTCAGCGCCGCGGACAGTCTCCTCCAGAGAGACGGAAACTTCACCGTCGGAGAAGGTCTGCACAGTGCCATTGCCAAGCTCAATGCCCAGCTCACGGCAAACTGTTTTGGCAAAGGCGGGATTGGAATTTCCGCAGAAAACCTTGATATTCTCACCGTATGCAATCATCTTTCGAAATACCTCGCATTCATCTTTTTCTGCTTGTGGACACACCACAGGCAATTGTACAATTATTATATCACCAATGCCCCCTGAAATGCAACACCGAACAGACAGAAAAACCAACAAAAAATCAAGATTTCTTGAATCTTCCTTCTGCCAAACCGCCAAAAGAGGCAAAGGAAAAATCCTGCGGAAATTTTACTTGTGCGAACGAACGTTTCGTGATATACTATAAGGAAGACAAAAATGGATTTGGAGCTTATTATGAACGACAAAATTATCATCAAGGGCGCCAGAGAGAATAACTTAAAAAACGTGGAGCTGTCCATTCCCAGAGACAAGCTGGTGGTGCTTACAGGCCTGTCCGGCTCGGGTAAGTCCAGCCTGGCTTTCGACACCATTTACGCAGAGGGTCAGCGGCGGTATGTGGAGAGCTTAAGTTCCTATGCCCGCCAGTTTTTGGGGCAGATGGACAAGCCGGATGTGGATTCTATTGAGGGTCTGTCTCCGGCAATTTCCATTGACCAGAAGACCACCTCCAAAAACCCCCGTTCCACTGTGGGTACCGTTACGGAGATTTATGATTACCTGCGCCTTTTGTGGGCGCGGGTGGGTGTTCCTCATTGTCCCAAATGCGGCAAGGAGATTGCCCGCCAGACCATCGATCAGATTGTTGACCGTGTGGAGGCATTGGGTGAGGGAACACGATTTGTGGTGCTGTCTCCTATTGTTCGGGGAAAGAAGGGTGAGCACGTTAAAGTCTTTGAGGATGCCCGGAAGCAGGGCTTTGCCCGGGTGCGTGCTGACGGAATTTTGTATGATTTAAGTGAACAAATCACACTTGAGAAGAATAAAAAACACACCGTGGAGCTGGTGGTGGACCGTCTGGTAATTCGGGAGGGTCAGCGCCGCCGCTTGACGGATTCTATTGAGACAGCCTGCGCCCATTCCGGTGGTTTGGTTGTTATCAGCCTGCCGGACAGCGGTGAGGAGTTGAGTTTCTCCCAGAATTATGCCTGCGAGGATTGCGGCATCAGCCTTTCTGAGTTGGAGCCCCGTATGTTCTCCTTCAACAATCCCGCCGGTGCCTGCCCGGACTGTACCGGTCTTGGATT
>JAZTWB010000047.1:0-4358 GCA_045635645.1 Faecousia sp. | reverse complement strand
CATGATGATACCGCCGATCATACGGGTGGTTACACCCCAAGAGGACTGGTGAGGATATGCCAGCTTGTTGTTCTTGTCGGTGAACTTGATGTCAAACGCCTTAGCGAAGCCGTCGCCGAAATAGTGGGAGGTGCCGGCCTGCAGTGCCTTGCGGTCATGCATCATGCACTCAATGGTATAGGTAGCTTCGGCGCCGTTGAATTTTTCCTTATCGGTCTTTCTGCCCTTGGTAACAGGCATTGCCAGCACATTTTCGCAGAGATCGGCGTACACACCCAGCATCGTCTCTGTGAATGCCTGGGCCTCTTCGGCAGTGGCATGAATGGTGTGACCCTCCTGCCACAGGAACTCTCTGTGACGCAGGAACGGACGGGAGGTCTTCTCCCAACGGAGCACGGAGCACCACTGGTTATACTTCATAGGAAGCTGACGGTGGGTCTGCAGCACGTTGGCAAAATGCTCGCAGAACAACGTCTCGGAGGTGGGACGGATAGCATACCGCTCCTCAAGGCGCTCGCCGCCGCCCATCGTTACCCAGGCACACTCGGGAGCAAAGCCTTCCACGTGGTCCTTTTCCTTCTGCAGCAGGCTCTCAGGAATCAGCAGGGGCATATACACATTCTCCACGCCCTGCTTCTTAAACTCCAGGTCCATAATCCGCTGGATATTCTCCCAGATGGCATAGCCATAGGGACGGTAAATAAACACACCCTTAATGGAGGAGTAATCAATCAGCTGCGCTTTGGTACACACATCGGTAAACCACTGGGCAAAGTCTACCTCCATATCGGTAATCTGTTCAACCTTTTTCTCTTTCGCCATAATCTTTCACCTCTTGCATTTTTTGCGCTTTCGTTACTTTATATTGTAGCACGTCTGTCAAGGGTTTGCATAGAATGAAACACAGTTTTTTCGGAACTATAGGGGGAAACTATGACACAGGTAACGATTCTTTTAGAGCCGGCGGTGGCTCTTTTTTATACCCAAATCGCCCAGGCTGCAGGCATACCTTTGGAGAAGGTTCTTAGTGATGCGCTGTTCAAGCTGGCGGGAGAACTGTCCTTAGAAGCCATAAGAGAATAAAAACGTCCCGGATCTGCGGGTTCGGGGCGGTTCTTACTTGGTGGTGATTTGCGTCATATAATCTTCCAGGCATACGCCCAGCTCCTTCAGTTCCAGAGAAAGCTCTGTGCCTACATAACGGAAATGCCACGGCTCGTAGATAATACCGGTGCTGGCAAAGGTACCTTCGGGATAGCGCAGGATAAAGCCGTAATCCCAGCAATGCTCCGCCAGCCAGTCGTACATCGGCTGGTCACCCATAATGTCTACGGCAAGACCGGTCTGGTGCTCGCTGTGTCCGGGTTTTGCCACAGACTCGCCGATGAAGGCGATTGCCTCCTCCCGGGTCATGCCCTCGCCCATATATTTGATAATGCGGCTGTCCCACATTGCCTGCTGGGTTGCCTTGGAGCGGTGGGTATTGTTGATGGTGCAGGCAAAGCCCGCTGCCCGGCAATCGTTCAGCATTTGCTGCAGCGCATCGCGACCCACGCTGTCAAATCGGAAGCCTTCAATCTCCACCATTTTCGGCACAAAATCCTCCGGCACAGGGTGCCAGGGGTTGGTCAGCAGTACGTACTTGCCCTTGGAGGTAAAGAAGCTGGATACCCCGTCAATCTGCACCTGACCGACAGCCATCGTGCCGTCCGGATTCAGGTAATACCGCCCGTCCTCCAATGTCAGCCAGCCGGTGGTCATCTTTCCGCCGTCGGCAAAGTAATAGCGCTTGCCCTCCCAGTCCAGCCAGCCGGAATGGGCGCGACCGTCATCGCCAAAATAGTACTTGCCGGTCTCGTCCTCGTGCCAGCCGCTGGTAATGGCGCCGTCGGGGGTAAATTGGTAGCGGACACCGTCCAGCACAGCCTCGCCGGAGAGGGTATTGCCCTCCTGGGTAAAGTAGTAGCGTTTACCGTCAACGGTGTGCCAGCCGGTGCGCATTTCGCCGGTATCGGCAAAGCTGTAGCGCTTGCCGTCTACGGTCTGCCAGCCGGTGGTCATAATGCCGTCGGCGGAGAAATAATAGGTCTTTCCGTCAAGCTGCTGCCAGCCGGTAACCATTTTGCCGTCGGCGCTCAGGTAGCAAGGCTTGCCGTCCCACGTCTGCCAGCCGGAGGCGCGCACGCCATCGGTGCCAAAGTAGTACCGGTCACTGCCGATTTGCTTCCAGCCGGTGACCATATTGCCACTGTCCGGCGCAAAATAATAGAGCTTGCCGTCAACATACTGCCATTGCAGCTTGGGTCTGCCGGAATAGTCCAGATACTGCACCTGTCCGTCTTTATTGTGCCAGCCACTTCTGTCCAAAATGTCTACAGAAAAGCCAAACCGCAGCAGGCAGTAGACCGCTATTATAAGCGCAAGCACCGCAAGGGCCAGCGCAATCATTCCTTTTTTTGTTATTTTCACCGGTTTTGCCCCCCAGTATACTTTTTTATCTGTGCCATTATACCACAATTCGACCGGTTTCGCAACGGCATTATTTGCCGGCTGTTGTTCCCGGAACAATATCTGACCCGCATCCCGCTCAAACCGCAGCAACACTGCCCCAGAGTATCCTATGTAAAAAAATCGCACTTTTATGAAAGAATATCATATTTTTATGAAAGGATATCATATTTACTTATCTTTATGTATGCTATATAATAACGACAAAGTCAACAAGTAAGGTATTTTATTAAGCAATCACCGGACGCCTTAAGGGTATTCCAAACATCTTACACTGAAAGCAGAGGGATAGCATATGATCAAAATTTTTACTGACAAAAAAGAAAAAAATCTGGTAAACTTCTGGAACCATATGGTCTTCCACCCCACCAATGCCATCGAGGATGACTGGGGCAAAGAGCAGCTGGAGAAATTGGCCGCAGACAAGGCTGCACAAATTGTGCGCATTTACTCGATGTTTGAAGAGTGCGTTACCGAAGGGGAAAACGGGCAGCTGCAGTACGACTTTTCCAATAACGACTATCGAATCGACTACCTGCTGAGCAAAGGCTTTACCCCCTATCTGGGTTACACCTTCTTCCCCGGCTTTATGTCTGCAGAGCAGGAAGGCGAAAATCTGATCTCCAACCGCTACAAGGGCACCCAGATGTACCGCTCCTATATGAAGGACTATTCCCAGTGGGAAGAGATGTGCCGGGTCTACACCGCTCACATCGTGGAGCGCTACGGCGAGGACACGGTTGCAGGCTGGTACATCCACTGCTACAACGAGCCGGATTTGAAGCATTTCTTCTACTGGAACGCCCCGGACTATCAGACCCGGGCAGCAGAATACTGCAAGATGTACGAGGCCTTCACCCGAGGCATTCGGGCGGTGAGTCAAAAGCTGAAAATTGGCGGTCTGGCCCTTTCCGAATCCCCCGACCACTTTGAATTTTTAGAGTATTTCCTCCGCTATGTAAAGGACAACAATTTGCCGCTGGACTTCTTGAGCTACCACTCCTACGGCACTGAGCCCGCCCCTATGCGGGAAGGCACAAAGCCCCTGCACGTAAAGGGCGCTTACTACAACACGATGATGGTCAAGCGCATTGCCAAACTGTGCGGCTGGGAAGACCTTCCCACCGTGTGTGACGAATGGGGTGCCTGCACCGAGGGTTATCTGGGTGTGGACACTTGCGCAGGCTTTATATTCCGTGAAAACGAGATTTATGCGGCATACTTTGCCAAGCTGCTGACCTGGTACGATGAAATCGGTCTGACTGACCCTCTGCTCATTTGTATGTCCGGCTCTCACGATCTGGAGGTTGACTTTGGCGGACATCGGAACTTCTTCACCAAGAACTTCTACCCCAAGCCTATTTACAACGCCTTTGTGTTGGCCGCCAAGCTTGGCAGCGAAAAGCTCTGCCACTATGCAGATTTGCTCCACGAGGACCTCTCCGTAATGCCCACTCGACATGAGGACGGACATATGTCCGTGCTGCTGTGCTACGCCGACGACGCTTTCCTCCGTCAGCTGAAGCCTGCAAATTTGGAAATCGAATTTTCCGGTCTTTCCGGCAAATACCGGGTCACCGGTTGGCGGATTGATGCCGACCACGCCAATGCCATTCGCAAATTCAAGGAGCTGGGCGAGCCCGCCAACCCCACCGAGGAGCAAAAGGCCGCTATTCGGGAGTTTGCCGCATTGAAACCCGAGGATTTGGGCGTAGTAACTGCCGACAATCCCATATTTACAGTCAAAATGGATAACAACGCCACCTTGCTTCTGGAGCTGTATCCCGAAAATTAACGAAATTACGGGTGCGGACAAATTGTCCGCCCCGGCCCCTTATTTTGAATTAATC
>JAZTWB010000046.1:0-20762 GCA_045635645.1 Faecousia sp. | reverse complement strand
CAGGGCGCTGTGGAACTGAGCAAGTGCCCCTACTTCTCTGAGGAAGCTCTGGCAACTCTGAACTCCGCAACTGCTCCTCTGATGAAGACAATTTCTGTTGGTGACTACAAGCTGGGCGGCGAGACCGTTCTGTTCCGTCACGAAAAGACTCTGGTGAACAAGAACCTGTTCGCAGTTTCTGTCTGCACCTGCATGGACGAGGCTACTGTCGATGCTAAGCTGGCTGATCTGCAGAAGGTGGATTACGAGCGTATCGGCGAGCGTATGTACGTGGAGTTTGTGCAGGTATCCAACTGCCAGAATGACCCCGCTGTTTACGCAAAGCTGGTGGAGAAGGCTGCCGCTACCGGCCGCGCTCTGGTTCTGGAGTGCTGGGACGTAGAGTGCGCCAAGGCTGCGCTGGCAGTTGCCGGCAAGAATGTTATCCTTGACGGCGGTACCCCCGCTAACTGGGAAGCTATGAGCGCGCTGGCTACCGAAGCCGGTGTTGCGCTGGGCGTCTGGGCAGAGAACATCTCCGACCTGTACGACACTGTTAAGAATCTGGAAGCCAAGGGCAATACCAACCTGGTTCTGGACGTGACCGGCAAGACCGCCAAGGAGACTCTGGCAAACGCTGTCAATGTCCGCCGCACCGCTCTGAAGCAGGAAGACCGCACCTTCGGTTACCCCTCCATCGTAAACCTGGCTAAGGTTGCTAAGGACGATGACCGTCTGCAGACCGCTCTGGCTGCTATGTTCGTTGAGAAGTACGGCTCCATCATCGTGATGTCCAATATGTCCTACGCACAGGCTCTGCCTCTGTACGGCCTGCGTCAGAACATCTTTACCGATCCTCAGAAGCCCATGAAGGTGGAAGCTAAGATCTACCCCATCAACGGCGCTGACGAGAACAGCCCCTGCTGCCTGACCGTTGACTTCGCGCTGACCTACTTCCTGGTTTCCGGCGAACTGGAGCGCTCCGGCCAGCCTGTTAACCTGATTATCACCGACGCTTCCGGTATGTCTGTTCTGACTGCCTGGGCTGCCGGTAAGCTGTCCTCTTCCACCGTGAAGAAGACCTTTGAGGAACTGGATATTGCCAATAAGATCAAGAACCGCACCCTGATTATCCCCGGCAAGGTTGCCGTTATGAAGGGCGAAATTCAGGAGAAGCTGCCTGAGTGGAACGTGGTTGTCGGTCCTCTGGAGGCTGTTCAGCTGCCCAAGTACATTAAGGACAAGGAGTACGAGGCTGCCGCTAAGGCTGCCGAGGCCGAGCGCGCTGCCAAGGCCGGCACTGTGCAGGAAGTCGTTAAGGAGCTGTCCTTCGATGAGCTGCTGGCTACCAAGGTTCCCGCTATTGAAGTGGTGGATATGGGCGTTAAGTACGGCGGCTACAACCCCGAGTCCAAGACCTTCGTAACCATCGGCGAGCGTATCCACTGTATCGCTCCCGCTATCCGCAAGGCTATGGACGAGCGCGATCCTGCTCCCATTCTGGAGCGTGCCGCTGCTCAGATTAAGGCCGGCGCTACCTATCTGGACGTGAACATCGGACCTGCCGAGAAGGACGGTCCCGAGCGTATGATGTGGGCTGTCAAGCTGCTGCAGGAGAACTTCAACAACGTTCCTCTGGCACTGGATACTGCCAATATGCGCGCTATCGAGGCCGGTATCAAGGTTTACAACCGTGAAAACGGCAAGCCCATCGTCAACTCCGCTGACGCAGGCACCCGTATCGGCTACATCGATCTGGCTGCTGCCAACGATGCTATCTGTATCGCTCTGTGCTCCGCTGACGGCATCGCCAAGGACAACGAAGAGCGTATGATGCACTGCGATAATATGCTCGAGCGCGGTCTGAGCCTGGGTATGTCCTCCGACGACCTGTGGTTTGACCCCCTGTTCCTGGTTGTTAAGGGTATGCAGGACAAGCAGATGGAGGTTCTGGAGGCCATCAAGATGTTCTCCGACAAGGGCCTGAAGTCCACCGGCGGTCTGTCCAACAACTCCAACGGCGCACCCAAGGACGTTCGTCCCATTATGGACTCCGCTCTGGTTGCAATGTGCATGATGCAGGGTTTGACCTCCGCAATTGTTAACCCCAACGACCGCAGACTGATGGAGACCATCAAGTCCTGTGACATCTTTAAGAACCACGTTCTGTACTCCGATTCTTATCTCGACGCGTAAGAAATAAGATGTAGGGGGGCACACAATTCCCCGCAATTAAAGCCGGGAGGGAGAAAGCCTCCCTCCCGGCTTCCGCATTGTTTCAAGCAAACGTATCGTCCCGTCCTGCCGAAAGGAGAAACCTATGAAAAAATGTTTAGCACTTTTGCTGTTATTTGCCCTTCTGCTCCCCCTTACCGCCTGCAAAAGCACTGTTACAGTCTATATCCCGCAAACACATACCACCGAAGAAGTAGGCGGAGAAACGAAATTGCAGCCTGTAACCTTTGTGTATGAGGAAGGCTGGGAAGACAAGGAAAACTTTACTGTTACATACAGCATTAATTCTGAAAACTACACAATGACCGTAGGAGACAAATATACCGTCTCTGTTGTGAATGTAGGGAATGCGCAAGCAAAGAGCGAGACTTACTATGATGAAAACGGTCGTATAATCCGCACGGTAAGCGATCGTATCGGCGGCGATGTTGAGAAAGCCGAGACACTTATCACCTATGATGAAATCGGCAGAGTCACCAAACAGGAGCAAAGACTGTATAAAAAGGATTTAGCAGATCCGGAAGTGACTATAACGGAATTTACCTATGTGGATACAGAGGATGGCAGTAAGGGCAGCTATACGGTAGACGACTATTCTGTTGTGGAACGGTTCTATAACAAAGAAGGCCGTGTGCTGCGTGAAGTAATCTTGATTGACGGCATTGAGAAGAGCCGCACGGAATATATCTATGACAAAAACGGCTGTCAGACCGGTACTGCCCATTATTATGAAGGTGAGCTGTCCAGCAAAACCCAAACAACCTATTTGGCAGTAGAAGTAAGCTTGGAAAAAGCACAGAAGCTGCCCCAGTATATACCTACCAAATAAAACCGTATGTCCAACCCGTCGCGGGTTTATAAAATAATTTTAGGAGGAATTAATATGAGCGTATTGACCGATTTAATCTATGGCGGTAGCAACGCTGTCGCTGGCTTAACCGAAGGTGCGGTAAATGATGCCATTGCCAAGTACGGCGCTGACCACCCCATTGCATTTCCCGATACTGCTTACTATTTCCCCACAATTTATGCCGCTACCGGCGTAAAGGTAAAAACCCTGGGGGATTTGACCGCCTGCGTGGGTGTGCTGAAGAGTCTGATTACCAACCAGGAGGATCTGGGTCAGGCGCTGAACGCCGGTCTTGCCACTGCTGTTGGCGCTGAAATTATCGAGGGTCTGAAGTATGCCGAGGGCGGTAACCCCTACGAAAACGATACCGGTATCGGCTTCGTTCCCGACCCCATTATCCGCTCCTTGGGCGTGCCTCTGGTTACCGGCGATATCCCCGGCGTTGCCGTGGTGCTGGGCAAGGCTGACAATGCTGAAGATGTGGTCAAAGTGGTCAAGGACTATCAGTCCAAGGGCATTATGACCTTTATGGTGGGCGACGTGATCGAGCAGTGTAGCGATGCCGGCGTAAAAATGGGTCTTGAATTCCGTGTGATTCCCTTAGGTCACGATGTAACTTCCGTCATTCACGTGGTTACCGTAGCTGTCCGCGCAGCGCTGATTTTCGGCAATGTCCAGCCCGGCGATTTGGGCGGCCTGCTGGAGTACACTAAGAACCGCGTTCCCGCCTTTGTCAACACCTTCGGCGCCATTGATGCCGTGGTGGTTTCTGCCGGCGCTGGCGCAATTGCCCTGGGCTTCCCCGTGGTGGTGGACATTGACCTGGGCGAAAATCAGGTGCCCGGCGCCCTGGAGTCCGTATGCGACCACAACGATACCGTCAAGAAGTCTCTGGAGCTGCGGAATATTAAAATCAAGGTTAAAGAGCTGCCCATTCCTGTTGCCTTTGCCGCTGCCTTTGAGGGCGAAATTATCCGCAAGGCAGATATGCACAACGAGTTCTGGTCCTCCAAGAATCCCACTGCGGAGCTTGTGATGATGCGGGATCTAAACGAGGTGGAAGACCACAAGATTACCGTCATCGGACCGGACCTTGATGCAGAAAAAGAGCTGGCGCTTGCTACCTTTGTGGAGGTTGCCGGCAAGAAGATGCAGGTGGACTTCGAATCCGTTATCGAGCGGAAAATCCACGCCTGGTTTAACTATATGGAAGGCGTTATGCACACCGGTCAGCGCAATCAGGTCCGTGTCCGTGTGAGCAACGCCGCCTTCGAGGCAGGCCTGCGGATGAAGGACTTTGCTGAAGTTCTGTACGTAATGCTTATGGACGAGTTTGACGCGGTTGTGGATAAGTGCCAGATTACGCTGATTACCGATGCAGCCCAGGCTGGTAAATTCCGTGACGAGGTGGCAATGCCCCGTTACACCCAGAGAGATGACCGTCTGGCATCGATGACCGACGAGGCGGTTGACCGCTACTACACCTGTATCCTGTGTCAGTCCTTTGCGCCTGCCCACTGCTGCGTGGTTACCCCCGAGCGTCTGGGCCTGTGCGGCGCAGTTTCCTGGCTGGATGCCAAGGCAACCAATGAGCTTGACCCCAACGGCCCCTGCCAGCCCATCTTGAACAAGGGTCTGATTGACGCGCGCACCGCCGCTTCTGAGGAAGTCAACCGTATGATTAAGGACGCCACCCACGGCGCGGTGGAGAACGTAACGCTGTACTCCATTCTGGAAGATCCTATGACCTCCTGCGGCTGCTTCGAGTGCATTTGCGGTATCGAAGCCTGCTCCAGCGGTGTGATTGTGGTCAACCGGGAGTACAAGGGCATGACCCCTGCGGGTATGACCTTTGGCGAGCTGGCATCCTGCACCGGCGGCGGTGTCCAGACACCCGGCTTTATGGGTCACGGCCGTCACTTTATCGCTTCCAAGAAGTTCCTGTCTGCTGAGGGCGGTATCCAGAGAATCGTATGGATGCCCAAGGAGCTGAAGGACGATGTGGCGCAGCGGCTGAACAAGACGGCGTTTGAGCTGTACGGCATTGAGAACTTTACCGATATGGTTGCCGACGAGACGGTTACCTGCGATGCAGAGGAGTTGCTGACCTGGCTGAACGAAAAGGGTCACCCTGTTCTGGGCCTGGAGCCTCTGATGTAACAGACAAATCACAAACGCAAAGGCTGCGGCAACGCCGCAGCCTTTTTAAGGAGAGGACTTTTATGATAACTTACCGGATCACCACAGAAGGCAAGCCGGAGATTTTTTCAATCACCAACCACCGCCCCGAGGGGGCGCCAGCACCGAAAACAGAGGGCTTTGTGCGATATATTCCCGGTGAGGGTATCGAAGTGACGATGCGCTGTGCAGAGCAGAATCCCACAGTGGTTTATACCCAGCCGGACGACCCTGTGTTCAAGGATAGCTGTATGGAAGTGTTTCTCAATTGCTTCCCGGAGCACTCCGCCAGCTATATCAATGTGGAGATGAATGCCGCGGGCGCAATGCGCTGCGGTTTTGGCCCGGGTCGGCAGGACAGGCCCAAGGTGCTGGAGCTGGGATTGCCCCAGCCGAAGATGACAACCACCAAGACAGCTGACGGCTGGCAGGTGAAGTGTCTGATTCCGGAAAGCTTGCTGGAATCTCTGTACCAAAGACCCTGCAATTTTACGTCCGGTCACGAAATGCGGGGCAATTTCTACAAGTGCGGCGAGGATGTGGACAGCCCTCACTGGGCAAGCTGGTCTGCGGTGGAAAAATTGGATTTTCATACGCCGGAATATTTTGGACTACTGAAGATTGTATAATCTTGGGAGACAGAAAATAAGGCGTTTGGTTAGCGGGTGAAAGAATATAAAAAACAGGTGCTGCTTTTGCAGCACGTCTTTTCTTGTTAAGAGAACAGATATTCAATAAAGTCAACCGCCAGCTCTGTGCGGGGTGTGGTAGATGCAACACCCAGATATATGACCGTCTCGGGGAAATAGTAGGAATTGTGAAATTCCTCGCACGCCGAGACGTTGATACCCACAGGAATGGGGTCTTCCATAGCCTCCGGCCGGGTGGGGTCGGGATACGTAACGGAATCGAATTCGATTTCCGAACCGATGGGTGCGTGCAGCTTTTTCAGCACAGCGCCGTCAACATAGTACAGCCGGTCGGCATGCTGCTGAAGGGTCTGCGCGTCCAGAAGCTCCCGCAAATCTATCAGAATGTTGCTGTAGGCGTAGGCGCATATCCGGAAGGCCGCGTCCTGTCCTGCAAGAATGTCCACTTCCTGCATGGAGACACCGGCGACAATTCGCTGGAAAGAGGAGACATCGTTTTTGGTGTTTTGCTCGGTGAGCATAATGTCGGTAAACATTGCCACTTCCTGCTTTTTGGAGTCAATGCCGGTGCGGTCGTAAAAACCCTGCAAAAACGCCTCGTCGTCTATGTTAATTGCACAGTTCATAAGATAACCTGTAAAGACGACTTCTTTGCGGTTACAGATCGTCACTACGCCCTGTATGAGCAATACAACAGCCAGAACAATCGCAATCAAATGCCACTTATAATAGTCCCAGAAGTAGGAAAGGCGTTCCTTTTTCGGCCTTTCCTTGATGTTTGCGGTTTCTTTTTTTATGTATTCAAATATTGTCATAGTGCTTTGTTGTTCAGTCGTTCACCTACAGCGCCGCCCGGGTGAATCAGTGCAAATTGCTCTGCCTGATAGCCGGTCTCTTCAATGACGGCTGCCTGCAGGGCGTGGAAAATCATACAAAGGGCGGTGGTGGAGGTGGTGCCCTGTGCGTTCCACTTGTCGGTTTCCTTGTTTACGTGCTGCTTGAGCACCACGTCGGCTGCCAGCGCCAGAGGGGATTCCAGATTCTCCGTCACGGTGATGATGGAAACGCCCTTAGCCTTGCAGATATCCACGATGGGCAGCAGTTCCTTGGTCTTACCGCCCCGGGAGGCGAAAATCATCACGTCGCCGGACTGCAAAAAACCGGTGGCGCCGTGAACGGCCTCGGCAGGGGAGATGAAGCGGGCAGGACGCTCAATGCAGCACATCAAATGCGCCATATGCTGGCAGATGATGCCGGAGTGACCGCAGCCGCAGGTGCCGATACGGGGCGCGCTGCTGAGCAGCTCCACAGCCTTTGCGAACTGATTTTCGTCAATATGTGCCTTCATTTCGCCGATACAGGCCTGCTCAATGTCATAGGCATCATAGATTGCTTTCATACTTTCCGGTTTCATAGGAAAACCTCCTGAAATCTTTGTTTTTGCTCAGTATACCACAACTTCCGCCCGTCTTCAAGCGGGTGGCGGAAAATTCAAAAAATATTCACTAAAAACTGCCAAAAGCAGTTGGTATCAATTGACAAATTTGGGTTTCGAGGTTATTATATGTATTGAGTGAAACTATGCCTAAATACATATTTGGAGATGAAACTTATGAACAGCAAATGCACCATTAAAGCACCTTTCTTTGAGATTGGCCCGAAATCTTATCTCTACGGCGACGAGATTCTGGAGCTGGCAAAGGCAGCCGATGCCGCATCGGAAAAGTACGGTGTGGATATTATCTTCACCTGCCCTGTGGTGGATATCCGCCGGGTTAAGGAGAACACGAAGTACATTCACGTGTTTGCCCCCCATATGGACCCCATTCCCGTAGGCCGCGGACTGGCAGATATTTTGCCCGAGTCTCTGGTGGCTGCCGGCGCTGAGGGCGTTATGCTCAACCACGTGGAAAAGCCCGTGACCTTTGAGATCCTTGCCGAAACCATCAAGCGCGCCGAGGAGGTTGGCCTGCTGACCATTGTCTGCGCCGACTCTATGGCAGACGCTTCTAAAATTGCCACCCTTGCGCCCGATATCATCGTGGCAGAGCCCTCTGAGCTGATCGGCACCGGCGTAAGTGTCGGTCCTGAGTACGTAGAGGCTGCCACCAAGTGCGTCAAGAGCGTAAACCCCGATATTCTGGTGCTGACCGCCGCCGGCATTGCCAACGGCAGCGACGTTTACAACACCATCATCGCCGGTGCAGATGCTACCGGCTCCTCCTCCGGCGTAGCCAAGGCCGCAGACCGCGCCGCTATGGTGGATGAGATGATTGCCGCAGTCCGTAAGGCCTGGAATGAACGCCACGCCTAAATATAAGAAGTATTTTTTGGAGGTAACAAAAAATGGAATTTAAGGTTTATCAGAAAGAATTAGAGCTGCAGAGCCGCGGCTGGGTCCCCACCTTCCACGACATTTCCAAGGAAGTTATGGCGATTGTAAAAGAGTCCGGTGTTAAGAACGGCACTGTCTGCATCGCTTCCCACCACACCACCTGCTCCGTTATGGTGCAGGAGTGCTCCCACGATATCGACACCTTCGATCTGGAGTACCTGCAGCACGACCTGCTGGATATTATGCGCAAGATGATTCCCGACTATGTCAACGAGGGCGACTACCGTCATCCCGGCCCCATCCACGCACAGTTCGGCCGCTATGTTGACGAGCCCGGCAACTATACCTCTATGAACACCGACGGTCACCTGCGTTCCTGCTTCTTCGGCAGGAGCGAGACCATGACCATCAAGGACGGCGTTCTGGACGGCGGCGAATTTGCTCACATCTACTTCATTGACTGGGATCACGTTCGCGCCCGTCACCGTCAGGCAAACATCACTGTTATGGGTACCACCGAGGACGTAAACGACCGCAAGTGGAAGAACGGTGAGACCATCAACACCCTGCGCAAGTTTACTCCCGAGGAGAAGGCTTACGACCTGCACTACGACAACCAGCTGGCAGACCGGGTTTAATCGGAGGACAGAATGAACACATTACAGGCCGGTTTCAGTCGGGTGAATGTAACCCCTATGATGGGAATCCCGATGTATGGCTACTTTAAGCCCCGCTATGCAGAGGCGGTTCTGGACGATCTGGAGCTGAACACGCTGGCGCTTTCCTGCGGTGAGACCAAGCTGCTGCTGATGGCGCTGGACTGCTGCGAGATTATGAGCCATAACATTGAGCGCCTTCTGGGTAGTGTTTCTGAAGCGACAGGTGTTCCCGTTGAGGCAATTATACTGCACACCACCCATACCCATACCGCGGGCACGGTGGACTTTGCGGATGAAAACCCCATTGCGCGGGAATACACCGAGTTTGTGAGAAAACGTATGGTGGACGCCGCTAAGTTTGCACTGGCGGATTTGAAGCCTGCCAAGATGGGCTGGGCAGTGGGTCACGCGCCCAACATTGCCTTTGTCCGCCGTTTCCGTATGAAGGACGGCTCTGTTCGCACCAACCCCGGTGTGGGCAATCCCGACATTCTCCACCCCATTGGTGACGTGGACGAGCGGGTGAACGTGCTCCGGTTTGACCGGGAGGGCGCTGAGACCATCGTGCTGGCCAACTTAGGCTGCCACCCGGATGTGGTGGGGGGCTGCACCATTTCCGCTGACTGGCCCGGCTTCTTCCGCAGAAGAACGGAAAAGGCGCTGGACAATGTCAAAGCGCTGTTCTTCAACGGCGCTGAGGGCGACGTAAACCACGTGAACGTAAAGGCGACCGGCGGCGATTTCAACGATATGTTCAATGATTTCGACGATGTTGCCCGTGGCTACGGTCATTCCCGCCATATGGGCAATGTGGTATCTGCAGCGGTGCTGCAGGTCTACGATAAGGTCAATTGCACGGACGTAGACAGCTTGCGCTTTGTACAAAAGATAGTCGACCTGCCGTCGAATATGCCCAAGCCCGAGGATTTGCCTTTGGCGCATAAGTACAATGACCTGCACAATGCCGGCCGGGATGATTTGATTCCCTTTGAGGCAATGGAGCTGACCACAGTTGTGGCAGAGGCAGGCCGTATGGTAAAGCTGGAGCACGGCCCCGAGAGCTTCCCCCTGCGTTTAAGCGCGCTTGCCATCGGCAACGTGGCGCTGCTGGGCATTCCCGGCGAGCCTTTTAACGGCATCGGTATTGGTCTGAAAGAGGCTGAGGGCTGGGATATGGTTATGCCCTGCTGCCTGACCAACGGCTCCGACGGCTACTTCCCGATGCAGGACGCCTACGATGAGGGCGGCTATGAGGCAAGAAGCTCTTACTTTAAGGCAGGTACTGCCGAACTTATCATCCAGGAGGGCAAGGCTCTGCTGCAGGGCCTGCGCTGACGGAAAAACAGGAGCGTGATAACGATGCTCGCAATTATCAATGCAGAACTGGTTATGAAAAACCATTTCATCCCCGAAGCTGTGCTGTTTGTGGAAGACGGCGTAATCAAGGGCTTCGGTGAGATGCGCAATACCCCCATTCCCGAAGGCTGTGAAATTCTGGACGCAGAGGGCAGCTATGTGGGACCCGGCTTTGTGGATATCCACACCCACTCCGACGGTGCAATCTTCTTCCAGGACGACCCTGTCACTGTCAGCCAGCACCACTTAACGCACGGCAGCACCAGTGTGATGCCCGCTCTTTACACCAGTATGAACACCCAGCAGTATGTGGATGCGGTGGCGACCATTCGAAATGCACTTCCCCAGTGTCCCAACATTGCCGGCCTTTATATGGAAGGTCCTTACTTAAACCCCGGTTTCGGCTGCGACCGTACCACCAACCCCTGGGCAGACGGCGTGAAGAAAGAGGCCTACCAGCCGGTGATTGACGCGGCCTGGGATTTGGCAAGAGTCTGGTGTGTCGCTCCCGAGCGGGAGGGCATTATGGACTTTGTGCTGGACGTAAAGGCAAAGAATCCCAATGCGGTCTTTGCCGTTGCCCACAGCGCAGCCGCCCCCGCCCAGATTGAGGCGCTGATTCCCTACGGCCTGCGTATCGGCACCCACCACACCAACGCCACCGGTGACCTGCCCAAGTATCCCGAGTGCCGGGGTGTGTGCGTGGACGAAACGGTCAACTACAACCACGACATCTACGCCGAGCTGATTTGCGACAGCCGGGGTATCCACGTGGACCCCTATATGCTCCGTCTGGTGCGGAAAATCAAGGGAGATGACCGGGTGGTGCTGATTTCCGACACCTATGCCTCCGACGGACCGATCCCCGACGGCTATGACGGTGTCTACGATATCAACTTCGACTGGGAGGGCGAAATCGCCGGCTCCAAGCTGACGTTGGATATCGCCTGCCGGAATATGATGAAGCACACCGGCGCATCCTTGGTGGACGTGTTCAACTTCGCATCCACCAACCCCGCCAGAGCAGTCGGCTTTACCGACCGGGGCGAGATTGCCGTAGGCAAGCGCGCCGACTTGGTACTGGTGGACCATAAAATGAATGTTAAAAAAGTTTTATTAAAAGGAGAAATTGTACGATGAAAGACTTTATCACAGATCCCGCAACAAAGTTTGACTTCCAGCCTCACGATTTTGTCCCCTTCAAGGACAAGAAGGTTTGCGAGTATGTTCGCAGCCTGAGCGGTAAGGATCTGGAAAAGCGCGAGCCCTGGTGGCATCCCGAATTCGATGTTAAGGTTATTATGAACCCCCATCCCATTCTGATTGCTACCCTGTTCTCCCGCCTGAAGGCTGCTTCCGAAGCAGGCAAGACCTTCACCATGATTCTGGGCAACCCCGAGCCTGACACCTACATTCCTCTGGCTCAGCTGATCAACTACTTCCAGGTTGACTGCTCCAAGGTCCACCTGTTTGCCGAGGACGAGTGGGCTGATGAGGTCGGCAACATCGCCCCCATCACCTACGAGGCTGGCTTTGCCCACTCTATGATCAAGTATTTCTACTACCAGATCGACGAGAAGCTGCGTATGCCTATGGAGAATGTTCACTTCCCCACCAACGCAAATATTGCAGATTACTCCAAGATCATCAACGACATCTCCGAGGGCGGCGCTGACATCGCTTCCACCTCTCCCGGATGGGCCGGCCATATGGCTTTCGTTGACCCCATTCCTGAGTTCATCGGCTCCGGCGATATCGAAGAGTGGCTGAATCAGCCCGCTCAGATCGTCAAGCTGCACCCCATGACCATTATGCAGAACTCCCTGAACGGCACCTTCGGTCAGTCCGGCGACATCGCAAACGTTCCTCCCTGCGCCGCTACCATTGGACCTCTGGACGTTATGCGCGCTAAGGAGCGTATCGAGGTACACGCACTGGCTACCTGCGGTACTTTCTCCTCCTGGCAGAGAATGACCTCCCGTCTGTGCACCCACGGACCGATCACTCCCTATCTGCCCTCCACTATGCTGCAGACCAAGAAGACCCAGGTCTACATCAGCGAAGAGCTGGCAGCTCCCTTCGAGTGCTGGGAGAAGGTTGGCTACTAAGACTGTTTCTTAACAAGCGCTGCCGCATCGCCGCTGTGATGCGGCAGCCTTTTCAAAAACCGGAAAAAGCGGGGAGGATACCCTATGTATATCGGTGTGGACTTGGGCAGTACCAATCTGAAGGCTGCCCTATATGATGAAAATTTAACCTGTATCGGACAGGAGAGCATCCCTGTTGACTATATTCGTCAGGGAGAATTTATCGAATTTGATGCCAAGGCATACTTAGACAGCCTGCTGCTGATTCTCAAGCGGCTGATGGCGGGCCGTTCGGACAAGGTGGTGCAAATCGCCCTTACAGGACAGGCGGAATCCCTTGTTTGTCTGGACGAACAGGGAGCGCCTGTGTGCAATGCCATCTCCTGGATGGACGAGCGCTCCCTGGAGGAGTGCGCTGTTTTGGAGAAACAGTTTCCGGTGGAGCTTTGCCACCGCATTACCGGTCAGCAGGCAATATTGCCCACTTGGCCGGCTACGAAGATTCTTTGGCTGCAACGAAACCGGCCGAAGATTTTTCGGGAGGTTGCTACCTATATGCTTTTGAAGGACTATATCGTCTACGGTCTGACAGGCCGTATGTGCGCGGATATGTCCATCGCAACCTTCTCTTTTTACTTTGACATTTACGACAAATGCTACTGGCGGGAAATGCTTGACGCCATTGGCATTACCGAGAAACAACTGCCGCCTTTGGCAGAGCCTTGCACGATTGCCGGTACACTGACCGCTTCCGTTGCGGCAGCGACGGGGCTTTCTCAGGAGACCCGCGTCAATATCGGCACACTGGACCATTTTGCCGGTATGATCGGCACCGGCAATACCGCCCCCGGCGGAATGACCCTCTCCACCGGCACCACGATGGTGCTGACCGCTATGGCAGAGGGGATTCCCGACCCGGCGTGCGATATGGCGCTGCACTACGGCTTTTTGCCCGACACCTATGTGATGCTGCCGGTTATGGAAAGCGGCGGTGTGTGCCTTGACTGGTTCCGCCGCACCTGTATGGACAATATGGACTACGATACCCTCAACCGGGAACTGCTGGAAGCGCCTGAGTCCCAGCTGCTGTTTTTGCCATACTTAGTAGGCACCAACGCGCCGGAGTTTGACCGGGAAGCCACCGGCGTGTTCTTCGGTCTGCGTCAGGAGCATACCAACGTGCAAATGGCCAAGGCGGTTATGGAGGGCGTGTGCTTTGTCCTGCGGAAAAACTGCGAGGACATTCTGTCCAAGGGCACGAAAATTTCCAGCATCGTGGCTACCGGCGGCGGCGCAAAGAGCCACGTCTGGTGTCAGCTGCAGGCAGACATCACGGGTCTCCCCGTGGAAGTGCCTGCAGTGACCGAGGCCGGCTGTCTGGGCGCGGCGATGATTGCTGCCTGGACGCAGGGACAGTACGAAACCCTGGAGGCGGCTGCCAAGGACGTAAAAATGGTGCGCCGCTATACGCCGAATCCCGGCGATGCACTGGAGGAAAAATACCGCAAATTCTGCAAGCTGTACGATGCGATGCTGGAAATTGCGAGAATGTAAGAGGAGCGCTTATGAGAACTTATACCATTGAGAAAATCACCGGTACACCCGATTGGAGCAAGATTCCCGTAATGCCCATTGACAATCTGCTGTGGACAGAGCCTGTGCCCATTTCCGCCCAGGCGCAAATCTGCTGGGATGATGAGAACTTCTACCTGCGGCAGGAGGCGGTAGAGCCCAATATTCGCGCGGTGGAGTGCGGTCCGTTGGCAGATGTCTTTGAGGACAGCTGTCTGGAGTTCTTTGTTCAGCCTACCGAGCGGCCTCAGTACTTAAATTTCGAAATCAATCCCGCCGGCGCCATTTGGTTGGGCCACGGTGTGGAGGTGGATACCCGTATCCGTCTGGTTGTGCCTGAGGTGGAGGAAGTGCTGAATATCCAAACGGAGCGCACCGCTACCGGCTGGGTACTGACTTATCGAATCCCGTTTTCTCTGATTCGCGGTCTCTTCCCGGATTTTAAACCTGAGAAGGGCCTGCAGTTCCGGGGCAACGCCTTTAAGTGCGGCGACGAAACCGTCCAGCCCCACTTCTTAGCTTGGAATAGAGTGGAAGGAGAGGAGCCTGCTTTCCATAAGCCGGAGTACTTTGGTAAGTTGGTTTTGGGCGGACTGTAAAAAACAGATGCGGGGTGAGCATTCCCATCTTACAGGAATAATATTTCACAAAAAAGCCGGGCAGCTATTGACCTTGCCCGGTTTTTTTGCTAAACTGTTATGTGGAATAAACTGTATGTTTTAGGAGGTTTTTGCGATGGCAATCGTACGCTTCGGACGGTTAGGACCGCTGAAGCCGATATGGTGAAGATGGAACAAGACCTCGTAACGCAGGAGTGGTGGACCCACACGAAGCCCTGCTTTGTCAAGTACGCCATTGATCCCGCCAGCGAATTCTATCACGAGTTGAAGCCTATTTTTTACTACGAATAAGGAGGAAATGAACAATGGCTTATGGTAAGAAAGTTTGGATTTTCCCCGATGCAGAGCTGCCCCCCGAGGGCGTGAATCTGATTCCCGGTCACGAATCCGTCATCATTACCAACGTCAGCGACAAGGTGGCAAATGTTAAGTTCACCCTGATTTACACCGATAAGGAGCCCGTCAGCTTTACCACTCAGGTGGAGGCAATGCGTGTGCGCTGCCTGCGGACAAACAAGGAATGTGACTTCGGCGAATTTACCGCCAAGTTTGAAGAGCAGTACGCCATTATGCTGGAAAGCGACGTGCCCGTTGTTGCCCAGTACGGTCGTGCAGAGCCCAGAGAGGTGAATTTCTACACCACCCCCGGCTACTGCGAATAATTACATAAATACTTTTTAGGAGGAAACGAAAAATGGCAAGAATTTGTATCCCTGATTATGAGTATAAGGAGAGAGTACAGCGCTGCGCCAAGATTCTGCAGCGTGAAAAGCTGGACGTTCTGATTGTTAACGGCAACGAGGCTGACTACGCCAACCCCCGTTACTTCTCCGGCTTCTGGCCCCTGTTCGAGCGCGCCGGTGTTGCAATCGCAGCCAACGGCGAGGCCGCTCTGATGGTAGGTCCCGAGTCCTCTATCTTCGGCGCTGACCGCAACAAGCTGGACAAGATTTTCACCCTGCTGGCTTACCGCGAGGGCGCTGACCCCGCATATCCCGAAGCAAAGCCCGACACCTTCCACGATGTGTTCAAGGCTATCGGTGTGACCGGCAAGAAGATTCGCATCGGTGTTGCGTCCTTCCTGGACACCTCTGTTACCATCTTCAACGCCATCAAGGACGCTTTCCCCGAGGCTGAGATTGTGGACGCCGGCAAGATTATGGTGGAGCTGCGCCGCATCAAGAGCGAAAACGAGCTGGCTTGCCTGCGTGAGGGCTACCGCATTGCCGACCTGGCTACCCAGCAGGTTATGAAGGAAATTCGTCCCGGTATGACCGAGCTGCAGGCTGTGGGTATTGCACAGCGCGTGGTTTACGAGAACGGCGCCGAGTACGAAGGTCTGCCTATGTACGTATTCTCCGAGGCTTCCACCCGTCACGCCATTTCCCGTTCCTCCTACCGTGAGTTCCAGAAGGGGGATATTGTTCAGCTGAACCTGTCTGCCAAGATTGACGGCTACTCCGCTGCTATCGGCTACCCCATCTGCCTGGGCACTCTGGAAGGCCAGCGCCGCGACATCGTGCAGTTCTGCCGCGAGGCGCACGCCTGGTCCGAGAAGCAGGTTAAGGCCGGCGTTTGGGCTGCTGACATTGCAAAGGGCTTCTACAAGTACTTTGTTGACCACGGCTACGAGAAGAACTACGTTTACGGTCCTCTCCACGGCACCGGCATCATCGAGGTTGAAGCTCCCTGGTGTGGGACTTCCTCTACCTACAACTTAGAGCCCAATATGACCTTCCAGGTAGATACCTACATCTCCTCCGACACCTTCGGTGTTCGTTGGGAGAAGGGTATTGCTGTTAAGGAAGGCGGCTACGAGGTTCTCAGCCCCGAGATTCCTCAGGTTTGCCCCGAAATCCACTTCTAAAAACAGAAAATGCACCCAGGAAACTGGGTGCATTTTAACCAAAAGGAGAATAAAGTTATGCAAATGCTGGAAATGTTTTATGACCAGATTCAGGACGCAGTGGACCGCAAAGTGCCTTTTGTCATTCCCATCGGCACAATGGAATATCACGCCAAGCACGCCTCCTGCGGCACGGACACCCTGGTGGTCACCGGCTGCCTGCGGGAGCTGGCAAAGGAAAAGGAAATCGTCATTTGCCCGCCCATTTGGTACGGCGTTGCTTCCTACGCGGTCTGCGAGCCGAAGCCCAGCCACTTCCACGTGGATGAGGATGCCTACGTGAATTACCTGTACTATATCCTCAAGTCTATGATTGATGCCGGACACAAGAACATCTACCTTGTGCCCCATCACCAGACCGAGGGCGCAGGCCTGATGCCTATGACCATCGCTTGCCACAAGGCAGCCAAGAAGGTCACAATGCAGTATATGGAGCAGAAGCTGGGCAAGGGCTGGTGGGGCAGCGATGCCTACGCCACCTACTATGAGGATATGGGCACTGAGGACGATCCCTTCTCCTACATCAAGGTGATTCCTCTCATCGGCGCAGAGGCCCAGATTAAGTGCGGCGGCTTCGACCACGCCGGCAAGTGGGAGACCTCCCTGCTGATGGGTACTTACCCCGAGCTGGTAGACCTTAATCGCTGCAAGGACAATACCGAGTGGTTTGCCCAGAGCGCAGTGGAAGCCAGCGCGGAAACCGGCGCCCATATGGTAGAATGCACCCTTGAGTGGCTGCGGGAAACCATCGTATAATTACACAAAAGACCTCCGGCTCAGCCGGAGGTCTTGCTGTTTTACAGGGTTTCCATTACAGATTGGATGCGGGCGACAGTCTTATCGTAGCCTAAAATCTGCATTACGGAATACAGGTCAGGGGAGCTGGTCTTGCCAGTGACCGCCTGACGGATAAAGGTAGACACATCTGCCACCGTGCCGGGGAAAGCGTCCGGGTCAGCCTTGTAGGCCTTCATGTCGGTGGTAAAGCCCAGTTCCTCGGTGATAGCTTTGACCTTGTCAAACCACACACCGGAGTCATCAGCAATGTCAAACTTTTCCAGGAACTTGGCAAGGGCGGTCTTTACGGTCTCGGCGGAGAACTTCTCGTCAAATACCGGCTTTTCCAGATATTCGTCATAGAAGAAGCCCATATATGCCTTTGCCTCTTTCCAGACGGCAATGTCCTTTCTGGGCTTTTTGCCGCCGCGGCCGATTGCCAGAATCGCCTTGGCATAGGCGGGATCGGCCTCCAGCTTTGCACCAAAATCGCTGTCAAACTCTTTTGCCCACTCCAAAAGCAGGGTGTAGACCTTTTCTGCATCCATCGTGGCAATGACGTTCTTGCTCACGTCGGTAAGCTTTGCGTAGTCAAACAGATTGCCGGCGGGATTGAGCTTCTTGGGGCTGAACTTAAACTCGGTGGCAGGTGCGGTGGGATTTGCCCGGCGCCAGTCCTCGTAGTTGGAGTTAAGCAGCGTCATAATGTATTCGTACACAGCCTCCACGGGGAAGCCCTCTGCCTTGTAGAAGGTCAGTGCCAGCTCCGGGTCTTTCCGCTTGGACAGTTTCCGCTTGGAAGCGCCGTCCATCTTCATCAGCGGTCCAATGTGGACGTACTTGGGCAGCTTGAAGCCCAGCGCCTTGAACAGCTGAATGTGGAAGGGGAGGGTTGCCATCCATTCGTCACCCCGGACCACGTGGGTCGTACCCATCAGATGGTCGTCCACTGCGTGGGCGAAGTGATAGGTGGGAATGCCGTCGGATTTCAGCAGCACGTGGTCAATGTCGTTTTCGGTAATGGTCAGCTTGCCCTTGACCACGTCATCAAACTTGAACTGATTCTCGATAGAGCCCGTGGAGCGGAAACGCAGCACCCAAGGCTTGCCGGCAGACAGTTCTGCTTTTACGTCCTCAATAGAGCGGTCGCGCCAAATGGCATACTTGCCGTAATAGCCGAAGTTTTCCTTGCTTGCCTCCTGCTTTTCCCGCATAGCGGTCAAATCCTCTTCGGTGCAGAAGCAGGGATATGCCTGCCCTTCGGCTACCAGCTTTTTGGCAAACACGTGATAAATGTCTGCCCGCTGCCGCTGCCGGTAAGGGCCGTAAGCGCCGAAATCACCGCCGTGGGTAGCGCCCTCGTCGAATACGATGCCGTAGTGCTTCAGCGTGTCAATCAGCACCTCCACCGCGCCGGGAACTTCTCGCTTGGCGTCGGTGTCTTCCACTCGCAGAAACAGTACACCGCCGCTCTGGTGAGCCATTCTCTCGGAAATCAGACCCTGCACCAGATTACCCAGATGGACAAAGCCGGTGGGCGACGGTGCCATACGGGTGATGACCGCGCCCTCGGGGGCGTTTCGGGCGGGGAAGCGGGATTCCATAGACTCCGGTGTTTCGGTTACGTTGGGGAACAGCAACTGCGCTAAAACTTGATAATCCATAGTCGTTACCTCTTCTTGAAATTCTCTGGTTATTGTAGCACAGGTGGCGGGGAAAAGTCAATTTTCCGTTGCATTTTTCTTGGGGGTGTGGTAAAATACAAGGAAATTATGAAACCGAGGAAAAGGAAATGGAAGAAGTAGCAAAGAAAAGAATGTTATCCGGCATCCAGCCCAGCGGCGATTTGCATTTGGGCAACTACTTAGGTGCCATTAAAAACTGGAGCAGCCGTGCCGAGCAGTACGAGTGCTTCTACTTTATGGCGGATATGCACACCATTACTGTCCGCCAGACCCCTGCCGACCTGCGCCGCCGTACGCTGGAGCAGCTTGCCCAGTACATTGCCTGCGGCTTAGATCCGGAGAAGAACACCCTCTTTGTCCAGAGTCACGTCCATCAGCACGCAGAACTGGGCTGGGTGCCCAACTGCTATACGATGTTCGGCGAGCTGAGCCGTATGACCCAGTTTAAGGATAAGTCCGCCAAAAATGCAGAGAATATCAACGGCGGTCTGTTTACCTATCCTGCGCTGATGGCGGCGGATATTCTGCTGTACCAGCCGGATCTGGTGCCTGTGGGACACGACCAGAAGCAGCACTGCGAGCTGACCCGTGACGTTGCCCAGCGTTTTAACAGCATCTACGGTGACGTGTTCAAGATTCCCGAGCCCTATATCCCCGAGACCGGCGCCCGGGTAATGAGCCTGAACGCCCCCGACAGCAAAATGAGCAAGTCTATGCCCGAGGGCTGCGTGTTTCTGATGGAGCGCCCGGAGGATATTCAGCGGAAATTCAAGCGGGCCATCACTGACTCTGACACGGAAAACTGTGTCCGTTTCGACCCGGAGAATAAGCCCGGCGTTGCAAACTTAATGAGCATTTACTCCGCCGTCACCGGAAAGACCTTCGCGGAAATCGAGACCGAGTTCGCAGGACAGGGCTACGGCGCGTTCAAGCCCAAGGTCGGCGAGGCTGTGATCGAGACGCTCCGTCCCATTCGGGAGGAGGCTACCCGCCTGCTCAAGGATAAAGCATACTTGGAGGGCGTGTACCGGGGTGGCGCAGAGCGCGCTGCCTATGAGGCGGAAAAGACACTGCGGAAGGTCTATAAGAAGATTGGCTTCTTAGCAAGATAAGGGATAACAAATGAAAGCTTGGCAACACTTTAAAACCATCACCAAGCACCGCCTGCTGGTAATGTCCGGCTGTTTTCGGGTTGGTTTATATTGGCGGGGATTGGTCCACGACCTGTCAAAGTATTCGCCCACGGAGTTTTTTACGGGCGCAAGATACTATCAGGGCAACCGCAGCCCCAACACCGCTGAGCGGGAGGATAAGGGCTACAGCGAGGCGTGGATGCACCATAAGGGCCGCAATAAGCACCACTATGAGTACTGGACGGACATCAGCCGGGAAACCCGCCGATACGAATCCCTGCCGATGCCCCGGAAATATCTGGTGGAGATGGTGATGGACCGCCGTGCCGCCTGTATGACCTATCAGGGCAAGGACTATACCGACGGGGCGGCGCTGGCGTACTTCCGAAAAAGTATGGAGCGCGACCGTATGCATCCCCAGACCCGGAAGGAGCTGGATTACCTGCTGGAAATGCTGAGTGAGAAAGGAGAAAAGGCTACTTTTTCTTATATCAAAAGCCACGTTTTGCGGGGAAAACCCTTTCCCTGGGAGAATGTGTGAATAAGGCAGAAAATTTTGGGAAAGATACTGCAGAAAAGGAAAAAAGTGCTTGACTTTTTTCGTATTCTGCGTATAATAAATCTCGTCCGTGTGATAGAGGATTAGTGTAACGGTAGCACACCGGACTCTGACTCCGTTTGCGGGGGTTCGAATCCCTCATCCTCTGCCAGAAAATAGCGAACACCTTTATGGTGTTCGC
>JAZTWB010000045.1:0-6613 GCA_045635645.1 Faecousia sp. | reverse complement strand
GGCAGTGATGCCCTCCCGGCAGTCCTCGCCGGAGACCTTGTCATCGCCCTTGATAATGCCGTTTTTCACGCCATAGGCATTCAGCACACGGGTCAATGCGGTCTTAAAACCGGTCTCGTGCATACCGCCCTCGGGGGTGTTGACCTCGTTGGCAAAGGACAAAATAAACTCACTGTAACCGTCGTTATACTGCACGGCAATCTCGGCAGAGGCATCGTCCTTCATACCGCTCATATAAATCACATCGTTATGAATGGGGGTTTTGTTCCGGTTGCACCAGGTAACAAATTCCCGGATACCACCCTCGTAGCACATACTCTCTCCCACCGGCTCGTCACCGCGGTCATCGGTGATGGAGATGGAAAGGCCGGCAGTCAAAAATGCCTTTTCCCGCATACGGGTGTGCAGGGTTTCGTAGTCGTACTCTACGGTGTCGAACATCTCCGGGTCGGGCTGGAAGGTGACCTCGGTACCGGTCTTTTCCGTCTTGCCCACGATACGCATTTCCTGGGTGATGTGACCCCGGGAGAACTTCATCTCGTAGATATTGCCGTTTTTATAGACCCGGGCGGTGAGGCTTTCACTTAAGGCGTTTACAACAGACGCGCCCACGCCGTGCAGACCGCCGGAGACCTTATAACCGCCGCCGCCGAACTTACCGCCGGCGTGGAGCACCGTGAAAACCACCTCCAGAGCCGGCTTGCCGGTCTGGGGCTGAATGTCCACGGGGATACCACGGCCGTCGTCGGTGACGGTGATGGAGTTTCCTTTGTTGATGGTCACAGAAATATTCTTACAGTAGCCTGCCAGCGCCTCGTCAATGGAGTTATCCACGATTTCGTACACCAGATGGTGCAATCCTGAGCTGGAGGTAGAGCCGATATACATACCAGGGCGCTTCCGGACTGCCTCCAGTCCCTCCAGCACCTGTATTTGTTCACCGCCGTATTCCTGTGTTACCTTGGTTTCCTCAGACATAAAAAGTCCTCCTTGACTTTTTCAATTGACAATGGACAATGTACAATGGACAATTAAGGTGTCGCCTTTGGCGACTATTTGAATCATCGGCGAAGCCGATACCTCAATTGTCAATTGACAATTCTCAATTGTCCATTATATTTCCGTTTCTTATTTCGATGGTTTTTCCCAGTTTTGTAAACTTTTCCGGCTCGCAGCAGGTGATAAACACCTGTCCGCCGGTTATCTGGTTTAATACAAATTCCTGCCGTGCCGGGTCTAATTCCGACAATACATCGTCTAACAGCAAAACCGGAATTTCCCCCGTATCCTTCTGCATAAGCACCCGCTGGGCAAGCTTTAAGCTCACCGTTGCGGTACGCACCTGCCCCTGTGAGCCAAAGGCCTTTGCAGACAGGCCGGAGAGCCGCACGTCAAAATCGTCCTTGTGGGGACCGGTCAGACACTGGGCGCTTTCCAGTTCCGCCCGGGCGTGGCTTTCTAAATGCTCCCGCAGGCGCTCTTCCAGAACGGACACCGGCGCAAAGGGGTCGTCCACAGTGGAGACGGTGTGGTACTGCAGGTCAAAATTTTCCTTGCCGCCGGAGAAGCTTTCGTGGTAAGCCGCTGCTTCTCTGCCCAAGCTCTCAAAAAATCGCACCCGGTAGGAAATCAGCAGCGCGCCCACCTGACACAGACGGGTGTTGTACTCCGGCAGAATGTCAAGCAGCGCGGGATTTTCAAAGCGGTCTTTGAGTATCCGGCTTTTTTGCTCCAAAATCCGGGTGTACTCGGCAAGGGCTGCCTCGTAATTGGGACGCAGCTGGCAGATGGCACTGTCGGCAAGCTTGCGCCTGCCGGCTGCGCCGCCTTTGAGAACACCCAAGTCCTCCGGGCAGAACAGCACCGTCTGCAGAAGGCCTGAAATGTCACCGGCGGTCTTTTTCTTTACCCCGTTGCAGTACAGCTGTCTGGGTCTTGCCCCGGAAAACAGCACCCAGCGGATATTCTGCTGCCGCTGCTGGGAGAAAATATCCCCCTCTATCTGGGCAAAATCCGCCCCAAAGGAAATGAGCTCACTGTTTTTCTGGGTACGGAACGCCTTTCCCGACCCTAAAAACGCAACGGCCTCCAATAGGTTGGTTTTTCCCTGGGCATTGTTGCCCACAATGAGATTCACTCCCGGGGCAAATTCTGCAGTCATATCCCGGTAGTTGCGGAACTGTTCCAGCCGTATCTTATTCAGCTGCATAATTTTGCATCACATAGGTAGCGCCCATAAAGGTAAAGCTGTCACCGGCGTAGAGCTTTTTGCCCCGCTGGGTGCAAACCTCTCCGTTGACCTTCACCTGTCCGTCAAGGATCAGCTGCTTGGCTTCGCCGCCGGAGTATACGATATTGGCATACTTCATCGCGTCCTGCAGCTTGATAAATTCGGTATGGATTACCAATTCTTTCCTGTCGGGCTGTTTTTTGGTTACTGTTACTTTCATAAAAATTCCTTAGCTCTTAATTCTCACCGGCAGGACCATATAAGCAAAGTCCTGCTTTTCGTCCACGGGGGTCAGCACGATGGGGCTTAAGCCGTTGGTCAGCTCCAGGCAGACCTCCTCGGAGGGCACTGCCCGCAGGGCATCTGCCAGGTAGCGCACATTAAAGCCGATTTCCAGCTCCTTGCCGACACCGGCGATAGAGCATCTGTCCTCTGCCGCGCCGATGGTGGTGTTGGTGCGCAGCAGCAGCTCCTGATTGGAGAAAATGCACCGCACAGGGCTCTTATACTTTTCCGAAACAATCAAACCCACACGCTCAATGGAAGAGGCAAGGTCACTTACGTGGGCAACTAGCTTTACAGGGCAGTCGGTGGGAACAACCTTCCGCCAATCCAAGAATTCACCCTCCAGCAAACGGCAAATCAGTGTGGCATCGCCAATCTGGTAGAGAATGTGCTTGGTGCCAAGGGTGAACGCCACATCTGCGTCCGCGTCCTGCAGAATTTTTTCCACTTCCTTCAGTCCCTGAGCAGGCACAACAAAGGACAAGGTTCTTCCCGTGGTGCTTTCGCAGTGATAGGTGCGGCGGGCAAGGCGGAAGCCGTCCACTGCAATGGCGGACACTGCATCTTCATTTACCTCGAATTTCACGCCGGTGTGAATGGGTCTGCCCTGATTTTCGGAAACGGCGAAAATCGTGCCGTTAATCAGCTCCTTCATCGCCGTCTGGGGAATGCGAATGCTCTTGCCGTCACCCACATCGGGAAGCTCGGGATAATCCTCGGCAGACTCGGCGGAAATGGTAAAGGATGCGTAGCCGGCGCGAATGGAGACCTTGTAATTTTCGTCCACCACTACCGTCACAGGACCCTCCGGCAGTCTGCGGATAATATCGCCAAACAGCTTTGAAGGCAGAACGCAAGAGCCCATATCGGTAACCTCTGCTTCAATCTGGTAGGTGATGGCGGTTTCCATATTGTAGCCGGTCAGGCTGATTCCGTCGCCGGCGCGGCATAAAATACCCTCAATGGCAGACAGAGCGCTCTTCTGGGCCACTGCCCGACCGGTGATATTCAGACCCATAACCAGCAAATTTTTCTCACAGGTAAAACGCATAGCAAAAACCTTCTTTCCTGAATATAAGAAATATAAATATATAAATAGATATTTTTTGCAGTAATAACAGTCGTAGTGCTTTTTTATGTGGAAAAGTCCATTTTTTCTTAGGGGCGCAACGGCTTTTTTTCCACAGCCAACAGGGGAAAACCGGAAAGTTATTCACAGGGAAAAAGCGGCGAAAAAGGAAGAAGACTTATCCACAAAACATTCCTCCACAATCCACAGCCCCTGTGGAAAATTTTACAGGCAGGAATTGATGTTGGCGGTGATGTCCCGCAGGTGATTCTGCAGGTCCACGTTGTTGCCCTTCAGGGCGGATTCAATCTTGGTGATGGAGTTGAGCACAGTGGTGTGGTCGCGCCCGCCGAATTCCTTGCCGGTCTCCGTGGTGGACAGATTCGTCAGCTTGCGAATCAAGTAAATGGCAACGTGACGGGCCTCGGCAATGTCCTTGGTGCGCTGGGTGCCACGAATGGTGGTCTCGTCCACGTTGTAGAACTTGCACACCTGAGAGATAATCAGATTGGGAGTGGGCAGGGCGTTGCCCTCGGTTTTGTACATATCCCGGATTACGTTGGAAATGTTCTCAAGAGTCAGCTCCATATTGTCCAGATCGTGATAGGCCTTGATTTTGTTCACCGCGCCTTCAATCTGGCGGACGTTGTTGGTGAGATTCACCGCAATGAAATTGCACACATCGTCCGGCAAATCCAGACCCACCACATTGGCCTTGGTTTTGATAATGGCCATACGGGTCTCGTAATCCGGCGGCTGAATGTCAATAATCAGACCCCACTCGAAGCGGGTGCGCAGACGGTCCTCCAGGGTGAGCATATCACTGGGCTTCCGGTCGGAGGTCATAACAATCTGCTTATGCTCCTCGAAGAGCTTGTTAAAGGTGTGGAAGAATTCCTCCTGGGTGGAGTTCTTACCGGCGATGAACTGAATATCGTCAATTAAGAATAGGTCTGCCTCCCGGTACTTGGAACGGAATTCAATGTTCTTACCGGTTTGAATGGCGTCAATCAGCTCGTTGGTGAACTGGTCGCCCTTAATATAGACAATGTTGGCAGAGGGGTTGTTCTTGCGAATGCCGTTGGCGATGGCGTACAGCAGATGGGTCTTGCCCACGCCGGGAGGGCCGTACAGAAACAGGGGGTTGTAGACCTGACCGGGTGTCTGGGATACGGCGATGGATGCGCTGTGGGCCATACGGTTATCAGGACCCACAATGAAGGTGTCAAAGGTGAACTGGGGGTTAAAATCCATTGTAGAGGGATTTTTTCCCTGGGTTTTGTAGCGGTTGTACTCCTCGTCGGAGAGCACCTTCAGCTTGGCGTCGGAATCGAACAAATCCTTCAGCGCGTCCTGCACGTATTCGGTGCAGCGGCGGGAAATCATATCCCGGCGGAATTCGTCGGGGGTATATAACAGCAGGGCGTCTTCATTCAGCTCCACGACCTCTGCATCGTCAAACCAGGCAGAGACCAGGGTAGATGACAGCTTGTCCTCTAAATAGCTGATGATTTTTGCCCAGACATAGGCAGAAGCAAACATAAAAAACTCCTTTCTTTCTCAAAAAAACCATCAAAAAACCTATACTTTCTCACCGTAGATTTTACCACAGAAAAAGGAAAAAAACAAGGTTTTTTTCCACAGATACAATATAAAAAAAGAAATGGGAAAAGACGCCATACTTTCTCTCCGGCGAGAAAGTTACCCGCCGGAGGCATTATAGCACATTTTTACACAAAAAACTTCCCAACATTTTCCCAACCTTTTGAAATAGCCGGGATTATAAATAAATCGTAAATTCTCCCCAAAACGGCTTGCAAAACCCCGGTTTTGCCCCTATAATAAAGAAAATCAACCAAGGGTGGAACGTATGAAAAAAATTTCCGCGTATTTGCGTCACTTTATGCTGGGCCGCTACGGCACAGACAAGCTGAATATGGCAATTTTGGGCGCAGGCGTGGTCTTAAGCCTGCTGAGTATGTTTGTTGTCGCGCCGCTGCCGGATATGATACTCACCGTACTGTCCTACTTACTGATGTTCTGGGCAATTTTCCGCACCCTCTCCCGCAACACCTACAAGCGCTATCAGGAAAACCGGAAGTACCTGCGCTTTTTGGAGCGAATCAAGGACCGGCAGCACCGGTATTTCGACTGTCCCCGCTGCCGCCAGCCGGTGCGTGTGCCCCGGGGAAAGGGGAAAATCGCCATCACCTGCCCCAAGTGCAAAGAGAAATTTATCAAAAAGACCTGAAAATGGGCGCGAAAAGCGCCCGTTTTTTCTTGAAAAGGGCAAGCAGTAATGTTAGAATGAAGAAAAGGGGGTGCTGTCCGTGAAGCATAGAATTCTGAAATATGACCCTTATTTAAAGCCCTACGCCGGGGATTTTGACCTGCGTATGGCGCTGTATTCCCAAAAAATGGAACAGCTGGGCGATCTGTCGGAGTTTGCCAACGGCTACGCCTACTTCGGTTTCCACAAGACAACCGACGGCTGGTACTACCGGGAGTGGGCGCCGGGGGCGGACAAGCTGTACCTCACCGGCGACTTTTGCGGTTGGGACCGGTATGCCCACCCTATGGAAAAGCTGGAAAACGGCGTGTTCCAGCTGTTTTTACCGGGCGCGGACGCCTTAAAAGACGGCGACACCGTTCTGACCCTGGTGGTCAGCGGCGGGCAGGAGCTGGAGCGGATTCCCCTGTACGCCCGCTACGTGGTGCAAAATCCCGCAGACAACAGCTGGAACGCCAAAATCTACGACGCGCCTCCGTTCCAATGGACGGACGGCGGCTTTCAGCCAAAGAAAAACCTGTTTATCTACGAGTGCCACATCGGTATGGCACAGCAGGAGGGCCGTGTCGGCACCTATGAGGAATTCCGCACAAAAATTCTGCCCCGGGTCAAGGCGCTGGGGTACAACGCCATACAGATTATGGCCATTATGGAGCACCCCTACTACGCAAGCTTTGGCTATCAGGTGACCAATTTCTTTGCCACCTCCTCCCGCTTCGGCAGACCCGAGGAACTGAAA
>JAZTWB010000044.1:0-7492 GCA_045635645.1 Faecousia sp. | reverse complement strand
ATCGTTGACAAAGATGTCAGCCATAGAGGCCAGATCCTTGCTCAGCTCGGGATCGTTCTTGGTCTCGCCCTTGATGTAACGGGTGTTCTCCAGCAGCATCACGTCGCCGTCTTTCAGAGCAGCGGCCTTTGCCTTGGCATCGTCGCCTGCCACGTCGGCAGCCATAATGACCTGCTTGCCCAGCAGCTCGCTCAGGCGGTCAGCCACCACCTTCAGGCTCAGCTCGGGCTTCCACTCACCCTTGGGCTTGCCCATATGGGAGCAGAGGATTACCTTGGCGCCCTTGTTTACCAGATACTCAATGGTGGGCATAGCGGCAACAATCCGCTTGTCGGATGTGATCTTGCCGTCCTTGGTGGGAACGTTGAAGTCGCAGCGGCACAGAACCCGCTTGCCGGCTACTTCAATGTCTTCAATAGACTTCTTGTTGTAGTTCATTTTTACTCCTCCATAATTGGTTATTGTATGTTTACTTGCAGGGTTTTACAAAATCAAAATGGACAATTGACAGTTGACAATTGACAATTACGGTATTTGCTTTCAAAAATAATTTTAATAAGTCAGCGAAGCTGACACCTTAAATAATTGTCCATTGGCCATTGTCCATTGTCAATTCCGTGACGAAAATTGTTGGATGGCTGCTATGGGTTTCGCATTTTTCCGTGGTCTAAAAGGCCGGGGTAGCTTAGCTGCCGCAGGGCTTCAAACACGGTGATTGCCACCGCATTGCTCAGGTTTAAGCTTCGCGCCTCGGGGCGCATAGGAATCCGGACACAGCTATCGTAATGCTCCGCCAGAAAATCTTCGGGCAGACCCTTGGTCTCCTTGCCGAAAAATAGGTAGCAGCCGTCCTCGTAGGCAGCCTCCGTGTAGCTTCCAGGGGCTTTTGTGGATAGACACCACATTTGCCGGACATCATTTCTTTGGAAGAAATCCTCCAAATTGGCATACTCCTGCACCTGAACCAGATTCCAGTAATCCAGTCCCGCCCGCTTCACCGCTTTTTCCGAGACATCAAAGCCCAGCGGGTGAATCAAATGCAGCTTGCAGCCGGTGGCGGCGCAGGTGCGGGCGATGTTGCCGCAATTTTGGGGAATTTCCGGCTCTACCAGCACAATATTCAGCATTTGCGCTCACCTCTGGTCTTGGTTTATGGTTGCCAAACTATTGTATGACAAAAGTTCCGTAAAATCAATCAAAAAAATGGAAATTTTTCAACTTTTCATAGTATTCACATAAAAAATTTTTGCCAACCTTTAATTTTGTGGAAAATGCGTAAGCAGAGCGGGGCGAGCGGGGTATTTTCCACCGTGATTGCAACAGACGATTGACAATTGGCGCATTTTGTGAGAAAATAAGTCGATAAAATTAACCAGTAAGGGGATTTTGATATGATGCAATCCAGAACCCATACCTGCGGCCAGCTGCGGCTTGCCGATGCAGGAAAAAACGTCACCGTTGTCGGCTGGATGGAGAACGTCCGTGAGGTCGGCGCAAACTTTGCGTTTGTGGTGCTCCGTGACTTTTACGGCACGACCCAGGTGGTCATTGAGACCGAGGATATGATGCGCGCCATCAAGGGCCTTAACAAGGAGACCACCATTTCCGTCACCGGCACTGTCCGGGAGCGGGAGAGCAAGAATCCCAAGCAGGCCACCGGTGAAATCGAGGTTGTTCCCACCGAAATCAAGGTGCTGGGCAAGTGCGTACACAACTCCCTACCCTTTGAAATCAACAAGAGCCGTGAGGCAGACGAAAATGTCCGCCTGAAGTACCGGTATCTGGACCTGCGCAATCCCGCTGTCAAGAGCAATATTATCCTGCGCTGCCAGGTGGTTGCGGAGCTGCGCCGGCTGATGACCGAGAAGGGATTTTTGGAGATCACCACCCCCATTCTCACCGCCTCCTCCCCCGAGGGCGCAAGAGACTTCCTTGTTCCTGCCCGGAATCACCCCGGCAAGTTCTATGCCCTGCCCCAGGCACCCCAGCAGTTTAAGCAGCTGCTGATGACCTCCGGCTTTGACCGCTACTTCCAGATTGCCCCCTGCTTCCGGGACGAGGATGCCCGTGCAGACCGCACCCCCGGCGAGTTCTATCAGCTGGATATGGAAATGGCCTTTGCCTCCCAGAACGATGTGCTGACCACACTGGAAGAGGTGCTGGTGCCTGTATTTGAGAAATTCGGCAAGTACAGCCGCATTTCCCAAGCGCCCTTCCGCCACATTCCCTTCAACGAGGCGATGGAGCGCTACGGCTCTGATAAGCCTGACCTGCGTATCGATTTGGAAGTGCAGGACATCACCGCAGAGGTAGCAGGCTGCGAATTCGGACCTTTCCAGAACAGCGTTGTTAAGGCCGTGGCGGTAGACAACTTCACCGAGGGCAGAAAGTGGATTGACAAGCTCCTTGCCGATGTGGAAGTCCAGACCGGCAACAAGGCCTGCTGGATTAAAGTGGACGAAAACGGTCAGTTTACCGGCGGCGTTGCCAAGTTCCTGACCGATTACACCGACGCGCTGACTGAAAAGCTGAACTTAAAACCCGGCAGCTTCGTATGTATGGCAGCGGGCAAAAAGACCGCCGCCCAGAAGACCGCCGGCGTTATCCGTACCATGATGGGCAAGCGAATCCCCGGTCACTTCGACGAGGAGCAGTACGCAATGTGCTGGATCGTGGACTTCCCCATGTACGAAATGGGCGAGGAATCCGGCGAGCTGGAATTCTGCCACAACCCCTTCTCTATGCCCCAGGGCGGTATGCAGGCGCTGCTGGACGCCGAGGGTGACAACGAAAAGCTGCTATCTATCAATGCCGACCAGTACGATCTGGTGGTCAATGGCTACGAATCCGCCTCCGGCGCTGTGCGCAACCACGACCCGGAGATTATGGTCAAGGCCTTCCAGATGGTGGGTCTGGGTGAAGACGATGTGAAAGCCAAGTTCCCCGCTATGTACAACGCCTTTACCTACGGCGCACCTCCCCACGCAGGCGCTGCCCCCGGTGTTGACCGTCTGGTGATGCTGCTCACCGGCGAGGAATCCATCCGCGAGGTCATCACCTTCCCGCTAAACAAGACCGCACAGGATTTGATGATGGACGCACCCACCACCGTTTCCCAGAAACAGCTGGACGATGTGCATATCCTCATCAACGAAGCACACTTACAGTAAACCAAACGGCACCGTCTGAGACGGTGCCGTTTTTCTACTTGATTATTCCATATTTTCTGGTACAATTAAAATGAATATTTATGTGCTTATAAGGAGAATAGAATGATTACTGTCAGCAATTTAGGTATGCAGTTTGGCGGTCAGTGGCTGTTCCAGCACGTGGACCTGCAATTTTTGCCCGGCAACTGCTACGGCATTATCGGCGCCAACGGCGCAGGCAAATCCACCTTCCTGCGGCTGCTCACCGGCGAGCTGGACTCCACCTCCGGCTCTATCACCATCGACCCGGACAAGCGTGTGTCCGTTCTGAAGCAGAATCAGAACGCCTACGACGAATACACCATTATGGACACGGTGATTATGGGCAACCAGCACCTGTACGACGTAATGAAGGAAAAGGACGCCATCTACGAAAAGGAGGACTTCTCCGACGAAGACGGCATCCGCGCCGCCGAGCTGGAGGCAGAGTTTGCGGAGATGGACGGCTGGGAAGCAGAATCCGACGCGTCCCGTCTGCTGCAGGGTCTGGGCATTTCCACCGATATGCACTATGACATTATGGGCGAGACCGACCCCCGTCTTAAGGTGAAGGTGCTGCTGGCTCAGGCGCTGTTCGGCAACCCGGACATCATTATGCTGGACGAGCCCACCAACAACTTAGACATTGAGGCCATCAACTGGCTGGAGGATTTCCTGTTAGACTTCCCCGGTATGGTCATCGCCGTGTCCCACGACCGACACTTCCTGAACACCGTCTGCACCCACACCGTGGACATCGACTACGGCAAAATCAAGATGTACGTGGGTAACTACGACTTCTGGTACGAATCTTCTCAGATGGTGCAGGCGATGATTCGCAACAAAAATAAGAAGAATCAGGAAAAGATTGAAGAGCTGCAGCTGTTCATTCAGCGCTTCTCCGCCAATAAGAGTAAGGCCAAGCAGGCGACCGCCCGCCGAAAGCTGCTGGACAAGCTGACTGTGGAGGAGATGCCCTGCTCCACCCGCCGTTACCCCTTTGTTGGCTTTATGCCGGAGCGGGAGCTGGGCAAGGACGTGCTGACCGTGAAGGACGTGTCCGTCACTGTGGACGGGGTCAAGCTGCTGGATAAGGTCTACTTCTCTGTGAATCGTACCGACAAAATCGCCTTTGTGGGTGAAAACGAGCTGGCGCAGACTGCACTGTTTAAGGTGCTGATGGGCGAGCTGGAGCCGGACGAGGGCTCTGTAAAATGGGGCGTTTCCACCATTCGCTCCTACCTTCCCAAGGACAACACCGAGTACTTTGAGGGCAACAAGATGGAGCTGGTGGACTGGCTGCGTCAGTACTCCGCCAAGAAGGACGACGTGTACCTGCGGGGCTTTTTAGGCCGTATGCTCTTCGGCAATGACGATGTATTTAAGCCTGTGGACGTGCTTTCCGGCGGCGAAAAAGTCCGGTGTATGCTCTCTAAAATGATGCTTAGCGGCGCTAACGTGGTGCTGCTGGACCAGCCCACCAACCATCTGGATATGGAATCCATTCAGGCTGTGAACAAGGGCCTTGAGGCCTTTGACGGTGTGGTGCTGCTGGCCTCCCACGACCACGAAATGCTCACCTCCACCTGTAACCGGGTGATTGCCTTCCAGCCGGACGGCACGATTATCGACCGCTACGGCACCTACGACGATTATCTGGAATGGCTGGCCCAGCAAAAGGAGAACTAATATGCAGAAAATCTTAGATATTATCACCGCCAAAATGGAGCAGGCCTTTGCCGATGCCGGCTATGACGCCGCCTTCGGACGGGTCACGGTATCCAACCGCCCCGACCTGTGCGAGTATCAGTGCAACGGCGCGCTGTCTGCCGCCAAGCAGTACAAGTGCGCCCCCATCGCCATCGCAAACGCCGTGGCAGAAAAGCTGGACGCCGCAGACTTTTCTATGATTGAAGCCGTTATGCCCGGCTTTATCAACCTGAAACTGTCCGACGGCTTCCTGCAGAATTATCTGGAACAGATGCGCACCGCGCCCGATTTCGGCGTGGAGAAGCTGGGTGAAGGACAGACCATCGTGGTGGACTACGGCGGCGCCAACGTGGCAAAGCCTCTGCACATCGGCCACCTGCGCCCCGCCATCATCGGCGAGGCACTGAAGCGGCTGCACAAATTCTTCGGCTACAACACCATCGGTGACATTCATCTGGGTGACTGGGGTCTGCAGATGGGCCTTATCATTGCCGAGCTGTCCGAGCGGCAGCCGGAGCTTCCCTATTTTGACGAAGCCTTCACCGGGGAATACCCCGCAGAAGCCCCCTTTACCCTGTCTGACTTGGAGGAGATCTACCCCACCGCTTCGGCCAAAAAGACCGACCCCGTCTTTGCGGAAAAGGCGCACACCGCCACTTTTGAGCTGCAGCAGGGACGCCGTGGCTACCGGGCCATCTGGCAGCATATTATGAACATCTCCCTGCCCGACCTGAAGCGGATTTATGATACCCTGGACGTCCACTACGAAAAGTGGCTGGGCGAAAGCGATGCTGACCCCTATATTCCCGGTATGGTTGCCGATTTGAAAAATCGTGGCTTGGCCGTCCTCAGTGAGGGCGCATGGGTCGTTCCTGTGGAAGAAGAGGGCGATAAAAAGGAAGTTCCCCCTATGATTCTGGTGAAGTCCGACGGCTCCGCCATTTATGCCACCACGGACCTGGCTACCATTTTGCAGCGTATGCAGGATTGGGCGCCCGACAAAATGCTCTATGTCACTGACAAGCGGCAGAATCTCCATTTTGAGCAGGTGTTCCGCGCCGCTAAGAAGAGCGGTATTGCCAAGGCGGAAACCGTGCTGGAGCACGTAGGTCACGGCACGATGAACGGCGCTGACGGCAAGCCGTTTAAGACCCGTGACGGCGGCGTGCTGCGCTTAGAGCAGCTGATTAGGGATATGACCGATTTCGTTCGCGCCAAGGTTGTGGAAAACAAGATTGTAGACGACAGCGAGGTGGAAAACACCACCGCCAAGATTGCGCTGGCAGCGCTGAAGTACGGCGATTTGAGCAACCAGCCCACCAAGGACTACAACTTCGATATGGAGCGCTTTGCCGCCTTTGAGGGCAACACCGGTCCGTATATCCTCTACACCATCGTGCGGGTAAAGTCCATTCTGGCAAAGTACGGCGCGTACGAGCATCTGCCCATCGCCGCACCTGCCAACCCCTACGCCAAGGATTTGATGCTTGCCATCACCAAGGCAGCGCCCGCGCTGGAGAGCGCGCTGAAGACCTCCTGCCCCAACCTGATTTGCGCCTACATCTACGATTTGGCAGGCGCTGTGAACAAGTTCTACCACGAGACCCGCATTCTCACCGAGGAGGACGCAGCGCTGCAGGCAGGCTATATCAGTCTGATTGCTCTGGCGAAAAAGGTTCTGGAAACCTGCATTGACATTTTAGGCTTCTCCGCGCCGGAAAAAATGTAAGCTATGCAATTCCGGAAAATCTATGTAGAAATCTCCAACCTGTGCAACTTAAGCTGCGCCTTCTGCCCCGGCACTTCCCGCCCACCCCGGCGGATGACACCGGCAGAATTCGCAAGCCTTGCCCCCAAGCTGCGCCCCTACGCGGAGTACCTGTACTTCCACGTAATGGGCGAGCCCCTCTGCCACCCCAATCTGGCGGAATTTCTGGAAATCGCCCACCGCCACAGCTTTCGGGTGATTCTCACCACCAACGGCACGCTTTTATCTAAGCAGCAGGAACTGCTGCTGAATGCCCCTGCGCTGCACAAGGTGAATATCTCGCTGCACGCCTTCGAGGCCAACGACCTGTCTGTGTCCTTTAAGGACTATCTGGACGGCTGCTTTGCCTTTGGACAGGCCGCCGGCGGGAAAAAGCTGGTGGTCTACCGGCTGTGGAATCAGGGCGGCGCAGATGCGCGAAACGAAGAAATTCTTGCCGGTCTGAAAAACGCCTTCCCCCACCCCTGGGTCACAGAGCGGCAAGGCACCCGTCTGGCAAACCGCACCTACTTGGAGTACGGCGATAAATTCGACTGGCCGGATTTATCCGCGCCGGAGGGAAGTAGTCGGGTATTCTGCTACGGTCTGCGTGACCAGCTGGGCATTCTGTGCGACGGCACGGTTGTCCCATGCTGCTTAGACCACGAGGGAGACCTTGCCTTAGGCAATCTGTTTACCCAATCTATGGAAGAAATCCTTTCCTCTCCCAAAGCCAGAGAAATCTACGAGGGCTTTTCCCGAAAGACCGCCACACAGGAGCTGTGCCGCAAATGCGGCTACGCCCGCCGATTTCTGTAAAAGCAACCGACCTGCACTTAAAGGGGAG
>JAZTWB010000043.1:0-8217 GCA_045635645.1 Faecousia sp. | reverse complement strand
TGTCTTCCTAAGACAGCTTGCCCTCCGACTTGGCCCAGCAACAAAAAGTCCGCGCCCATTGCCAGCGCCAGGGACATATGGTAATCGTGGACGATACCGCCGTCGGAGCAGATAGGCACATAGATACCGGTCTCGGCAAAGTATTCGTCACGGGCTGCTGCCACCTCAATCAGAGCGGTGGCCTGTCCACGGCCGATGCCCTTGGTCTCTCTGGTGATACAGATAGATCCGCCGCCGATACCCACCTTCACAAAGTCCGCGCCTGCCTCGGCAAGGAAACGGAAGCCGTCCTTATCCACCACGTTGCCGGCGCCGATCTTTACGCTGTCGCCGTAACGCTCACGCACCCACTTGATGGTGTTTGCCTGCCAGCAGGAATAGCCCTCGGAGGAGTCGATACACAGGCAGTCTGCGCCGGCCTCCAACAGAGCGGGAACACGCTCGGCATAGTCACGGGTGTTGATGCCCGCGCCTACCAGATAGCGCTTCTTATCGTCCAGCAGCTCCTGGGGATTTGCCTTGTGGGAGGCATAGTCCTTGCGGAAGACGAAGTACATCAGCCGGTCGTTCTCGTCCACAATGGGAAGGGAGTTGAGCTTGTTCTCCCAGATGATGTCATTTGCGGCCTTGAGTGTAGTTTCAGCAGGGGCGACCACCAGCTTTTCCCGGGGAGTCATAAAGGTGGAGACCTTCTCATTGCCCTCCATACGGGAGACACGGTAGTCACGGCTGGTGACGATACCCAGCAGCTTACCGTTTGCTGTGCCGTCATCGGTAATCGCCACGGTAGAGAAGCCGTTGCGCTCCTTTAAGTCCAGTACGTCTACCAACGTGGCATCGGGGGTCAGGTTGGAGGCGGACACCACAAAGCCTGCCTTATAGCTCTTCACCCGGGCAACCATAGCCGCCTGGGACTCGATGGACTGAGAGCCGAAAATGAAGCTCAAGCCGCCCTCCTTTGCCAGAGCGATAGCCAGGCTGTCATTGGACACGGACTGCATAATCGCAGAGGTCATAGGAATATTCAGCGAGATTGCCGGCTCTTCTACGCCCTTGCGGTACTTGGTCAGCGGTGTCCGCAAAGATACGTTTGCCGGAATGCAGTTTTCGGAAGTGTAGCCGGGAATCAGCAGATATTCGCTGAAGGTGTGGCTGGGTTCGGGATAATAGAATGCCATAGATGTTCCCTCCTGAAAATAGCTTGTGTCAGCATTTATTTTTTATGATACCACACACGCCGACACTTTTCAAGGGCAAATGGCGTTGCTTTTTTGCAAAAAATCAACAAGTTTGTTGCATTATTTTTGGGAAAGTGGTATAGTGTATTGTTAGAATTAAGAAAGAAGGAGCCAAGGTATGGCAACACAGGAAAAAATTCGCAACATTGCAATCATCGCCCACGTTGACCACGGCAAGACCACACTGGTGGACGAACTGCTGAAACAGGGCGGCATTTATCGGGAAAACCAAGCCACCCAGGACCGGGTGATGGACTCCGGCGATTTGGAGCGGGAGCGGGGTATTACCATTCTGGCGAAGAACACCTCCGTGCAGTACAAGGACTACAAAATCAACATCGTTGACACCCCCGGTCACGCGGATTTCGGCGGCGAGGTGGAGCGCATTTTAAAAATGGTCAACGGCGTTATTCTGCTGGTTGACGCGGCAGAAGGCCCTATGCCCCAGACCCGTTTCGTGCTGGGCAAGGCCCTGGAATTGGGTCACAAGGTCATTGTGGCTGTGAACAAACTCGACAAGCCCAACGCCCGTATCCTCGAAGTGATGGACGAGGTGCTGGAGCTTTTGCTGGAGCTGGACGCCACCGACGAGCAGTTTAACTCCCACACCATTTTCTGCCCCGGCAGACAGGGTACTGCCTCCTACAGTCCCGACGAAATGGGCACGGATTTGACCCCCCTGTTTGAGACCATTGTGAACTACGTTCCCGCCCCCGAGGGCGATAAGGACGCGCCATTGCAGCTGCTGGTATCTGCCATTGACTACAATGAGTACGTGGGCAGAATCGCCGTGGGCCGTGTGGTGCGGGGTACAATTAAAGTCAATCAAGAGGTTATTATCTCCGACTACCACAATGAGGGTCTCCGCCAAAAAGGCAAGGTGGTGGCACTTTACACCTATGACGGTCTGGGCAAGCAGGCTGTGCAGGAGGCATCGGCAGGCGAGATTGTGGCGCTGTCCGGTATGGCAGACATCACCATCGGCAGAACCCTCTGCGCCCCCGACGCCATTGAGCCGCTGCCCTTTGTGAAAATCTCCGACCCCACCATCGAAATGACCTTCGCGGTAAACGACTCCCCCTTTGCCGGCCGGGAGGGCAAGTTTGTCACCTCCCGGAATCTCCGTGACCGGCTGGAAAAGGAGCTGCTCAAGGACGTATCCTTGCACGTGACCGAACAGGGCAGCGATGCCTTCAACGTGGCAGGACGGGGCGAGATGCACCTTTCTATTTTAATGGAGACGATGCGCCGGGAGGGCTACGAATTCTCCGTGTCCACCCCCAGAGTGCTGACCAAGGAGATTGACGGCAAGCTGTGCGAGCCTGTTGAGCGTATGGTTGCCGACGTGCCCGAGGAATGTATGGGCGCGGTGATTGAAAAAATGGGCCGCCGGAAGGGCGACCTGCTGTCTATGACACCTATGGGCAGCCGCTACCGTCTGGAGTTCTTAGTGCCCTCCAGAGGTCTGTTCGGCTACCGCAGCGAATTCCTCACCGACACCCGGGGCGAGGGCATTATGTCCTCCGTGCTGGACAGCTATGCGCCTATGAAGGGCGAGATTGAACGGCGGCTCACCGGCTCACTTATCTCCTTTGAGTCCGGCGAGGCGGTGACCTACGGTCTGCACGCCGCCCAGGAGCGGGGCGCGCTGTTTATCGGCCCCGGCACACCGGTGTACGCCGGTATGGTGGTGGGCATTTGCAGCCGCAACGAGGATATGACTGTCAACGTCTGCAAGAAAAAGCAGCTGACCAATATGCGCGCCTCCGGCTCTGATGAGGCGCTGCGTCTGGTAACGCCGAAAAACTACTCTTTGGAGCAGTGTCTGGAATTTTTGGCAGATGACGAGCTGCTGGAATGTACCCCCAAGAGCCTGCGGATTCGCAAGCGCACCTTGGACCACAGCCAGCGGATGCGCGAGCTGATGAAAAAGCGCGCCGGGCAGGAGTAAGGTATGAAGCGGATTCTCACGGTGCAGGATATTTCCTGCGTGGGGCGGTGCTCTCTTACGGTTGCCCTGCCCATTCTGTCGGCAATGGGACTCAGCTGCTCCGTGCTGCCCACGGCGGTGCTTAGCACCCACACCGGTTTCCCCGACCCCCATATTCACCCGCTGACGGAGGATATTTCCCCCATCTGCAGGCATTTGCAGCAGGTGGGCGCGGAGTTTGACGGGATTTTGGTGGGATATTTGTCCGACGCGCAGCAGGTAGAATCGGTGTTGGAGGTGGCAGGCAGCTTTGACTGTCCGATGATTCTTGACCCGGCGATGGCAGACAACGGCAAGCTATACAGCGGTATCACCCAGGACCACGTGGCCGCAATTCGGGATCTTTCTTCTATGGCGCAGGTGGTCCTTCCCAATGTGACGGAAGCATCCTTGCTGACCGGTCTTCCCTATCAGGCGCAGACCGACGGACATTACCTGCGCGCTATGCTGGAGCAGCTGTGCAGACGGAAGACGGAAACGGTCATCATCACAGGTACCACCGGTGGTAAGCACACCGGCTTTGCCGGCATTCACAGACAAGAGGGTATGTTCTCCTACCGGGCTGACCGGCGGGAAATGGGTCTGCACGGCACAGGTGATATGTTCAGCGCGGTCTTTTCCGGCGCGTATCTTCTGGGTAGTGACCCGCTGGAGGCCGGCACACTGGCGGCGCAGTTTGTAGAGCGGGTGCTGGACAACACCCCGCAGGCGACCCCCTTTGGCGGCGCATTCGAATCCCAACTGCCCTGGCTTTGGAAACAGATATAAAACAAAACGGCGTATGGAAAATCCACTTCCATCTTTAGCCTTTTGTTCTCATACTTGTATTCTTACAGTGTCTTAGCCGGCTTGCGTCCTCTTGCTTTCGGTATGGTTATTGCTTTCCTTCTTGCGCGTTTTAAAGCATCTTTTACTACAAACTTATTCTTAAAGCCAAAATGCTCTGCGATCTCCCTTTGGGTCATTCCTTCTGCCACCATAGCTTGTATTGTCGGTAGCAATCCCTTGATATGCGTGTAATTTCGTTTGGACATAACGATACCCCCTAATGTAGTTATTATCCTACATTAGGGGGTGTTTTTGTCTATTGTCCGATTTTACTGGTTCAGTTCAAAAGTGTGGGTGTCTACTTTTTGTAGTATAATGAATTTGGAAAGAATGTGAAATAGTGGGAAAGAAAGGAACGGCACACAGGAAATTCAGCAAAGAAGAAAAGATGAAGTATGTCCGACTTCATCTGGAAGATCATATTTCAGTTAGGCAGATAGAGAAGGAATATGGAATAGGTTGCTCTTTGGTATCCAGTTGGGTCAAGCGTTACTTACAAGACGGAGAAGATGCACTAGAGCCTCGCAACGGCAACCCTTATGCGGCACTGTATCGCAGCAAGTCGCTGTCAGAGGTAGAGCGTCTTCGTTTGCTGGTAGCCAAACAGGAAGTAGAGATCACCAGGTTAAAAAAGGATATTGGGTGGAAGGAGTTGGTGCAAACAAGGAGTACGTTACTGGCAACGGAAAGACTACGAAGTTCACGAAGAACTCAAAGTAAAGTATCCGGTAGATTTTCTGTGTAAGATAATGGGCATAAACCGTTCAGGTTACTATAAATGGAAGTCAAGACAAGAAAAGTTAAACCGGTATGAACAAGATCGGATCGTGCTAACGCAATTGCTTCAGAAAGAACACAAGTTGCACCCTTCACTTGGATATCACCGACTTGCGAGAAATATCTTTCACAATACAGGATGGGTCTTCTCTGACAATTTTGCACATAAATGTTGTAAAGCTGCCGGTATTCGCTCAAAAGCAAGGAAATGTAAGTATCGTCCACCGGGAGAAGAAAGTATCAAGCACGAAAATCTTGTAAAAGGCCGTTGGAATGCAAAAGCACTCCTTCAAATCGTTGTGTCAGATATGACGATCCTTGAGAATAACGGCAAGCAATGGGAATGGACACTATTGGTAGATACCTTCAACAATGAGATTATTGCGCATAGTGTTTCACCCATTGCCGGAGATAACAAACCTTACTATCATTGCCTGGACAAACGCAACAGCCTGGCAGGAAAAAAGAAGAGCAGGGGTTCCAGGTAGTCTTCCACACCGTCCAGGGAGCCCTCTACTCCTCAAGGGCATTTTGCCACGCCCATAAACATTATAACATATAACATACTTCGTTCAATGTCGCGAGGGGGAACTCCAACAGATAATCCAATTATTGAAGCATTAAACGGCTGGATCAAGGAAGAATTATACCTTGACTGCGGCTTGGCCGATGCAGATAACCTTCCGGATCTGCTGAATCAGTATGTTTATTTCTTCAATAATCACCGGCCAGCTGCCGCCTTGGGCTACAAAAGCCCAGTTCAGTACAAGACCGAACTGGGCTTCGTGTAATTATGCTTTTTTAGTGTCTACTACTTCTTCTTGACAAGTGCACCGGAAGATAACCTGCCGGGTGTTTTTACATAGGTGGCCGGATATACAGCTCGTGAGAGGTAGGTGCGGGGCGGGCGTACACGCCGGAGACCAAGCCCAACATCGCATACAGCGACACAATGGAGGTTGCGCCGTAGCTGATAAAGGGGAGGGTCAAACCGATAACCGGACCCACACCGGTACACATACCCACATTGATAAGTGTCTGGAAGATAAGCGCCGCGGCAGCGCCGAAGCAAATCAGCCGCCGGGTGTAATCCTGACTGCGAATGCCCACCCAGACGCAGCGGGCGATAATCAGACCAATCAGCACCAGCACCACCACGCAGCCCACGTAGCCCAGCTCCTCACCGATGGCGGAGAAAATGAAGTCCGTGTGCTGACCGGTAAGCACGCCGTTTTGGGTGCGGTGACCGTTGAACAGACCCTGTCCGGTCATACCGCCGCCGGTTAAGGAACGCAGACTCAAGGTACTCTGCCAGCGCACGCCTGTGCCGGCAGCGTCCAGCGCGGGGTTGAAAATCACCTCGATACGCAGCTGCTGATATTCGTCCAGCAGCGACCAGACAAAGGGGAACGCCACGGCAATGCCGCCGATGGCAACCAGAAACCAGATATAGCTGACACCGCCGGTGTAGGCCATAACAATGAAGATAAAGGCGAAAATCAGCGAAACGCCTAAGTCACCGGACAGGACAATGTTCACGCCGAACAGCACAAGCAGGTGCAGGCCCATATGGACAACAGAGCCGATGGAGGAAATTTTCTCCTTATGGGAGGTCATTACCGATGCCATAATGAGAATGTAGGTGATTTTACACACCTCTGCCACCTGAATGTTAAAGGGCAGGAAGGGCAGCTCGACCCAACTCTTGTTGCCGCCGACTTCCACGCCGAAGGGAACAAGCAGCGCAAGGAATAGCAGATTAAACAGGAAAAGGAAGGTGCGCTGCTCCATAAGAAATTCCACATCCACAGAGGAGATCAGCGTGAAAAACAGAACACCCAGAACAGCGCCCAGTATCTGCATACCGGTGTAACGGAAAGACTCCAGATAGCTGGTGGCGCTGGCAATCACCAGACAGCCGAAGGCGGTGGTGATCAGGCAAAGCAGCAGCAGTACCCAGTCTCCCTTGCGGATGGCGGTTTTCAGTTGCTGTAAGTATTGCTTCAACGGTAGACCTCCTTTCTTTGTGATATGGTGACAGTATAGCATTTTTTTGACCAAATGTAAATACGGCGGTAGACAAAATGTCTACCGCCGTATTGCTTAGTGGATGCGGTTTTCCATATGACCGGACTGCACCACCGGCGGCTTTGGATCTTTCAGCTCCCAGGGAATGGGGGTTTGCTCCTTTTTTTCTTTCATCTATATCCCCTCCTGGTGTTAGTATGAGCCGAACACGCAAAAAAACACGCAGTCTATCCGACTGCGTGTTTTCAAATTTCAAAGGTGTTTAAGATTTCCGTAGGTCCTTCCAGATACAGCCCGGAAATCTGCCCGTCTTCCTCTTCTATGGTGACTGCCAGCGTGCCGCCGGCGTTTTCTGCAATTAAGTATCCCTCCGGCAGCTGTCCCTGCAGCCACAATACCACAGCCACCGATGCGCTGCCTGTGCCGCAGGCAAGGGTGAAATCCTCCACGCCCCGCTCAAAGGTGAGCATTCGCACCGTGTTGCTGCTTAGCTTGCGGTAGAAATTCACATTGACGCCCTTGGGAAACACGGTTGCGTCCCGAAGCGACATAAATTCCGGCAGCAGCGTTTCTTTGTCCGCCCATTCCAGTGACGGCCATTCCGTTACGCTGTGAGGAATACCGGGATTGCCCAGCTCCACATAGGCGGCGTTGGGGTGGCAGTGCAAATCCACCGCGCCGGGGTTGTTCAGCTTGACCCGGTACTGGCTTTCGCTCAGCCGCGTGCCGTAAACAAGACCGGCATCGGTTTGAACGGTCATCTGCGCCGGGGCGATGCCGTGGTCATAGGCGTACCGGCAGATACAGCGGGCGCCGTTGCCACACATCTCGCCCCGGGTGCCGTCGGAATTGTAAAAGTGCAGCCGAAAGTCCGCTGTGTCTGACACGTCCACCGCCAAAAAGCCGTCTGCACCCGTACGGGCGCAGAGCTCTTGGGACAGTGTCTCAAAATCCATTGTTTTGCCCCGGACGTCCAGCACCACAAAATCGTTGCCGGCGCCGCTCATATGCAACGCCTTCATCGGCTTTCCTCCAGCAAGTCTGCCATTGTGTAGAGTCCCGCGGGCTTGCCGACTAAGAACTTTGCCGCAGCCACTGCGCCGTCGGCAAACATACCCCGGTCGCAGGCCTCGTGACGGAGGGTCAGCTGCTGGGTGGCGGTGGTGATATGTACCTCGTGGATACCCACCACGTTGCCCATACGCAATGAGCTGATGCCGATTTCGTCCTTTTTCCGTTTGCCCTCACCGGCGCGGCCGCAGTTGGCGGCAGCTTGGGGACGGACCTGCCGAATGGCGTCAAAGAGCATTTTTGCCGTGCCGCTGGGGGCGTCCACCTTTCGGTTGTGGTGAATTT
>JAZTWB010000042.1:0-2011 GCA_045635645.1 Faecousia sp. | reverse complement strand
ACTGGTCGCCCCTACGACATTCTTTCGGCGGTACTTCGAACCCCGGAACGAACCGGGAGAGACCAACAGTGTAACGATTATCACGAACCCATCAGGCTCGTAAGTCGGTGCAGGCCGTGGCCTGCAAATTATCATTTATTGCCCCGGTGTCCCGGAAACAGAAAAACATCCACCGGAATTCAGGTTTGAAGTGACCCCAAAAAGTTAGACAAATATTTCTAACTCAAATTATTCAAGCAGCCAAAAGGGCTTGTTGTCTGTGTAATGCAGGTGGCAAGCCCTTTAGTCTTGCCTTGATACGCCTGTTATTATAGTAATCGATGTATTCAATCAATTCTTGCTTGAAGTGTTCCATGGATTCAAACTGTTGCAGGTAGAGCAGCTCACTTTTGAGGTGGCCAAAGAAATTCTCCATCACAGCATTGTCATAGCAATTACCCTTTCGGCTCATGCTCTGCTGTATACCCTTGTCTTGCAGCATTTGAACATATTGTTTGTGCCGGTAATGCCACCCTTGGTCGGAATGAAGCAGTAGCTTAGTATCATCCGGAAGCTTTGCAAAAGCCTGTTCCAGCATGGTCGTTACCATCAGCAGGTTGGGGCTGTCTGACAGGGTGTAAGTCACGATGTCTCCGCTGTATAGATCGAGAATTGGAGATAGATACAGCTTCTGACCAAACAGACGGAATTCTGTTACATCTGTAACCCATTTCTGGTTCGGCTTTTCAGCACGGAATTCACGATCCAGTACATTATCCGCTGTGGTACCCTTTTCGCCCTTGTACGAACGGTATTTCTTCATCCGAACACGGCAAATTAATTCCAATTCTTTCATGAAACGCTGTACTGTCTTGTGATTCAGCAGAATGCCACGGTTATGCAGTTCATCTGTAATGCGCCGATAGCCATATCTCCCCTTGTTCTCGTGGTAGATTGCAGTAATCTCTCCCTTGACATGGGCATACTTATCCTCTTTACCCCGATGCTTACTGTGATAGTAGAATGTAGACCGGGGCAGTTGAGCGATTTCCAGCAGCATTGCCAGAGTGTGTTCTCGCCTTAGTTCCTGGATCACCTTTGTTTTTTGTGCTGGCGTCGCTCGTCTTCCAAAACCAAGGCTTGCAATTTTTTTAAGTACGCGTTCTCTGCTCTCAGCCGCTGCACTTCCTTCAGCAGGTCATCCTCAACCTCTTTGGGGAACTTTGCGGGACGACCTTTGCTACCGCGGCCACGACGCTCGATTCTAAAACCTTCTGGTCCTTCCGCAAGATAAATCCGTTCCCACTGTTGAATGCGGCCGTGTGCTACTTCATAGTATGCCTCTGCTTCGGCATAGCTCATATGATTGTCCCGGACGGCTTCCACGACCATCTGCTTGAACTCTGGTGTATATCGCTTGTTAGGTACTCCCTTAGGCATAGAAAAACACCCCATTTCTTAGTACAAGTATTATATCATACTTGTCTAACAAATGGGGTGCAGTTCAAATCAGGACGGTGCTTTTTAAGATTACCTGTAATAACCTGCATCCAGCAGCCGCATCAGGGCGTTGTTGGCTTCCTCGTCGGAAAACAGGGCGCCGAAGCGCTTGTCCACCGCCAGGGCTTCCAGGGAAAGCTCCAGATGACGCTTGTCCGCCAGAGCGGCAAAGCCATCGGATTCCCGATTTCCCTGCAACGCCCGGTGGGCGTTTTTCATGGCGTCAGATGCCTCCATGGGCCGCATCCGCACCCCCAGAGCAGCCGCCTTCTCCCGGGCCGCCAGCCAGGCTTCAATGAATTTCTGTTCCATGGTCATTCCTCCGTGTAGAAACAATCTTCTTCCCATTTCGCCGGATTGGTGTCAATGTATTCCCAAATCCGCTGATAATCCCGGTCATTCCGAATGATATGGTCGTGGAAAGATTTTTGCCAAATTGTGTATCCTATTTGTTTAGATGCGTACCCTTTCATTTGGGCTATCACCCTTGAGATTGTAGGGGCGACCATCGGTCGCCCGCTGGTAGTGCTCA
>JAZTWB010000041.1:0-21795 GCA_045635645.1 Faecousia sp. | reverse complement strand
CCGGCGCACGGAGCAGCTCACCGTGAATTTCACCCCGGGCCTGAATGGTCTTGTCCTCTGGGGTAATCATTGTAATCACGCAAACAAACTGCGCCTGCCGCTGTCCGTCGGGCACGTGCTCGGTGTTCTTCAGCAGCAGCTGGAGTCTTCCCCAGTCGTCTAAGCTGTCGTCAAAGCCATAACGGGCGGAGTAGATGCCCGGCTCACCGTTCAAGGCATCTACCGCGATACCGGAATCGTCTGCCAGGGCGGGCAGACCGGTGGCTTCCATAACTGCCTTTGCCTTAATGAGAGAATTTTCCTCAAAGCTCGTGCCGTTTTCCTCTACGTCAATGTCCACGCCCAACTCGGACTGCAGCACCAATTCCATATCAAACTGCTGGGTAATCTTACTGATTTCCACCAGCTTGTGCTTGTTTTTGCTTGCCAATACTACCTTCATTTACAGCAGCGCCTCCACAAAATCCTTTGCTTCAAAGGGCATCAGGTCGTCCGCCTGTTCGCCCACACCTACAAATTTCACAGGGATTTGCAGGCTGTCTGCCACGGCAATTACAATACCGCCCTTGGCAGTGCCATCCAGCTTGGTCAGGGCGATTGCGGTGACACCGGCAATCTCCTTAAACTGCTTTGCCTGAATCAGTCCGTTCTGTCCTGTAGTGCCGTCCAACACCAGAAGTACCTCCCGGGCGGCATCGGGCAGCTCCCGCTCTACAATCCGGCTGATTTTATTCAGCTCGTTCATTAAGTTCTGCTTGTTGTGGAGTCTGCCGGCGGTATCAATGAGAATTACGTCCGCGCCCTTTGCCTTGGCAGACTGGATGCCGTCGTACACCACAGAGGCAGGATCTGCGCCCTCGTGCTGGCGGACAATGGCGCTGCCGGAGCGCTCCGCCCAGATTTCCAGCTGGTCGGCAGCGGCAGCACGGAAGGTATCGCCCGCCACCAGAAGCACATTCTTCCCCTGGTTTTTCAGCTGTGTGGCAATTTTGCCGATGGTGGTGGTCTTACCAACGCCGTTGACACCGATGACCAGCACAACGGCTGGCTTGGTGGTCAGATTCAGTGCGGTATCGCCCACATTCAGCATATCCACTAAAATTTCCTTCAAGGCATCCTTTGCCTCGTCAGTGGTCTTAATGTGGCGTTCTTTTACAGTCTTGCGCAGGCGGTCGGCGGCTTTTACAGCCGTGTCCACGCCCAAATCCGCCAGAATCAGACTCTCCTCCAGCTCGTCGTAGAAATCGTCATCGATTTCCGAAAAGCCGGAAAACACACTGCCCAAGGTATCGGACAGAGCAGCTCTGGTTTTGCCCAGACCTGCCTTGATTTTATCGAAAAAGCCCATAGTTACTCCTTTACACCATCAGGCCAAGGTAGGTTTCCATCTGGTTTAAGTCCAGTCGCAGCAGCTTACTGATACCCTGCTCCTGCATCGTCACGCAGTAGAGGACATCGGAGGCCTCCATAGTGCCACGTCGGTGGGTAATTACAATAAACTGGGTCTTGGCGCTTAAGTTCCGCAGATAGGAAGAGAAACGCTCCACGTTTCTGTCGTCCAGTGCGGCATCAATTTCGTCCAGCATACAGAACGGCGTGGGCCGCACCTTCAAAATCGCAAAGTACAGCGCGATGGCAACGAATGCCTTCTCACCGCCGGAGAGCAATGTAATGGTTTTTACCTGCTTTCCGGGAGGCTGCACGCGAATCTCAATGCCGCAGGTCAGGGGCTCGGCCGGGTCTTCCAACAGCAGCTGACCCTTACCGCCGCCAAACATCTCCTCAAAGACCTTGCCGAAATACTCGTTGATTTTGGCAAATTCCGTTACAAAGATTTCCGTCATCTGCTGGGTAATCTCTTTGATGATACCCTCCAAGTCCTTCTTCGCGCCCAGCACATCGTCCCGCTGCTCGGTAAGATAGGTGTAGCGCTCGTTGACCCGGGCATACTCCTCGATTGCGCCTAAGTTGGGCGTTCCCAAGGCGGAAATCTTCCGCTTCAGTTCGGCAATCAGCCGGTTGCCGGCAGCCACGGATTCGATTTGTCCCCGCTTTTCCGCGGCAGTACCGGGGGTCAGGCCGTAGGTATCCCACAGCTTGTCCACGGTATTGCGCTCTTCAATGAGGGTGGTTTCCTTCTTATTCTCCAGCAGGGCGCAGGTGCGCTCCATCGTGAGAATGGACTTGTTCTTCTCCTGAATATCACCCTCTGCCTTGGACTTGGCCGATTCAATCCGGGCGTACTCACCCAGCGCATCGTTCATCGCCTGGCGTACCCTGGCGATTTCCTCACTGTTTTCCTGCTGACGAAGCTGCTGCTTGCCAATTTCTTCCTCCAGACGGGTATTGTCCGACAGGATTCCGTCGATGTCCGCCAGCTTCTTGCTCTTGTCGCCCTCGGCAGCTGCCTGCAGCACCCGCAGGTCGGCAATATGGTTGTTGGCGGTAGTGCGTTCTGCCTCCAGTGCGGCAGAATCCGTACGCAGCAGATTGATCCGGTCGGTGATAACTTCCACCGCCTTGTCAGCCTCCTGCTGAGAGCCTTCAAGCTCTGCAATCTGCCGGCGGGTTTCTGCCAGTTGGGCCGTAAATACGCCGATTTGTCCTGCAATGGCAGCGCGCTGCTCCTGGTCGGCACGGCTGCGCTGGGTTAGACTCTCCAGCTCTCTGACAGCTGCCTCCTTGGCATCGCAGATTGCTTTCAGCCAAATCTCGTGCTGGCTCACCAGACCCTCTGCCTTCAGCGCCTGCTTCTCTGCCTCCTGCAGCTGCTCCTTGGCGGTAGCAAGCTGGTATTCCACCTGGTCTGCTGCACGGCGCGCCTCCTGGAATTCCGTTTCAGCAGCCTGCAGCTTTTCATTCAGTTCCTTTTCCTGAGCAGTCAGCTTGTCCAGCTCATTGGCACGGCTCAGCATACCCGCTTCCTTATTCACAGAGCCGCCGGTCATAGAGCCGCCGGCATTGACCACCTGGCCATCCAGTGTGACAATCTTAAAACGGTTGCCGTACTGCTTGGCAATGGCAAGAGCTGCGTTAATATCCTCCGCAATCACCGTTCTGCCCAGCAGGTTTTCCATAACGCCCCGATAGGGCTTATCAAACTTAATCAGCTCCGAGGCGATGCCCACATAGCCCCGGCAATTCTCAAGACCCTTTTCATTTAACGGTCTTCCCTGAATCACGGACATCGGCAGCACAGTGGTGCGGCCGCCGTTGGTGCGCTTTAAGAAGGAAAGCACGGCCTTACCGTCCTGCTCGTTGCCCACAACAACCTGCTGCAGCGCACCGCCCAAGGCGATTTCGATGGCGACGGTATAGGCGTCCTCCGTCCGAATAAGCTGGGAAACCGGACCGTGGACGTTTTTCAAAGCGCCGTGCTTGCTCTCCTGCATAACGGAGCGAACAGACTTCTGATAACCTTCAAAATCCTGCTCCATCGCCCGGAACACCCGGGCCTTGTTGGTAACACTGTCCAAGCTGTTGCGCAGCTTTTGCGCCTGCTCTGCCAGCTCGTCCCGGCGCTTTGCCCGGGAGGTTTGCCGCAGGGTATAGCCTGCGATTGCGTTGTTGTTGGCTGTGACCTCCTCCTGGGCGGTACGCAGCTGGTTGCGGCTGTCCTCCAGCGCGTCCTGCGCCTCCTGCTCACGGGCTTTGCCGGATTCCAAATCAGACTGAATCTGGTCGATTCTTACTTGACTGTCCGCCATATTGGCCTCCAGCGTCTTGCTGTCGGCTTCCCGGGCTGCCAGATCGCCGGTCAGTGCCACTTCCTGGGTGCGCAGCTGCATAAACTGGCGGGTAATGCCCTGGGCATCGGCTGTCATATTCATCAGCTGCTTTTGCAGTTCGTCCAGCTCGGCAGCCTTTTGGGTCAGCACTGCATCAATTTCACCGATGCGGGCGTTGGCCTGCTCCATTTGCACGGAGATACCGCTGCTGCGGTCCTCCTGACCCTGCAAATCCTCCTGATTGCGGCGGATATTCTCTGTGTTATGCTCGATGGTGCTGCGCAAAATGGCAATCTGCCCGTCGATTTGCTGATGCACACCCTCCAGCAGGGAAACCTGCTCCCGCAGGGTATCCACCGCGCCGTTCTGATGGCGCAGCTGGGCACCCATCTGCTCGGTGGACTGGTACAGCTTTTCCAAATCCTCATGGGCCTGCTGCAGGACAAATGCCGCGGAAGCGTAGTCCTCCTCCGCCTTCTTGGCATCGGCAGAAAGCTTTTCCAGCCGGTCCATCCACACAGCCACTTCCACGCCCTGCAGCTCGTCCCGCAGTGCCAGATACTTGGTGGCTTTTTCCGACTGGACACGCAACGGCTCCAGCTGAAGCTCCAGCTCGGAAACCTTATCGCCGATGCGCATCAGATTGTCCTCGGTATGGGCAAGCTTCCGCTCGGTCTCCTCTTTGCGGTGGCGGTACTTGGAAATACCCGCTGCCTCCTCAAAAATCTCCCGGCGATCCGCGCTCTTAAGGGACAGAATCTCGTCAATTCTGCCCTGGCCGATATTGGAATAGCCCTCTCTGCCAAGGCCCGTGTCCATAAACATCTCGTTGATGTCCCGGAGTCTGGCAGACTGGCGGTTGATATAGTATTCACTGTCACCGCTGCGGTAATACCGGCGGGTAATCATCACCTCGTCGGAATCGTAGGGCAGCGCTCTGTCGGAGTTGTCAAGCGTCAGGGTCGCCTCGGCAAAACCCACTGCCGCCCGCTTCTGGGTGCCGCCGAAAATCACGTCCTCCATTTTCGCGCCACGGAGCGTCTTTGTGCTCTGCTCACCCATAACCCACAAAATAGCATCGGAAATATTGGATTTACCCGATCCGTTGGGGCCGACAATAGCAGTAATGTCATCGCCGAATCGGATGAGGGTTTTGTCGGGGAAGGACTTAAAGCCCTGCACCTCCAAGGATTTTAAATACACGGGAAAACCCCCTTGTAAAAAGAGTAAAATTCAATCAGTTTATTATACCGGAAAAACACAGAAATTGCAAGGTTTTCTTTTGTTTTCCCCTATGCATCTTTTTATTTTCTTATTGCCAAGGACCGTTGGTTTTGCTATAATATTGTTGCTATGGAAAAGAAAACACATTTTTACGTCAGCCCTAAGAACATTTTTACCTGGCTGACAGCTTTTTGCATGGTTTGCTCGGCAGTGGCCCGCATTCTGTTTGTCGGTGTGAAAGGAACCGACGTGTGGAGCCAAATTCTCCTGCCAATGGCAGCAGCCCTGCTGTACGCCCTTGTATGCCTGTTCAGCGGCAAAGAGCGGTTTTATAAAACTGCAATTCCCGTTTGGCTTTTGTTTATCTACTACGGCTTTGTATTTTTCGGCTACGACTTCGGCAAATTTGATACGCTGATTGGCTGTCTGTTTGCTTTGGTTATGGTTTTCGGAGCCGTCCTGTATACGCAGGTTTCCTGCGGCAAGGTGGCAGCCACCTCCCTGCTGCTGCCCATTGCTGCAGCGCCCTTTGCTGCCCTTTTATACTTAAACAGAGACCTTGTAAAGGCTGCAGACTGGGCAAAGCTCACCTTTCTCCTGCCGGACGCATTGGTGACACTGGGTCTGATTCTGATTGTCTTTGCCATTCGCATCCACCCTGCCAATGAGTACCACCCCACCTGGGGCGACCGGACCGACGGACGTCGTATTCGCACCGAGCCGCCTATGAATCAGGTTTCGCCCTACATTATGGTCACCCGCTGCACCTCCATGAATCTGTTTTCTGAGTCCTTTGAAATCACCAACATGGAGCGGTATATCCGGCAAAAGCGCCGGGAGGGTCTGACCACCTTCGGTATTATGCACGTACTGCTCGCCTGCTACTGCCGCACCCTGTGCAGATACCCCGGACTCAACCGGTTTATCTCCGGTCAGAAAATCTACACCCACGGCAATGACGTTCAGTTCTGTCTGACGGTGAAGAAGGAGATGACCTCCACCTCTCCCGAGACGGTGATCAAGGTGCATCTTGCGCCTACCGACACTGCCGAGGATGTGTACAACAAGTTAAACGCTGAAATCGAAAAAGTCAAAAACACCCCTCTGGACTCCGGCTTCGACAATCTGGCCCACGCATTCACCCTGATTCCCGGTCTGTTTCTGAAATTTACCGTGTGGCTGCTCAAGACACTGGACTACTTCGGCCTGCTGCCCAAGTTCCTGCTGGAGCTGAGTCCTTTCCACGGCAGCGTGTTCTTCACCTCTATGGGCTCTTTGGGTATCCCTCCCATTTACCACCATCTGTACGATTTCGGCAACCTGCCCGTATTCGGCTCCTTCGGCTGCAAGCGAAGAGCGTTGGAGGTACAGGAGGACGGCACTGTGGTACAGAGAAAGTATCTGGACTTTAAGTTCTCTATGGACGAGCGGATTGCAGACGGCTTCTACTACGCTGCCTTCTTCAAGCACTTCAAGCGGTTGCTGGCACACCCCGAGCAGCTGGATATACCGCCCGAAGAAGTTGCGCAGGACATTGACTAACCTATGAAACAGGAAATTTTATCCCATTTTACCACAGAGTGTCCCTGGCGGGACACTCTGTATTGGTATGATACCATTGAATCCACGAACACAGCCGCCAAGGCGCTTGCCAAAGACGGCGCGCCCCACGGCACGGTACTCATTGCCGGCAGCCAGACCGGCGGACGGGGGCGGCTGGGTCGCAGTTTTTCCTCTCCCAAGGGAATGGGTGTGTATCTGTCGGTCATTATCAGACCTAATTGCAAGCCGCAGGAACTTATGCACCTGACCTGCGCCGCGGCTGTAGCCGCCTGTCAGGCTGTGGAGCTGGTATGCGGCAGCTGTCCGGACATCAAATGGACCAACGATTTGGTTTTCGGAAAGAAAAAGCTGGGCGGAATTCTAACGGAACTGGGCATAGCAGGCAATGGAACTGTGGACTACGCCGTTGTCGGCATCGGCATCAACTGCTGCCAGATGCAGGAAGATTTCCCTGCCGAGCTACAGGATATGGCGACCTCAATCGCCCAAATAAGTAGTGCCCCCTGCTCCCCTGCCCATATGACAGCCGCCCTTACGGAAGCGCTGTACAACGTCAGCAGCAAGCTCATATCCGACAAATCCCAGCTGATGGCACACTATCGCAGCCGGTGTATCACATTAGGGCAGGAAATTTCCGTGGTGCGGGGGAAAGACATTTCCCACGGCACTGCATTGGCGATAGATGACGACGGCGGTCTTGAAGTGCGTTTTACCGACGGCACAACGAAAACTGTCGCATCCGGCGAGGTCAGCATTCGGGGAATGTACGGATATTTGTAAATTTTTATTGCATTTTCCAAGGTTATTGGTTATACTGAATTTAGAGAAATCTTGACAGGAGGTTATTCTTATGAAAACATTTTTGAAGGTTTTGGCCGCTCTGGCCGCAATCGCAGGCGTTGTTTATGTGGTAGCCACTTACGGTGACAGAATCGTTGCCTGGGCAAAGAATTTGGTAAATCAGTTCGGTTGTCACGAATTCTGCTACTGCGATGACTGCTGCTGCGATGAGGAAGACTGCTGCTGCGAAGAAACTGCTGAAGAGGCTGATTTCGAGGCGTAATGCAAATAAACTTACGAGACCCGGTGTTAAATAACACCGGGTCTCGTTTTTCTTATACTGTTTCTTCCTCTTGGGCAGGCTCTTCGCCGGTGGCTTCTTTTATAAAGGGGTCAAAGATTTTTATCAGCAGCTTGGATGAAAGGAAGGCAATGAGCCCCGGCGCCAACATTACCCACGCCGGCGCGGTCCGCACCAGTGCTTCAAAGGAGAAATAACCCAGAATCACCGGCAGCATATGCAGCGCAAAGAGCATCACCGTTGTGCCCAGCTTGCGCATAGACAAAATTGCGGCATTGAGCAGTGTTCTGCGAATGGTATTGTAGAACTGCGCCTGCAGCGGGTAGGTGTAGAACATAATGCACAGCAGCCAGATTCCCATCACCAGAAAGCCTGCACTGCTGATCATACCGGAGGTGGTATCCACTGCGGACATAATGATGTAATCCAAAAACAGCACTACACCCGCCACGAGAAACAGAATGTTCTGCACGATTCCCTGCTTGATATTTTCCTTAAATCCACGGAAGAATGTGGCGGTGATTTTCAGCTCCTCGCCCCGCGCCATCTTCAGCGTTACGTAGTAGAGCGCAACGGTAGCCGGGCCGATGGTAATCACCGGCAAGCAGCAGACAAACCACAGCAGGCTCAGCAGCACCATATCGGTCATTTTGGACATCACCCGCATAAACGGACTGTCTAAATCGAATAATTTGTTTAAATTCATAGGTATTCTCCCATTTTTGTCGTTACATCACATTTTACATCACCGACGCAGGGAAATCAATACAATTTTGTAAACAAAACTGCGCAGAGCTCTTCGACAGGATTCCCTTGCATCCCAAAAAGCTCTGCGCTATTCTATATTTCAGGCGGACATTCTCCCCGAATGCGACAACCGCCACCCGCCGCTGCGCCTCTCCCACGCAGCGGCGGTTTTTTCTATTTTACAGGGATAAGTAACACGCAATCCGATTCCGGCTCGCCGCTTAAGCGGTTTGCCGCCAAAATGGCACCGGGCGTGGAGCCGGTTTTCTTTGCCAGATTCCACAGCGTGTCGTTTCCCTTTCGACACAGAATCAGCGCCGGGCGCTCCGGGTCAGGCTTCTGCAGCTCGCCCAATTCCATTGCTGAAACCATCGGCAGTCCCTGCCCGGAAAATACCGTCACCTCGGCCATAATGTCTGCGCCTAAATGCATGCTCCCCACCGACGGTGTGGTACGGGGTTTTCCGGCTGTGGAGATTTCCATATCCGCAGTGACATTCTCTCCCACGGGAATGTCCTGATTCTCCTCCCAGACAGACACCGCGCCGGCAAGGCTGTCATTTTCATCATAATAGAGCGTTTGGAACTGCCCGGACAGGGTAAGACGCACACCATCGTCTGCGGAGCGAAGCTGCCCCAAAGCCGGCGAGAAGGTCACGTCCACCATCTGCCGCACATCTGCCGCAAGTGCCTGCTCGGCGCTGACACTGCGGGCAAACCGGTCCAACACAGTGGGAAGCTGCAGCTGTTCGTAGGCAAGCGCAACCGGTCTGCACGGACTGTAGGCATCCTCCGTCACCGTCACCACTTCCCGGTCGCAAAGCAGGTACTGCCCCAGAATGCCTGCTTTCAGCTGCAAAGCGCCGGTATCGTCCAGGGTAAGGTCAAGAGCCGTCACACAGGGTCGCAGGGACACTGCAGCCTCCTGGGAGTACTCCCCCTCCAAATCCGCGTACTGGGAAAAAGGCAGGTCAAAATCAAGAGGAAACACCCGTCCGTCCTCCCCGCGGCAAAGGACGTGGAGGTTTCCGTTGCCTCTGAAGACCACCTTACCCGCCATAATCTTTTTATCCAGAATCTCCGGCTGCATCATATAATACAGCAGTTTTTCCGGCTTCGCGCCTGCGGGAGGATTCAGACTGTCTTCCAGCAGGAACGCCTTCTCCCCCGCCTCCTTGGGAAGCAATACGGGGTAGGTTGCTGTCAGCAGCTGCACATCCTCCGGCAGCTCCTCTACTGTAGCTATGTGGGTCTGTCCCGTCAGCCACCCCTCGCCGGTGGCTTCCACGGTAGCGCGCAGCATTAGCTTTCTATCTGAGGTGCTGCGGGCATCCAGACTTTTCAGCCGGCAGCAGGTAAGCACTTTCCCGTCCCGGGTTGTCTCCGGCAAGTCCCATTTCAGAGAAAACGGCAGCCATCCCTCCACACTGCAGACGCCCTCTCCCTCCTCCGGTGTGTACAGCACCCACGCCATTACGCCGCAGGAAAGTCCCATATTGTCCGTATTCCACTCCTTGCCCCGGACAATCACCTGTCCCCACGCGCCCAGCACGTGTCCGATGTCCGGCATACCGTCCGGCAGGCGCACCTCCAGGGTCTGTTCCTGGGTGCGCAGGCCGTCTGTTAATTTTTGCAGGTATGCCATCGGAATTTTATCAAACTGCATTTCCACGCAAATCACTCCTTATGGACTTCTGATACCAAAGCATATTCTGTTATGGACAAGTATATGCCAACTATTTTCTGCGACATATCCCAAGCCCCGAGAATATGGCAAGAAGGCCAAATAAATGACAAAAAAGACCGCTCTCCAGCCACGTCCCCACCAGCACACCTACGCCGAAGGCCAGCAGCACGCAGCCCCACAGCTGATTGCGTCGGCACATAAAAACACCCCCTGCACAGATTCTATGCAGGGGGTTATAAGTTTTTTCCGTATTTTCAGTGTTTTAGGACACCTTTTTGGCAGCCTCCAGAATTTTTGCCACAATGGGAATACAGACCGTTCTGCCGTAGCCGGCATCCTCCACGCAGACAATGAAAGCCAGCGGGAGCGTATCGTCCTCCACGTAGCCTGCGAGCATAGCGTTTGGCTTTTTGCCGCCGCCCACCTCACCGGTGCCGGTTTTTGCGCCCACTGTCAGTCCGGGGAAATGCTCTGCGCCGTACTTGTCATTGACGTTGTTTTGCAGGTAGTGCTGCAGGGTAACCGCCGTTTCCTCGGACATAATCCGCTCACCTGCGCTTGTTTTGGCGTCATAGGTACGGTTGCCGCCCACAGAGATTTCCTCCACCAGGTACGGCGTTGTCACCTTGCCGTCGTTGGCAATCGCGCCCATAAAGGTTAAAAATGCGCAGGGGTTGACCAAATCCAGATACTGTCCGATACTGCTCCAGGCAACGTTCAAGTCCTCGGCATTTTCCGCCTGGAAGTTGCCCTTCGCCGTAGTAATGCCGTCAAAAGACACGGGGTCAACAACGCCGAACTTTTCCACGTAGGATTGGAGCCTTTGTCCGCCCAGCTCCAGAGCAATCTGGGCAAAGGCGCAGTTGCAGGAGTTGCGGAACGCCTGCTTCAGGCTCTGGCGTCCGTGGGTTTCCTCGCAGGTTATCTCCTCTGTGCCGATTTTGTACTTACCAGCGCAGGTAAAGGTTTCGTCTGCAACCTTGGGGTCAGTTTCCAGTGCTGCCGCCAGGGTCACAATCTTAAAAATCGAGCCGGGGATATAGGCAGACTGGGTAAACCGGTTTACATAGATGCCCTCGTAGTTTCCGTCGCCGGCTGTGATGTCGGGGACGTTATCCGGGTCATAGGTGGGCGTGGTAACGGCGCACAGAAGCTGGCCGGTCTTATAGTTATACACCGCCACGGTGCCGCTGTAGTCACCCATTGCTTCCAACGCTGCCATCTGCAATTTGGACGACAGCGTAAGCTGCGCCACACCGCCGGACTGGCCGTAATTGTACACGCCACCCAGAAAATCATAGCCTGCCATCTGGGAGGCGTAGTGGGCAAGCGCCGGCGCGCTGACACTGCCGTAGCGGTCGCCCACCCAATGGACGGCGGATTGCCGCAGAGCAGGGAGATTAGAATAGGTGCGCCCACCGTTTAAGTCCAGAAGCAGCACACCCTCCCGGTCCGTCACCACACCGCAGCCGATATTGCCGCCGGTGTACACGTGGGGTGAGCCGGAAAACACCACCCAGTCATCTGCCTTTACGACATATTCCACCAAAAAGAACACAAATCCGCCCACCAGCAGCGCCGCAACCAGAAGCAGCGCCATCGCACGGGATGCAATTCTATTCATTCTTTTGCACCTCCGCTCTTATGCAGTCGCACCGCAAAGCTGGCGTTCTGTCGGGTATCGGCCGCCTTGATAAAGGCAAGCAAACCCCAGGCGCATATCATACTGGAGCCGCCGTTGGACAAAAACGGGAAGGTCACGCCGGTCAGCGGCAGAACGTCCACCGTGCCCAGCACGTTGAGCATCACCTGCACCAGCATAATGCCCGCGGCGGTACAGCTGCCGATGGTATAGTAGCTGCTGCGACCCACGGCAGCAGACCGCACCACAAACAGCGCAAGACCCACGATCGCCGCCAGCAAGAAGATGGTCATAATCAGTCCCCACTCCTCGCAAATGGTGGCAATGACCACGTCGGAGTCCGCGGCGAACACATTCTTCATCCAGCCTCTGCCCGCACCGATACCAAACATTCCGCCGGACGCCATACACATCAGCGCCCGGGTCTGCTGATAGCCGCCGTCCAGCGGCGCTTCCCAGATGTGGCGCCAGGAATTAAAGCGGCTGAGGGCGTGGGGCGCAATCCGCAGAGCAACCACACCGGCAAAGGCCAGCGCCGTCACTGCCAGCGCCACTGTGCCGATGCTTCCGGAGCGCATAAAGGCAATCATCAAAAAGGCGCAGAAGAAGATAAGCGCCGTACCGAAATCGTTCATCAGCGCCAGACAACCGCAGAGAATCACGGAATAGGCAATGAACAAAATCAGGTTGCGTTTTTTCATAAGCCGGTCCATTGTGGACGCGCCCACAAACACAAAGCAAACCTTACTCAGCTCCGACGGCTGCAGGGTAAACGAGCCGATAACCAGCCAGTTCTTTGCGCCGTAGTACTCCTGTCCAAACACCAGCGTAATCAGCAGGAAGCCCACACCGGCAAAGCCGGCAAGGTAACGAATCTTCTTTGCCCGCTCCAAATCCCGCAGCGACCAGCCAATGAGCAAAAACACCGCAAGGCCCAGCGCCATCGCAATCAGCTGCTTGATTGCCTCGCCCGGCACCACTGCCGCCACAGAGGCCATACCCATCGTGCACAGGAAAAAGGCAATGGTCTCCACCTCAAAGGAGGTCCTGTGAATACACACATAAAACAGTAGCAGCAGCCACTCCATCAGCATTATTCCCATAAAGCCGATGAGCACGCTCTGGGCCGCTTCCCCCACGCCGCCCAGCAGATACGAAAGGCAGCACAGTGTCTGAAACACCGTCAGAAACAGCACGTTGCTCAGACTTGTCAGGAAGGACGAGCCTTTGGTGCGCAGCTTGGAAAGCACCTGCTCCTGCTTGGCGGAGATGGGCTCAAGGCGCATTTCCACACCGCCGATGGTGATAATATCCTTAGGCGTCAGCGCCCGGATTTTCACTTTCTTGCCGTTTACCAGAATGCCGTTGGAGGAATCGGAATCCGTCACCGTCCAGCTACCGTCGTCATACCGGGTCAAAACACCGTGGCTGCGGGAGACGGTGGGCTCATCGATGACGATGTCGCTGCGCTTGCTGCGTCCGATGACGCTTTCCCAGTGGGTAATGGGCAGCTTTGTGCCGTCACTCAAGCACAGCCACGCCCAGATTTCCGGCTCTCTGCGGAAGGTCAGCAGCGGCTTCAAGCACCGAAACAGCAAAAACAACGCAAGTAAGGGCGCGCCATAGCGCAAAATGCCAACCAGCACATTAGAATAGGTATCCTGCGCCGTCTGTAAGGAATTTAAAAATTGCTCCACACCGTCACCTCCTTTTCCTTGTCGGTATGCTCTACTTTATCTCCATTTGCCGCAGCATAGCAATTTCGCCTGCGTACGCTGCAAGCTCGTTGGGTGTCTCCAGAATCATCGGCTTTCCCTTGAGCTTGGGGTGGTTTACAATATTGCGGAAAGTCTCCAGACCCAGCGTGCCACTTCCGATACATTCGTGCCGGTCTTTGTGGCTGGCAAAGGGATTTTTGGAATCGTTCAAGTGCAGGGCGTGCAGGCGGCCAAGACCGATGACCCGGTCAAACTCCGCCAGAACGCCGTCCAAATCGTTTACAATATCATATCCTGCATCGTACACGTGGCAGGTGTCCATACACACGCCGATTTTATCGCTGTCCACAGCGTCCATAATCGCCCTAAGCTCTTCAAAGCGGCTGCCCACCTCGCTGCCCTTGCCTGACATCGTTTCCAGCAGGACCGTAACCGGCGCATCCTGCTCCATCGCATAATTCAGCGCCCAGGCGATTTGGCGGATACCCGCATCTACCCCCTGTCCCACGTGACTGCCGGGGTGGAAGTTGTAGTAATTGCCCGGCAGAAAGCCCATACGGAACAAATCATCTTTTAAAATATCCGCAGCAAAAATGCGGTCTTTCTCTCTGGCGGTACACAGATTCATAGTATACGACCCGTGGGCCACCAGCTTGCCGAAGTCATTTTGGGACAGCTGCTGCATAGCCGCCTTGCAATCTTCCCTATCCAGCTCCTTTGCGTGACTGCCCCGGGGATTGCGGGTAAAGAATGCAAAGGTATTTGCGCCCAGCTCCATAGCAGTTCGCACCATAGCCACATTTCCGCCGGAGGCGGACAGGTGACAGCCCATATACAGCATACGTACCCACTCCCTTTTTTAGATACAATACCACAAAACCGTTAAAAATGCAAATTTCTGTTTCTCCATTTTCCCTCTTGTTTTTTTCGCAGTGTGGGGTTATAATACGTAAAGAATGTTACAGGAGGTCATATTATGGCTGTTAAAATCGAAAAAGATACCATTATCGGTGATGTTCTGGACATCGCCCCTCAGGCTGCTCCCCTGTTTTTTGCAATCGGTATGCACTGCCTGGGCTGCCCCTCTTCCCGTGGTGAAACCGTGGAGGAAGCTTGCCAGGTGCACGGCATTGAGTGCGAGCCCTTCCTTGCACAGCTGAATCATTTTCTGGAGGCCTACGAGGCTGACCAGGCTGAGAAAGCGCAGTAAGCAAGCCTATGCCGTCCCGGTTACCGGGATGGCATATTTTTCAGCATTACGAGGTGTTGTATGAAGATTCCCCTGTCCGGCCGGCTGCTTGCCTGCTGTGATTTTGTAAAACCGGGTGACCGGGTCGCCGACATCGGCTGTGACCACGGCTATCTGGGAATTTATCTGCTGACAAAGGGCATTGCCCGCAGCGTGGTTGCGTCGGACATTAACGAAGGTCCTCTGCAAAGCGCCCTGCGCAACAGCGAAAAATTCGGCGTGCGGGACAAGATGACCTTTTATCTTTCCGACGGTGTCCGCAATATCCCCCGGGATTTTGACGCACTTGTCTGCGCCGGAATGGGCGGCGATACGATGGTATCCATTTTGTCCGATGCTCCGTGGCTAAAAAAGGATACTTACCGGCTGATTCTGCAGTGCCAGTCCAAGATGCCCCTGCTGCGGAAGTATCTGTCAGACAACGGCTGGCGCATTGACCGGGAGGTCATTGTGCAAGACGGAAAGTTCCTGTACACCGTTATGCAGGTGCTCTGGGCTCCGGATACGGTGTTGACACCCGGACAGTGCCACTTCCCCCCTGCCCTGAAAGGCAACTGCGATGACAATTTGCAGGCATACTACAATTGGGTTATCAGAGGGCTGGAGAACATCGTCTGCAACCGTGGCGAGCTGGCTGACCCCTTTGCAGCTCAGGCGCTTACCGAACTGAAAACACTATCCTTGGAGGAATTCTATGACAACCGCAGCTGATATTCTGAAATTCATAGAGAGCATTGCCCCTACGGAGTTAAAAGCAGAATGGGATAATGTGGGACTACTGTGCGGGCGGGCAGACAAGCCTGTGGAGACTGCGCTGGTGGCGCTGGACCCCTTCCCCCACGTGTGCAAAGAAGCTGCCGAAATCGGCGCGGATTTGCTGGTGACCCACCACCCGCTGATTCTCCAGCCGCTAACCGCTGTTACTGACCAGACCCCTGTCGGCAGCGCCCTGATGACGCTGATTGCCAACGACATTACTGCCATCAACGCCCACACCAATTTGGATTGCGCTGCAGGCGGTGTCAACGATACACTGGCGCAGACGCTGGGGCTATCCGAGATTGCCCCCATTGACAGTCTCCTGCGAATGGGTAGTTTTGAAGGCACTCTGCCGGATTTTCTGGAGCACGCGAAAGCAAAGCTTAACTGTGACGGTCTGCGGTACGTAGACGGTGGAAAGCCTGTGCGCCGGGTGGCGGTGGGCGGCGGCTCCTGCGGCTCGGAGCTTGCGCAGGTTATTGCCGCAGGCTGTGATACCTTCGTCACCGCCGACGTGAAATACAATCAGTTCTGGGACGCGAAAGAACTGGGCGTCAACTTGATTGACGCAGGACATTTCCAAACGGAAAATCCCGTCTGCGCCGTACTGGCACAGAAAATCCAAAATGCATTCCCCGGAATTTGCGTGGTTTTATCGAAAAAACACGGAGACTGCGTGAAATTCTATTGATTTTCTCCAACTGTTTTGATAGAATATATTGGAAATTTTCATAAGTTACAGGAAGGAAGATACCTATGTCCGGACATTCCAAATGGCATAATATTCAAAAAACCAAGGGCGCACAGGACGCAAAGCGGGCTGCCGCCTTTACCAAAATTGCAAAAGAGCTGATTGTGGCTGTTAAGGAGGGCGGCGGCATTACCGACCCCGCCAACAACTCCCGTCTGGCTACCATCATCACCAAGGCAAAGGCCGCCAATATGCCCAACGACAACATTAAGCGCTGCCTTGAAAAAGCTGCAGGCGCAGGCGGTGGAGACAGCTACGAGACCATCACCTATGAAGGCTACGGCCCCGGCGGTGTTGCTGTCATTGTAGAGACGATGACCGACAACCGCAACCGTACCGCAGGCTCTATGCGTCACCACTTTGATAAGTTTGGCGGCAACCTGGGCGCTTCCGGCTGTGTTGCCTGGAGCTTTGATAAGAAGGGCGTTCTGGTCATCGACAACGAGGACGGCGACTACGACGAAGACACCGTTATGATGGACACTATGGATGCCGGTGCTGACGATTTCGAGGCAGAAGAAAACTGCTTTACCATTTACACCACTCCCGATGATTTTAATGATGTGGTTGCCAAGCTGGACAAGTACACCTTCGTCTCCGCCCAGATTGAAATGGTTCCCCAGAACTACCAGAAGCTGGAAAGCGAAGAGCAGGCCACCCAGATGCAAAAGCTCATCGACGCTATGGAAGATGATGACGATGTGCAGAACGTCTGGCACAACTGGGACGAATAAAATTCACAAATCCCGACCATTCAGCTGAATGGTCGGGATTTTATTAAATATTTGTGAGATTGCACAAAAACGCCGTCGCAAAATCGCTTACTTTGCACATATATTTGTCTTGCATTGAAAAATATTTTGTGCTATAATGTCGACAATTCAATATTAGGACTCTGTATGATGATTGCAGGAAAGAACGAAAGTCGCCGAAGGAGTAACGCTCTCAGGTGTTCCGAAAAGGAATGAGGACTGTAATCTGACAGAACTTTGGAGAAGCTCATTCAATTGAGTGCCGAAGGTGCAAAGCGCAGTGCGCTAATCTCTCAGGCAAAAGGACAAAGTGCAATTTACACAATTATTGTATCTTTCTGAGGACCGTACTGTCAAAGTGCGGTCCTTTTATGTACTTTAGGAGGAATCTTATGAAACTGTTAGACGCAATCACCCAAGTAAATAACTCCATCAACAGCTTTGTTTGGGGTTATGTAGGTCTGGCACTGCTGATTGGCACGGGCATTGTAATGACCCTGCTGACCAAGGTGTTCCAGATCTCCCATCTGAGACACTGGTGGCAGAACACCATCGGCAGTATGTTCCAGAAAAAGGTTATCGGTCACACTAAGGAAAAGGGTTCCATCTCCCCCTTCCAGGCACTGTGCACCGCCCTTGCCGCAACTGTCGGTACCGGTAATATCGCCGGTGTTGCCGCCGCTATCTGCATTGGTGGCGCAGGCGCTGTGTTCTGGATGTGGATTGCCGCCTTCTTTGGTATGATGACCAACTATTCGGAAAACGCACTTGGCATTTACTACCGCCGCCGCAACCCCAACGGCGAGTGGAGCGGTGGCGCGATGTACTACCTGACTGACGGCCTCGGCAGCAAGAAGGGCTTTAAGCACATCGCAAAGATTCTTGCCATTCTCTTCTCTGTTTTCACCCTGCTTGCTTCCTTCGGCATCGGCTCTATGGGTCAGGTCAACAAGATTGTTGCCAACGTAGCCAACGCCTTTGACGTAAGCGCCCTGTCCTCCGTGACGGTGCTGGGCGGTGTCAACCTGTACAATGTGGTGCTGGGCGCAGTGATTATGCTTCTGACTGCTCTGATTGTGTTGGGCGGCCTGAAGCGGATTGCCAACGTAGCAGAGAAGATCGTCCCCGTTATGATTGTGCTGTTTGTTGCCGGTTCTCTTGCAATTATCGGTATCAATTACGCCAACATTCTGCCTGCCTTCGGCGCTATTTTCAAGAACGCTTTTACCCCCATCGCTGCAGTAGGCGGCGGCATCGGTACTGTGGTCAGCAAGGTCATGACTCAGGGCTTCAAGCGGGGTGTGTTCTCAAACGAAGCCGGTCTTGGCTCTTCTGTTATGGTCCACTCCAACACCAACATTAAAGAGCCTGTTCAGCAGGGTATGTGGGGTATCTTTGAGGTATTCGCAGACACTATGATTGTTTGCACTATGACCGCTCTGGTAGTCCTTACCTCCGGTGCTTATAATCTGGAAACCGGCGCAATCCTGGAAGGCTACAACGACGCAACGCTGGTTGCCGGCGCTTTCAACCAGGTCTTCTCCTTTGCCGACATCGGTGAGAAATTTGTCGCCATTGCTATGTTCCTGTTTGCCTTCACCACCGTGCTGGGTTGGTCCCACTACGGCACTAAGGCTTGGGAGTATCTGTTCGGCGCAAAGAGTGTTGCTGTCTTCAAGATCATCCACATCATCACCATTATGTTCGGCGCGGTTATGACCTCCTCCCTGGCTTGGGACATTTCCGACACCTTTAACGGTATGATGATGTTCCCCAACCTGCTTGCTGTTCTGGCTCTGTCTCCTCTGGTTGCAAAGATTACCAAAAACTATGTTGCCAGAAAGCTTGGCAAGAAGGACATCAAGCCTATGCTCTCCTATGATGAAGAAATTCAGGCAGAAATGGAGCAGGCTGTCTAAAACTACATAAAACAAGCGGGCGTGTTGCAAAACACGCCCGCTTTATTTTAACCCTTATAATTCAATCTGCGCAATGACTTCCTTCAGCTTGTTGGCGCTGGCCTGAAGCTTTGCCACCTCTGCGTCGGTAAGCCTGTTGAGAATCTTACCCCGGACACCCTTGCGGTCCACCAGAGCCAGGGTGGACAGGCATACACCCTCCACACCGTACTCACCGTGCATCATCGTAGAGACAGTCAACGCTGTGCCTGCACCGGCATAAATGCACTTACAAATATGGCATACGGACATAGCGACCGCATAGAAGGTTGCGCCCTTATTCTCAATGACCACACCGCCGGACTTTTTGACAAAGGTTTCGATTTCCTCGTAGTTCTGGTTCCAGTGAATGCGGTCCTTATCGGGAGAGTTTTCCTTATAGACATCCACGTGGTTATTAGCAATGGTAGCCAAGGACCAGGGCACGAAGGAGCTGTCGCCGTGCTCACCGTAGACGTGGGCGTGGACATTTTTAGGACTGATATGGAAGCGCTTTGCCAGCTCGGACTGCAGACGGCTGGTGTCCAGAATTGTACCGGAGCCAATGATCTGATTCTCGGGCAGACCGGAAACCTTATGGAACACATAGGTCAGCACGTCAACAGGATTGGACACAATCACATAGATGGCGTTGGGAGCGTGCTGCACCACCTGCTTTGCCACATCCTTCAAAATATTCACATTGGTCTGCGCCAAATCCAGCCGGGACATACCGGGTTTTCTTGCAATGCCGCAGGTAATGACCACGATATCGGAGCCTGCTGCGTCTGCATAGTCACCGGAACGGACAATGGCAGGAGAATGGAACGGCGCGCCCTGATAGATGTCCAGCGCCTCACCAAAGGCTTTTTTCGTGTTAATATCCACCAAGACAATTTCAGAGGCAACACCCTGCACCATCAAATCATTTGCAACCGTTGCGCCCACGCTTCCGGCACCAATGACACTAATTTTACTCATACAAATCTGCTCCTTCATCACAAAAAATCCAAAAGGCATTCCGCACTTTTGTTATCGATAACATTATACCGATAATCATTTTCACTGTCAAGTGATATTTCATAATTTACGTAAAAAAGAGGTCTGCCACGGCAGACCTCTTTTTTATACACTTGTAAGAATCTCAACCAACAGCCGTGTGCACAGCTCCATATCCTCCACGGGGATATATTCAAAACGTCCGTGGAAATTCTCTCCGCCGGTACACAGGTTGGGACAGGGCAGGCCCATAAAGGACAGCCGGGCGCCGTCCGTGCCGCCACGAACAGGCACAATGCGCGGTGTCATTCCCACTGCTTCCATTGCTTTTTTTGCCCGCTCTACAATATACATCTTAGGTGTAATCTTTTCCTTCATATTGTAGTAGCTGTCCTGCTGCGTCAGCTCTGTAGTGCCCGCGCCGTACTTTTCGTTAATAAAGGCCGCTGCCGCCTCCAGAAGGGCTTTCTTCTGCAGGAATTTATCCATATCGTGGTCGCGGATAATGTAGCGCAGCACCGCCTCTTCCACAGCGCCTTCCATATCGGTCAGGTGGATAAAGCCCTCATAATGCTCCGTATGCTCCGGACGCTGGTCGGCAGGCAGCAGCGAGTTAAATTCCATAGCAAGCTGCTGGGCATTGACCATTTTATTCTTGGCAGAACCCGGGTGGATATTTCTGCCGTGGAATACCACCTTTGCGCCGGCGGCGTTGAAGTTTTCATACTCCAGCTCCCCTACCGGTCCGCCGTCGACGGTGTAGGCATAATCCGCCCCAAAGGCCTCTACGTTGAATCTGTCTGCGCCCCGTCCAATTTCCTCATCGGGGGTAAAAGCGATTTTCAAGGTGGCGTGATTTCTCTTGGTGGTCAGCAAAAATTCGGCAGCGGTCATAATTTCGGCTATGCCCGCCTTATTATCTGCACCCAAAAGCGTTGTGCCGTCGGTAACGATCAGGTGCTTGCCCCGGTGGTTTCTCAGGCTCTCAAATTCCGCCTCCCGCAGGCAGATGCCCTGCTCCGGATTCAGCACGATGTCCCCGCCCTCATAGGCAACTGTGCGAGCTTTGACATTCTCACCACAGGCATCCGGCGCGGTATCCATATGGGCAATTAAGCCGATAGTAGGCAGGCTGGGGTCACCAGGGACAGTGCCGTAAACATAGCCGTTATCGTCCATATAGGCATCGGCAATGCCCAGCGCCTTCATCTCTTCCACGAGCGCTGCGCCCAGCAGCTTTTGGCGATCGGTAGACGGACAGGTTTCGGAAAATTCGTCCGATGTGGTATGGTAACTTACGTAGCGCAAAAAGCGTTCTGATACAGAAGTCATAGTTTCCTCCAAAGAAAAGAGGCGGAATAGCTCCGCCTCTTTGGTGTTATTACTTGGCAGCGTTTACCAGTTCTGCGGTATCCTGTGCAATCATCAGTTCCTCGTTGGTGGGAACAACCCAGACCTGCACCTTGGAATCGGGGGTGGAGATGCACAGCTCCTTGCCGCGGGAGTTGTTCTTCTCGTCGTCCAGCTTTACGCCCATAAAGCCCAGGTAATTACAGATTGCCTTACGGGTGTCGGGACCGTTTTCACCAACACCGGCGGTGAAGGTCAGTACGTCCAGACCGTTCAGTGCAGCGGCATAGGCGCCTACATACTTGGCAACCTCGTAGGCAAACTTGTCCAGAGCCAGGCGGCAGTTCTCATTGCCGTTTGCAGCGCCGTCTTCCAGATCACGGAAGTCGGAGGACACACCGGACAGAGCCAGCACGCCGGACTTCTTGTTGAGCATATTCAGGCAGTCATCTACGCTCATATTGTACTTGTTGCAGATGAACTGCACAACGCAAGCGTCAATATCGCCGGAACGGGTACCCATAGGCACACCTGCCAGAGGAGACAGGCCCATCGTGGTATCCTGGCACTTGCCGTCCTTGATAGCAGCCATAGAAGAGCCGTTGCCCA
>JAZTWB010000040.1:0-5593 GCA_045635645.1 Faecousia sp. | reverse complement strand
TACGGGCCCTTAGCTCAGTTGGTTAGAGCCTCCGGCTCATAACCGGATAGTCCCGGGTTCGAATCCCTGAGGGCCCACCAGAAAAAAAGACTTCGGTCTTTTATATAAATAGGGGTATAGCTCAATTGGTAGAGCGGCGGTCTCCAAAACCGTAGGCTCAGGGTTCAAGTCCTTGTGCCCCTGCCAAGAAACAGTCAGTAAATCTTACGATTACTGACTGTTTTCTTTTGTATTCCGAACTTTATGAGCTAATTTGTTTCGAAAAAGGAGACCAGGAAACGAGTTTTTCCTTATTTTTCCCTTATGACCGTTTTCAGCGTTTAATTGCTCATAGAATTTTTGCATCCGATTCGAGTTGCACCGGCAAAATTATTGATTACGCTACACATTAGCGTTGATATTTTGCCGGTAATGTGGTATAATACTGGTAAGATAACTTGCCGGGAGGTAACTATGGAATACGTATCTGTTGCGAAAATGGCTGAAAAATGGGGACTTTCTGAACGAAGTGTGCGAAATTACTGTGCCAACGGTAGAATTGCTGGTGCGAAGCTTATCGGCAAAACTTGGTACATTCCGGAGAATGCACAGAAGCCGGATCGCGTCAACAAAAAGAAAGATACCCCCTCTCTGCTGCAGATCTTGCGGGAGCAGAAGGCTGCTAAGATGACCGGCGGTATCTATCACAAGGTGCAGATTGACCTGACCTATAACTCTAACCATATTGAGGGCAGCCGCCTTACACACGATCAGACTCGATATATCTTTGAAACTAACACCATAGGCTTTGAAAATGAGTCTGTCAATGTGGATGATGTGATCGAAACATCCAACCACTTCCGCTGTATCGATATGGTGATTGACCAGGCTGGTTCTGCACTGAGTGAGAAATTTATCAAAGAGCTGCATTTCGTGCTGAAGACTGGCACCAGCGACAGCCGCAAGGACTGGTTTGCTGTGGGCGAGTATAAGAAGCTGCCCAATGAGGTCGGTGGTAACGACACCACGCTGCCGGAGAATGTTGCCGGTGAAATGCGTAAGCTGCTGACGGACTATAATGCACAACCCTCTAAGACCTTTGAGGATATCGTAGCCTTCCATGTGGCGTTTGAACGCATCCATCCCTTCCAGGACGGAAACGGCCGCGTAGGCCGCTTGATCCTATTTAAGGAGTGCCTGAAGTATAACATTGTGCCCTTTATTATCGAGGATAACCTAAAGCTGTTCTACTATCGCGGCCTTAAAGAGTGGGATCAGGTCAAAGGCTTCCTTATGGATACCTGCCTCACTGCCCGGGATCGCTTTAAGGCATATTTGGATTACTTTAGAATTGGATATTAAGGAGCTTATACGCTGAAAAATGTTACAGGAAAAAGGAGCGATTACTATGAAAACCTACACAATTGGTATCGATTTCGGAACACTTTCCGGCAGATGTGTTGTGGTGGACTGCCAAAACGGGCAGGAGATTGCGGAGGCTGTCTGCAGCTACCCCCACGGGGTTATGGACGAAACGTTACCCGACGGCACAAAGCTGCCGCCTCTGTTTGCGCTCCAGCACCCGCAGGACTACCTGCAGGTGGTGCAGACCACAGTGCCAGAGGTGATACAAAAGGCGGGTATCCGCCCGGAGCAGGTGGTTGGTATGGGTATTGACTTTACCGCCTGTACATTGCTGCCTATAGGTAAGGACGGAACGCCGCTGTGTATGCAGCCGCAATTTGCAAATGAGCCCCACGCCTATGTAAAGCTGTGGAAACACCACGCCGCTCAGCCGGAGGCAGATGAACTGAATGCCCTTGCCCAGCAGCGGGGAGAGCCGTGGCTGGAGGTTTACGGCGGGCGGATTTCGTCGGAATGGGCGCTGCCGAAGATTCTGGAGATTCTGCGAAACGCGCCTGACGTGTACGGTCAGACCGCCCGCTTTATGGAGGCAGCAGACTGGCTGGTTTCCACCTTGGTTGGCGACGAGATTCACAGCAAATCCTTTGCCGGCTACAAGGCGCTCTACCACGACGGGGCATACCCGTCCAACGCCTTTATGGCTGCGTTGGATAAGGGCCTGGACGGTATCGTAGGCACCAAACTGTCAGATAAAATTGCAGACTTCTCCCAAATGGCGGGAAGACTGTGCGCCGAGGGTGCTGCGCTGACCGGGTTGAAGGAAGGTACGCCTGTGGCTGTGCCCCAGATTGATGCCCACGCGGCTATGCCCGCTCTGCAGATTACGCAGGCGGGAGAGCTGATGCTCATTATGGGCACTTCTGCCTGCCACATTGTCAATGCCGTGTCGGGAAAGAATGTCAAGGGCATTTGCGGTCACGTCCGTGACAGCGTAATCCCCGGACTGGACACCTACGAGGCGGGACAGGCGGCGGTTGGTGATATTTTTGACTGGTTTGTAAAAAACTGCACCCCGGCTGCCTACCAGGAGGAGGCGGCGCAAAAGGGCATCAGCCTGCACGCGCTGCTCACGGAAAAGGCGCAGGCTCTGGCGGTAGGGCAGACCGGTCTTGTGGCGCTGGACTGGCACAACGGCAACCGCAGTGTGCTGGACGATTCCCGCTTGTCCGGACTGATTCTGGGTCTGACCCTGCGGACAAAGCCCGAGGACATTTACAGGGCCCTGCTGGAGGCAACGGCCTTTGGCACAAAGATGATTATTGACACCTTAGAGTCCGGCGGCGTGCCCATTCACAGCGTGAAGGTGGCTGGCGGCATTGCCAATAAAAATGCCCTTTTGATGCAGATTTATGCCGACGTGCTGGGGCGGGAAATTGGTGTTTGCCAAAGCACCCAGGCAGGTGCGTTGGGCAGCGCAATCTACGCGGCGGTGGCGGCAGGGGAGTACCTCAGCGTACAGGTCGCGGCACAGGCGATGGGAACGCCTGTGAGCAAGCGTTATTCTCCCGATAAGGAAAGATACGGCGCTTACCAAAAGCTGTACAACGAGTACGTGCTGCTCCACGATTACTTCGGTAAGGGCGGCAGCGATGTTATGAAGCGCCTTGGCTAAAAAATGACCCCCTGATGTGAATCAGGGGGTTGTGTTTTGGATTTTTTCGCCCAGCGTGACGTTTAGCTGCAGTGTGCTGCCTTGCCGGTATACGGTGAATTGCAGGGTTTCGCCGGGCGCTGAATCGTTAATGATGCTTACCAAATCCGAGCTGCCGGAAATTTCATTTCCGTTCACGTGGGTGATGATGTCGTTTCGTCTTAAACCCGCGGCAGCGGCTGGGCCGTTTTTGTCCACATCCTTCACGGCTGCGCCCTTGGGCAGACCGTAGCTTTGGGTTTCTTCACTGACGGTTGTGGCGGACACACCGATATAGGGCTTGGAGACGTAGCCTTTTTCAATGATACTCTCGGCGATGGCCCGGGCTTTGTTGATGGGAATGGCGAAGCCGATGTTGTCAATGGACGCTTCCGACGCAGAGCTGCTGGAATATTTGGCGTTGGTAATGCCAATGACTTCGCCGTACAGATTAAACAGCGCGCCGCCGGAGTTGCCGGAGTTGATGGCGCAGTCGGTCTGCAGCAGACGCATACTTGCCCCGTTGGACATCGTGATTTCTCTGTCCTTGGCGCTGATTGCACCGGAGGTCAGGGAGAAGGTCAGCTCACCTAAGGGGTTTCCAATGGCAACTACGCTGTCGCCTACGTTGATGTTGTCTGAATTGCCCAGCACCACCGGCACAAGGTTGCTTGCTTCGATTTTCAGAACGGCAACGTCGTTGCTCTCGTCATAACCGATGAGCTTGGCGGGGTAGGAGCTGCCGTCGTACATAGAGACCGTAATGGAATCGGAATCCTCCACCACGTGGAAATTGGTGAGGATATAGCCGTCGTTTGAGAATACAAAGCCGGAGCCGGAGGCGGCAGCTGTGGTTTGATGCCCCCAGAAATTGGTGGTAATGGAGGTGGTGATACCCACAGTGGAATTCACATTCACCGCATATACCTCGGCAGCAGTCAGGCGCTTGCTCGTGTCAACCTCGGCAATATCCAAGACGGCGGTCACCCGGTTGCTCTCCACTATGGTGGAAATATTGGTCTGGTTTTGGGGTTGAGGCTTTTCCGATTTTTGATTTACCAGCATTGTTGCGGCTGCACCTGCCGCGCCGCTCAGCAGACTGCAAACCAGCGCCACAGCCACAACCTTTCCGCCGCTAAAGCCGGATTTTTCCTTTTTGGGTGGAATATATTCCCAGGAAACGGGAAGTTCTTCGTTTTCGTATGGCTCGTTCATAGGGTAACACTCCTTTCTAATTATGGTTATTTTACCGCAATTTGCAAATTCAATGCTGAACGAATCAAGAATGGAGTGTGAACATTTCGTGAAATATCGACTTGACAAAGAATTTTGGCCGTGCTACAATACACAAAACCGATGAGGAAGAGTGAGTAGGCGTTATCTCCTTTCTCTCAGAGAGCCGCAGGCGGTGGGATTGCGGCAGAAAGCGTAAGGCTGAATGGACTTCCGAGGGCAAGCGGAACAGAGGAGACTCTTAGTATGTGCGCCGGAGATGACCCTCCGTAAGCAAAGGTCAGCATATGGTAGTATGCGTTAAGTGGGCGCGAAAGCGTCAAGCCGGGTGGCACCGCAGGATTTTGTCCTGTCCCAGCTCAAAACTGGGGCGGGATTTTTGTTTTGCCCCGAAACAGAAGGAGAATGCAAAATGGTGAACAAGGAAATTCCCTACAAAATCTATCTGGAAGAAGAGGAGATGCCCAAATACTGGTACAACCTCCGGGCGGATATGGTGAATAAGCCCGCGCCGCTGCTGGACCCCAAGACCCGCAAGATTATGACTGCGGAGGATTTGGCTCCTGTGTTCTGCGATGCGCTGGTGCAGCAGGAGCTGGACGATACCACACCCTACTTTGAAATCCCCGATGAGATCCGAAACTTCTACAGAATGTACCGTCCGGCACCTCTGGTGCGGGCCTATTGCCTGGAGGAAAAGCTCCAGACACCGGCAAAGATTTACTATAAATTCGAGGGCAACAACACCAGCGGCAGCCATAAGCTCAACTCCGCCATTGCCCAGGCATACTATGCCAAGCAGCAGGGTCTAAAGGGTGTCACTACCGAGACCGGCGCCGGCCAGTGGGGCACAGCGCTGTCTATGGCCTGCGCGTACTTAGGATTGGACTGCAAGGTGTATATGGTTAAGGTGTCCTACGAGCAGAAGCCCTTCCGCCGGGAGGTTATGCGCACCTACGGCGCGTCCGTTACTCCCAGCCCCTCTATGGAAACGGAAGTGGGCAAGAAGATTCTTGCCGAGCACCCCGGTACGACCGGAAGCTTAGGCTGCGCCATTTCCGAAGCTGTGGAAAAGGCTACCTGCACGCCCGGCTACCGCTATGTTCTGGGCAGTGTGATGAATCAGGTTATGCTCCATCAATCTGTTATCGGCCTGGAGACCATGGCAGCCATGGAAAAGTACGATATCAAGCCGGATATCATCATCGGTTGCGCCGGCGGCGGCTCTAACCTGGGTGGTTTGATCGCTCCCTTTATGGGTGAGAAGATCAAGGGCGAAGCAGACTACCGCATCATCGCCGTCGAGCCGGAGACCTGCCCCAGCTT
>JAZTWB010000039.1:0-21379 GCA_045635645.1 Faecousia sp. | reverse complement strand
TTACCTCCATTAGTCAAGGGTCCAAGCTTCGGGCTTCTGAGCGGCGTGATTGTGCTCAGCACCCTTGCACAGATGCAGGCGGCCCAGGCAGTTACGGCCCAGAGTGTTCTTGGGCAGCATACCCTTAACGGCCAGCTCCATAGCGTAGTCGGAGCGACCAGCCATCATCACGCGAGCCTTGGTTTCCTTCAGACCGCCAATCCAGCCGGATACACGGTAGTAGGACTTCTGGTCCAGCTTGTTGCCGGTCAGAACAGCCTTGTCGGTGTTGATGACGATGACGTAATCGCCGCAGTCAACGTTGGGAGTGAAATCGACCTTGTGCTTGCCGCGCAGCAGGTTGGCGACGGTCACAGCGGTGCGGCCCAGGGGCTTACCGGCTGCGTCGACAACATACCACTTGCGCTCGACGGTCTCCAGTTTTGCTAAAGTAGTGGACATTACGCGTTCCTCCAATAGGTTAATTTATTTTGACAAATTCATATATACGCAGTACAATGACTGCAAAACGCTTGATTATTAAACCATATGAGAGGGTAATTGTCAACTCTTTTTCAAAAAATATTTATATAACACCGCATAAACTTTAAAATGCTCTTAAATGCTCTTTAAATCTCTTAAATGCTCACGTCCTATTTTTGATAATTGGAGGATACACAATGCAAAAATTGGTTGGATTGCTGCGCCGCTGCGTAGAGGATTACCGTATGATTGAAGACGGTGACCGTATCGGCGTAGGCGTTTCCGGTGGAAAGGATTCCCTGGCGCTGCTTGTTTTGTTAGCAGAACTGCAAAAATATAACCACAAGTCCTTTACCATTGAGGCAATCACTGTGGATATGGGGCTTGGAATGGATTATAGTGGAATTGCCTCCTTGTGCGAGAAATTAAGCATCCCGTTTCACCTTGTGAAGACGGAGATTGGTCCGATTATTTTTGACCATCGCAAGGAGAAGAATCCCTGCTCAATGTGCTCTAAAATGCGCCGTGGCGCGCTGAATCAGGCGCTTCTTGATAACGGCCTTAACAAGCTGGCACTGGGACACCATTATGATGACGCAGTGGAGACCTTTGTGATGTCACTGATTTATGAGGGACGTATCAGCTGTTTCCAGCCGGTTACGGACCTTGACAGAACGGGAATCATTCAGATTCGTCCGATGCTCTACATCCACGAGAAGACAGTGGACAGCTTCGCTACCCGGCAAAACCTACCGGTGCTTACCAATCGTTGTCCTGTGGACAAGAACACCAAGCGGGAAGAAATCAAACAGCTCGTCTATACCCTCAGCGCCACCTATCCGGAATTGAAGGAACGAATTTTCGGCGCGATGCAGCGCTTGCCCCTGCCGGAATGGGGACCGCAAGGCCGTTACAAAAGACCCACAGACCAGGAATGAAATTTTTACCAATGGGCATACTGCCAACAGTAAGGAGGCGGTATGTTATGGTAAAGGGTATTTCACGACAGGTTATTGTTGTCCATTCTCCGGATCAAAAGCTGTTTGACCAGGCAATCTTTATTCTGAAAGACGATGCTGTGGGAAAAGAGGGGGTTACGGACGAGATGCTCCTGAAAGCGGCTGACAAGCTCTTGCGTAATCCAAATAATGGCAATGGTCACGGTCTTGCTGTATATGGCTGGGTGTGGGCATCTGTTGGCGCACTGGCAACCGGCCTTGTTTGGCTTTTAAGTACGTTGTTATAACTTGCAAATAACCGCATTATATGCTATAATCTCCCGATATACGGGAGGTGAGCGGTATGAATATCGGCACATTGCAAGTAAATAACCCCATAGCCCTTGGCCCTATGGCCGGCGTGACTGATTGGGCATTTCGTACCGTTTGCGCAGAATTGGGTGCGAATATCACCGTTACGGAAATGGTTTCCTCCCGTGCGCTGGTCTATAAGGATAAGAAAAGCGCAGCATTGTTACGGAAAAATGCAGGCAGCCTTTGCGGCGCGCAGATTTTCGGAAATGACCCGGACATTATGGCGCAAGGTGCTATTCTTGCGCTGGAAATCTCCGGTTGCGATTTTATTGACATCAATATGGGCTGTCCTATGCCCAAAATCGCAGGCAGCGGCGATGGCTGCGGCTTGATGCGGACGCCGGAGCTTGCCGGTGAGATTGTCAAGGCGGTAACTAAGGCGGTAGACGTTCCTGTAACGGTCAAATGCCGTTTGGGTTGGGATAAGGGCAGCATCAATGTGCTGGATTTTACCAAACGAATGGAGGACTGCGGTGCGTCAATGATAACTGTCCACGGCAGAACGCGCAGTATGCTCTACTCCGGCGCAGCCGACTGGGATATGATTGCAAAGGTAAAGCAGCAGCTTTCTGTGCCTGTGATTGCCAACGGCGATATTGTTGACGGTCAAACAGCGCTCAAATGCCGCGACTGGACCAAGGCTGACGGCATTATGATCGGAAGAGCCACCTTCGGCAACCCTTGGGTCTTTGCGGACGTAGCAAATGCGCTGAATGGCGTTATGGATTACCGGCGTCCTGCTCTTGACAAGCGTATTGATGTTGCGATACATCAGTTTGAACTGGCTCTTGAAGATAAGGGAGAGCACATTACCTGCCTGGAGGCAAGAAAGCACTTTGCCTGGTATCTGCGGGGTGTTGCATATGCAAACTACTATAAAGAGCAAATTTCGGCAATCAAAACGATGGACGACATTTACCGGATTGCCGAGGGAATCCGCAGGGATTTGCAATAATTGTAATGAATGATTTTTCCGTCGTTTCACAAACTGCCTTAAAGAGGTGGTATTGTGAAACGATGGATTCTTTTTGTACTGATATTTTCGCTGCTCCTGTTTGTGCCCGCTCATGCGGAGCCGATTAAGTGGGTTGACTTTGCTGTACCCTATGAATCTTTGCAATATGCGATGAATGTGGATATTACAACAGCCGAGCAGGAGAAGCATATCAGCTGGATTGATGTGCTGGCACTGGCAGGCTGCCGCACAGGCGGCAAGTGCGGTCTTGCGTCCGTAAAAAAGGCTGTTAAGGATTTACAGGGTGATAAATCTCCTCAGGAACTATTGGGTGACCTGTATAAGTATTACGACTATTATTACCGCGCATATTCCGCGGTCTTGGGTGGCTTGTTGGGCAACTATACAATTGAAGTCGATGGCACGTGGCAGCCGAAATACGGCTTAAAGGCATTTAGTCCCATTGCTTCCGGCTACGGCTACAGCCACTGCTCCGATTTTGGAAACAGTCGCAGCTTTGGGTTTAAGAGAAAGCATTTGGGCAATGACCTTATGGGCGGACTTGGTACACCGATTGTAGCAGTGGAGGGCGGTGTAGTTGAGGCACTGGGGTGGAATCGTTACGGCGGTTGGCGGATTGGTATCCGCTCATTTGATTCCCGCCGGTACTACTATTATGCCCACCTGCAAAAGGACACACCCTTTGCAAAGGATATGTATGTGGGAAAAATTGTCCAGCCCGGTGATGTGATCGGCTTTATGGGGCGCACCGGCTATTCTGACAAGGAAAATGTCAACAACATTGAAACCGTACACCTGCACTTTGGTATGCAGCTGGTGTTTGATGAGAGCCAGAAGGAATGCAATTCTGAGATCTGGATTGATGTGTATCCAATTGTGCGTCTGCTTGCCAATCACCGCAGTAGTCTTGTAAAGAAAGACGGCGTTTGGCAGCGGAAATATCCCTTTGTGGATTTGGACACACAAACGCTACTGGAGTAGGGAGAATTTGTGTAATTTTTTATGAAACTTGATTTGACAAAGAATGTCCTCTGTGGTATAATTTTGTAGATAATTCTGCACAGGAGGAATTTAGAATGATGGGCACTGATAAGAAGTTCAAAGCGGTTGGCTTCTGTGATGGTGTCTCTGTTTCTTCTGTTGGCGCTATGTTGGACGAACTGTTCCCCGACGGCGTATCTGAATATGTTGTTTTTCCCGGCTTTTGTGATGTGCATGTGCATTTCCGTGAGCCGGGATTTTCTTATAAAGAGACCATTGAAAGCGGCTCAAAAGCATCTGCAAGAGGCGGCTATACAGCGGTCTGTACGATGCCGAACCTAAACCCTGTGCCGGACAGTGCCGGGAATCTCAACGAGCAGCTTAAGTTGATTCGGCAGCAGGCGGTCATTGATGTATACCCTTACGGTGCAATTACAGTTGGGCAAAAAGGGGAGCAGCTTGCTGATCTGGAAGCAATGGCTGATAACTGTATCGCTTTTTCCGATGACGGTCGGGGCGTGCAGAATGACGAGATGATGCGCCGGGCAATGCTGCGCGCCAAAGCGCTGGGCAAAATGATTGTCGCCCACTGCGAGGTGAATAGCCTGCTCCGTGGCGGATATATCCACGACGGAGATTATGCCAAGGCACATAATCACAAAGGAATTTGCAGTGAAAGCGAGTATGCCCAGATAGAGCGGGACCTGCGCCTTGTGGAGGAGACCGGCTGCGCCTATCACGTGTGCCATATCTCTGCAAAGGAAAGCGTAGAGCTGATTCGACAGGCGAAAGCGAAAGGCCTTAATGTAACCTGTGAAACAGCGCCCCACTATCTGGTTATGGACGATAGCTATTTGCAGGAAGACGGCCGATTTAAAATGAATCCGCCGCTGCGGGATAAGTCCGACAGGGAAGCGCTGGTTGCCGGAATTGCAGACGGCACAATCGATATGATTGCCACAGACCACGCGCCTCACAGCGCAGAGGAAAAGGCCAAGGGCCTTGCCGGAAGTGCTTTCGGCATTGTGGGAATTGAGACGGCATTTCCCGTGCTCTACACCCACCTGATTGAGACGGGTGTTATTACGCTTGATAAGCTTATCGCTTTGCTCAGCACCAACCCAAGAGCGCGCTTTGGAATCCCAATGCACGATGATTACACGGTGTGGGACTTGCATAAGACCTTTACCGTCGACCCGGCACAGTTTATATCGAAAGGCAAAGCAACGCCCTTTGCCGGCTGGAAGTTAAAAGGTGAATGTTTGCTGACCGTTTGCAACGGAAAAGCAGTCTATAAGAAGGAATTGGAGGAGTAACTATGGCTAAGAGAACGGACTTGAAGAAAATTCTGATTATCGGCTCCGGCCCCATTGTGATTGGTCAGGCTGCGGAGTTTGACTATGCAGGCACGCAGGCGTGCCTTGCGCTGAAGGAGGAGGGTTACGAGGTTGTCCTGTGTAACTCCAACCCCGCTACCATTATGACTGATACTACCATTGCCGATAAGGTCTATATGGAGCCTTTGACCCTGGAGTATGTGGCAAAGATTATCCGCTACGAGCGTCCCGACGCAATACTTCCCGGCATCGGTGGCCAGACCGGTCTGAATCTGGTTATGCAGCTGGAGAAGAAGGGCGTGCTGAAGGAATGCCGCGTGGAGCTGCTGGGTACTTCCAGCGCGTCCATTGAGCGGGCTGAGGACAGAGAGCTGTTCAAGGAGCTGTGCCAGTCTATTGGTGAGCCGGTCATTCCCTCCGAGATTACTTATTCTATCGACGAAGCTAAGGAAGCAGCCAAGCGTATCGGTTATCCCGTTGTGCTGCGTCCTGCCTTTACCCTGGGTGGTACCGGCGGCGGGTTTGCCTATAACGAAGACGAGCTGCAGGAAATCGGCCTGAATGCCTTTAAGCTGTCTCCTGTGCATCAGGTGCTGATCGAAAAGTCCGTTAAGGGCTATAAGGAAATCGAGTTTGAGGTTATGCGTGACGGCAATGACCACGCCATCACCATCTGCGGTATGGAAAATATCGACCCTGTCGGCGTACATACCGGCGACAGTGTGGTTGTGGCACCCATTATGACCCTCAATGACCACGATTTGAAGATGCTCAATGATTCTGCCATTAAGATCATCAAGGAACTGAAGATTGCCGGCGGCTGTAATGTACAGTTTGCCTTAAACCCCGAGTCCAGCGAGTATTATCTCATTGAGGTTAACCCCCGTGTGTCCCGTTCTTCCGCTTTGGCGTCCAAGGCATCCGGCTACCCCATTGCCCGCGTTACTGCCAAAATTGCGGTGGGTATGAGCCTTGAAGAGATTAAGATTGCCAACACCAATGCAGCCTTTGAGCCGCGGCTTGACTACGTAATTGCCAAGCTGCCCCGTTTCCCCTTCGATAAGTTCACCTCCGCGCCCAACACCCTGGGTACCCAGATGAAGGCAACAGGCGAGGTAATGGGCATCGGATCCAATCTGGAGGAGGCGCTGCTGAAGGGTATCCGCTCTCTGGAGATTGGCGCAAACCACTTGTATCTGTCTAAGTTTGATAATATGAGCGTAGAAGAGCTTCTCGATTACATCAAGGAGTTCCGCTCTGATAATATCTTCGCCATTGCCGAGCTGCTGTATCACGGCGTATCCGTTGAGAAGATTCACGAGGTCACCCAAATCACCCCCTATTTCCTGAAGGCAATCCGTAATATCATTGATATGGAGGAGCTGCTGCGGGTAAAGGTGATGGATTTTGCCGCACTGAAGCAGGCGAAGATTATGGGCTTTAGTGATAAGTACGTTGCCCGTCTGTGGAAATGCACTGAGCTGGAGGTATATAACCTCCGCAAGGCAAACAATCTGTTCCCGGTGTTCAAAATGGTGGATACTTGCCATACCGGCGCATATATTCCTTACTTCTATTCCTCCTACACCGGCGAAAATACATCGGTGCTGACCGAGAAAAAGAAGATCGTGGTGTTGGGTGCTGGTCCTATCCGTATCGGACAGGGTGTGGAATTCGACTATTCCACCGTTCACTCTGTGATGACCATCCGCAACGCAGGCTACGAGGCTATTATTATCAACAATAACCCCGAGACCGTCTCCACCGACTATACCACAGCCGACAAGCTGTACTTTGAGCCGCTTACCCCCGAGGATGTTATGAACATCATCGAGTTCGAGAAGCCAGAGGGAGTCATCGCTTCTCTGGGCGGTCAGACTGCCATCAATCTGGCGCAGCCGCTCCACGACCGGGGTGTAAAGATTATCGGCACTGACTGCGCTGCCATCGACAAGGCAGAGGACCGCAATGCCTTTGAAAACCTGCTCAATGAGCTGAATATTCCCCGCGCCAAGGGTCGTGCAGTGACCAAGATTGAAGATGGTATTGCCGCCGCTGCGGAGATTGGGTATCCTGTGCTGGTGCGTCCTTCCTTTGTCCTGGGCGGCCGGGCAATGCAGATCGTTGCCAACGAAAAGCAGCTGCGCCACTATCTGAAGACCGCTGTTGAAATTGACGAGGACAAGCCTGTTCTGGTGGATAAGTACATCGAGGGCCGTGAGGTGGAGATTGACGCCATCTGCGACGGTTATAATGTATTCGTTCCCGGCATTATGGAGCTGGTTGAGCGTACCGGCGTCCACTCCGGTGACTCTGTGAGCGTTTATCCCACCTTCTCCATTTCCAACAAGGTCAAGGGTATTATTCTGCAGTATGCTAAGAAGCTGGGTCTGGGTATCGGCATTGTTGGTTTGTTCAACATTCAGTTCATCGTGGATAAGGATGATAACGTATTTATCATCGAGGTAAATCCCCGTTCTTCCCGTACTGTGCCGTTCCTGTCCAAGGCAACCGGCTACTCCCTTGCGGATATTGCAACGGAAGTAATTCTGGGAAAAACCCTGAAGGAACAGGGCCTGTTTGAAATCTACCCCGAGGAGAAGGACCGCTGGTACGTAAAAGCACCTGTATTCTCCTTTAATAAGATTCGCGGTCTGGACGCATATCTGTCTCCGGAAATGAAGTCTACCGGCGAGGCAATCGGCTATGACAGCACGATGAATCGCGCCCTTTATAAGGCGCTGCAGGCATCCGGTATGCGCCTGCAGAACTATGGCACTGTGCTGGTGACCATTGCCGATAAGGATAAGGAAGAGGCGCTGCCTCTGATTCACAGATTCTACCAGCTTGGCTTCAATATTGAGGCCACGGAGGGTACTGCGGAATACCTGAAGGCAAACGGTATCCGTACCCACAAGCTGGCAAAAATCGGTGACGGCAGCGACGAGATTCCCAATGCTCTGCGCCAGGGTCACATTGCCTATGTTATCAACACCAAGGACCCGGGCAGCACCGGAAACGACGGTGTGCAAATCCGCCAGATTGCTACAGAGCATAACGTGTCTCTGTTTACCGCTCTGGATACGGTAAAGGTCCTGCTGGACGTGCTGGAAGAGACAACACTAACTATTTCTACCATTGATGCATAAGGAGCTGTTATGAAACAGGGAATCTTTGAAATCATTTCAAACACACCGCTGACGGACAGTGTTTACAAAATGGTTTTATCCGGTGATACCTCTGCAATTACCGCCCCCGGTCAGTTCGTAAACATTCAGCTGGACGGACTTTATCTGCGCAGACCGATTTCTGTTTGCGATTTGGAGGATAACAACCTGACAATTATCTACAAGGCTGTGGGTAAGGGTACGGAGCAGATGTCCCGTATGGAATCCGGAGAAAAGCTGAACGTGCTGACCGGTCTTGGCAATGGCTACGATTTGTCCCTATCCGGCGAAAAGCCTGTGCTGCTGGGTGGCGGTGTCGGTGTGCCTCCGATGTACCTGCTGGCAAAAAAATTGCGGCAGCAGGGAAGTGTGGTCAGTGTGATTCTTGGTTTCAACACAAGCTCTGAGGTTTTCTACGAGGAGGAGTTCCGAAAGCTTGGCTGCGAGGTGACGGTAACCACGGTCGACGGAAGCTATGGCACCAAAGGCTTTGTTACCACTGTCCTTGAAAATATGGACTATACGCACTTCTATACCTGCGGTCCGGAGCCTATGCTGAAGGCTGTGTATAAGGCAAGCAAGACCTCCGGTCAGATGAGCTTTGAAAAGCGAATGGGCTGTGGTTTCGGCGCGTGTATGGGCTGCTCCTGCAAGACGCTTACCGGCTACAAGCGCATTTGTAAGGAAGGTCCTGTGATGAAAAAGGAGGAAATCTTATGGGAAGATTGAGTGTCGACCTTTGCGGAATTTCTCTTGATAATCCTGTAATTCCTGCCTCTGGCACCTTTGGATACGGCTACGAGTACGCAGAATTATACGATATTAACTGCCTGGGAACGTTCTCTTTTAAGGGTACGACCAAAGAGCCCCGTTTTGGCAATCCCACACCCCGTATTGCCGAGTGTACTGCCGGTATGATTAACGCGGTGGGCTTGCAAAACCCGGGTGTTGAAAAGGTGATTGCTGAGGAGCTTCCCAAGCTGAAGCAGTGCTTTCATAAGCCGGTTATGGCCAATATCAGCGGCTTTGGTGTAGAGGAATACGCCTACACCTGCCGGATGCTCGATTGCCAGGAACAGGTCGGCTGGCTGGAAGTGAATGTGAGCTGCCCCAATGTACACGGCGGCGGTATGAGCTTTGGTACAGATCCTAAAGCTGCTGCCGAGGTGACACGGGCGGTGAAGGCAGTTACAACCAAGCCTGTGATAGTAAAGCTCAGCCCTAATGTTACAGACATTGTATCGATTGCCAAGGCCTGTGAGGACGCGGGCGCAGACGGAATCAGCCTTATTAATACAATGCTGGGAATGCGGATTGACCTTAAGACCCGCAGACCGGTGATTGCAAACAAGATGGGTGGCTTTTCTGGCTCTGCCATCTTCCCTGTGGCGGTGCGAATGGTCTATCAGGTGGCAAATGCAGTGAAGATTCCTGTGGTTGGTATGGGCGGCGTGAGCAGCGCAGAAGATGTCATTGAAATGATGCTTGCCGGTGCAACCGCCGTTGAGATTGGCGCTGCAAATCTGGTTAACCCCTATGCCTGCCGGGACATTATAGACGATTTTCCCGCGGTTATGGATAAGTATGGAATTTCCACATTGCGTGAGATTATTGGAGGTGCAAAGTAATGGGTAAAGACGTGATTGTGGCTTGCGATTTCGCAAGCGCAGAACAAACCTTTGCTTTTTTGGACAAGTTTACCGGCAGAAAGCCTTTTGTGAAAATCGGTATGGAGCTTTACTATGCAGAAGGTCCTTCGATTGTTAGAGAAATCAAAGCCAGAGGACACAAGATTTTTCTGGATTTGAAGCTGCACGATATTCCCAACACAGTAAAGAAGGCGATGTCCGTTTTGCGGAATCTGGATGTGGATATCACCAACCTACACGCAGCCGGCACAAAGAATATGATGCGTGCTGCGCTGGAGGGTCTGACCCGTGAAGACGGCAGCAGACCTTTGCTGATTGCCGTGACACAGTTGACTTCTACTGACCAGCAGAGTATGGAAGAGGACCTGCTGATTCACGAGCCCATTGATAAAGTGGTTATGCACTACGCAAGCTGCGCCAAAGAGGCAGGACTTGACGGTATTGTCTGCTCTCCCTTGGAGGCCGGTAAAGTTCACGATACCTGCGGCAAGGATTTTCTGACCATTACCCCCGGTGTGCGCTTCGCCGACGGCGATGTTGGCGACCAGAAGCGGGTTATGACCCCTGCGCAGGCAAAGGAAATCGGCTCTGACTACATTGTGGTCGGCCGTCCCATTACCGCTGCTGCTGACCCCGTTGCCGCCTACGAGCGCTGCGTTGCGGAATTCTGCGATTAAGGAGAATTGCTATGGAAAGCTATAAAAGAGAGTTTATTCAATTCCTGCAGAGTGCAGGTGTTTTGAAATTCGGTGATTTTACCGCCAAGTCCGGCCGTAAGATTCCCTATTTTATCAATGCCGGTATGATTAAGACCGGCGAGGAGATTGCAAAGCTGGGCGAATTTTATGCCAAAGCCTACTTTGAGAAGATTGGCAAGAAGCCTACAGTGCTGTACGGTCCTGCCTATAAGGGTATCTCCATCGCTGTTTCCGCTGCGGTTGCCCTTAGCAAAGAGGGTCTTAATGTGCCTTTCTTCTTTAACCGCAAGGAGGCCAAGGACCACGGTGAGGGCGGCGTGTTCGTTGGTTACGTGCCCCAACCCGGTGAAGAGGTGGTCATTGTGGAAGACGTGATTACAGCCGGCACAGCAATCCGTGAGAGTATGGCGATTCTGTCTTCTTTGGAGGATGTTAAGGTCGCAGCCACATTTGTTATGGTGGACCGCAAGGAGAAGGGTCAGGGCGACAAGGGCGCTATGCAGGAAATTGAGGAACAGTTTGGCTTCCCTGTGTATTCTGTTGTCGATGTTTATGATATTATCGAATATCTGGAAGAAGACCCCGCCAATGAGGAAAATGTTACCCGCATTAAAAACTATCTGGCTGTGAACGGAGCAAAGTGATGAGAAGTTTAATTGATATTGTTGATTTCTCTGTAGAAGAAATCCGGGAATTGCTGGAAACTGCCTGCGATATCAGTGAAAATCCCCAGAAATATTCCCAGCTGTGCCGGGGAAAAAAGCTTGCGACGTTGTTCTACGAGCCATCTACCCGCACACGGCTGAGCTTTGAGGCTGCTATGTACGAGCTGGGCGGCAATGTTCTCGGCTTTAGTGAGGCGAGTTCTTCGTCTGCTGCAAAGGGCGAGAGTATGGCAGATACGGCGAAAATGCTCTCCTGCTATGCAGACATTATGGCAATCCGCCACCCAAAGGAGGGCGCACCCTACGTGGCTGCAACCAATGCCACCATTCCTGTTATCAATGCGGGCGATGGCGGTCACTGCCATCCCACCCAGACCTTGGCTGACCTGCTTACCATCTACCGTGAAAATGGCAGATTGGATAATCTGACTGTTGGCTGTTGTGGTGACCTGAAATACGGCAGAACTGTCCACTCTTTGATTGCTGCACTTAGCCGCTATGAGAATATTAAGGTGATTTTGATTTCTCCGGAGGAACTGCGGCTGCCCAAGTACGTAAAGTACGAGGTGCTGGACAAAAACGGTATGGAATATGTGGAGCCAACCTCTCTGGAGGAGGCAAGCGGGCAGCTGGACGTGCTGTATATGACCCGTATCCAACGGGAGCGGTTTGACAGCTTTGACGAGTATGAGCGGCTGAAGGACAGCTATGTTCTTACACCGGAGAAGATGTCCGCAGCAAAAGAGACTATGCGCGTACTGCATCCGCTGCCTCGGGTCAATGAAATCAGCGTAAAGGTTGACGAAGACCCCCGCGCCGCTTACTTCCGGCAGGCGCTCAACGGAAAATATATGCGTATGGCATTGATTCTTAAGCTGCTGAAAGAGGCGGAAGAGGGTAGACAAATGGAGATTGTGGAAGCGGTAGAAGACACCCGTTTGGTTTGCGACAATCCCAGATGTATTTCTTCCACCGAGCAGGAGCTTCCTCACCGGTTTAAGCTGGTGGATGCCGAGCGAAAAATCTACCGCTGCATCTATTGTGAGTCCAAGAAAAAGCTCGACTGATAAGTTATACAAAATAGCCACCCAAAAGCACTTTTTTCGTGGCAAAAACAGAGAATCGGACAAGCTTACTTGACACAAAAACAGCGCCGTGTTAAACTATTTATACAACAACGAACGTTCTTTGCGACTGACGGAAAATGTGGAGCACCACAAGGAATCAAAGAATGTATAAGCCGACCGTCTGGGCGCATTTAACTCAAATTACGGGTTAATGCGCCCTTTTTTAATTAAATGGAGGAAACAAATGAAAAAAGTTGGTATTATAATGGGAAGCGACAGCGATTTACCCATCGTGCAAAAGGCTGTGGATATGCTTAAAAGCCTGGAAATTCCCTATGAGGTTCATATTTACTCTGCCCATAGAACGCCCGTGGAGGCCCGTGATTTTGCCGTAAATGCCCGCGCCAACGGCTTTGGTGCAATTATTTGCGCAGCCGGTATGGCAGCCCATCTGGCGGGTGCTATCGCTGCCAATACAACACTGCCTGTTGTTGGCATTCCCTGCAAGGGCGGTATGATGGACGGTCTGGATGCATTGCTGGCTACAGTACAGATGCCTACCGGCATTCCTGTTGCCACGGTTGCCATCAACGGCGCTGCCAATGCGGCACTGCTGTGCGCCCAGATCATCGCTGTCGAGGACAACGCGCTGGCACAGCGCTTGGATGCTAAGAGAAAGAGCGATGCTGCAAAGGTCCTGCAAAAGGATGCGGACATCGCCGCAAATCTGTAAGTAAGAGACACCCACTCATAACATAAAGGAGACACTACTATGGAAAAGAAGCTTATTTATACCGGTAAGACAAAGGACGTATTTGCGCTGCCCAACGGCAACTGCCTGCTGAAATTCAAGGACGACTGCACCGGCAAGGACGGCGTGTTCGATCCCGGTGAGAACTCTGTGGGCCTGACCATTGAGGGCGTGGGCGATGTGAACCTGCGTATGTCCATCTATTTCTTTGAGAAGATTAACGCTGCCGGTATCAAGACCCACTATGTCAGCGCCGATTTGGCAAATACCACTATGGAAGTTCTGCCTGCTAAGGTCTTCGGTAAGGGTCTTGAGGTCATCTGCCGTAATAAGGCTGTGGGCTCCTTCATTCGTCGCTACGGCGCATTGATTGAGTCCGGTGCAGACCTGCCTTCCTATGTGGAAACCACACTGAAGGACGACGAGAAGGGCGATCCGCTGATTACCAAGGACGCGCTGGTTGCCATCGGTGTTATGACTGAGGAGCAGTATGAAGACCTGAAGGATATGACCCAGAAGATTACCAAAATCGTTGCTGACGATCTGAAGGAAAAGGGTATGGAACTCTACGACATCAAGTTTGAGTTCGGCTACGCACCCGACGGCAAGGTTATGCTCATTGATGAGGTAGCTTCCGGTAATATGCGTGTCTACAAGGACGGCGAGTACGTCGATCCCATGACCCTCAACAAACTGTTCTTTGCTTGATTTTTCTGACTAAGGAGCTTTCCTATGGGAGGATTTTTTGGAATTACATCCAAGCAGGATTGTATGATGGATGTATTTTTTGGTGTGGACTACCACTCTCATTTAGGTACCCGTCGCGGCGGTATGGCTGCGTGGGATCCGGAAATCGGTCTGCAGCGGAAGATTCACAGTATTGAGAATTCTCCGTTCCGCACCAAGTTTGAACATATTTTTGACGAAATGCAGGGCACTTCCGTCATTGGTTGTATTAGCGATTCTGACCCCCAGCCAATGCTGATTCGCTCCCATTTGGGCACCTATGCCATTTCCACAGTGGGCATTATCAACAATGCGGACAGTTTGATTCAAGAGGTTATGTCCTGCGGCGGCGGATATTTTGACGCAATGACAGGCGGTAAGGTGAATTCCACTGAGCTGGTTGCTGCGCTGATTAACCGCAAGGAGAGCTTTGTTGAAGGTATTCACTACGCACAGTCTGTTATTGACGGCACTGCGAATATCTTGATTCTTACGGATCGTGGCAGCATTATTACTGCCAGAGACCGTTTGGGCAGAATTCCCGTTCAGATCGGTAAGGACGAGCACGGTTACTGTGCGTCTTTTGAAGAATTTGCCTTTACAAAATTAGGCTATGAAAAAGTCTGCGAGCTTGGCCCCGGCGAAATTGTGGAATTGACACCCGATTCGATGACCCGTCTGGCAGAGCCCGGCGAAAAGATGAAAATGTGTGCCTTCCTGTGGAGCTACTACGGCTATCCCACATCCACCTATGAGGGTATCAATGTGGAGGCTATGCGCTACCGCAACGGCGCTGCAATCGCCGAGCGGGACTTGCAGCAGGGTAGAAGTATGGACATTGATTACGTCGGCGGCGTTCCGGATTCCGGAACACCCCACGCCATCGGCTATGCAAACCGTACGGGAAAACCCTTTGCCAGAGCCTTCATTAAGTACACACCTACCTGGTCCCGTTCTTTTACGCCGGCAAAGCAATCTGATCGGAAAAAAGTTGCAAAAATGAAGCAGATTCCTGTCCACGACTTGATTAAGGGTAAGAATCTGTTGTTTGTGGACGACTCCATTGTCCGCGGCACGCAGCTGCAGGAAACCGTGGAATTTCTCTATGAGAACGGCGCAAAGTCTGTGCATATGCGTTCTGCCTGCCCGCCCATTATGTATGGGTGTAAATTCCTGAATTTCTCCCGTTCCACCAGCGATATGGACCTTATCTCCAGACGTGTAATTATGGAGCTGGAAGGGGAAGAGGGCTTCAAGCATTTAGAAGAATATGCAGACGGTGATACCCAGCGGGGCAAGGCTATGCGCAAGGCCATTTGTGATAAATTTAAGTTTGCGTCCCTTGGTTTCCAGACTGTGGACGGTGTTATTAAGGCTATCGGTATGGACCCCTGTAAGCTTTGCACCTATTGCTGGAACGGCAAGGAATAATACATAAGGAGTATAACTATGGAAAAGAGTTATTCCGAGAGCTATGCGGCAGCCGGTGTGGATATTACTGCCGGTTACAAGTCCGTTGAATTGATGAAGAAGCATATTAAGCGCACCAAAAATGAAGGCTGTCTGGACGATGTTGGCGGCTTCGGCGGCTGCTTTGGACTGAATGTTGCGGGAATGGAAGAGCCGGTTTTGGTTTCCGGTACCGACGGCTGCGGCACAAAGGTCAAGCTTGCTATGCTGATGGACAAGCACGATACCATCGGTATTGATGCTGTTGCTATGTGTGTGAACGACATTATCTGCTGTGGCGCTAAGCCTTTGTTTTTCCTGGACTATATTGCCTGCGGCAAGAACTATCCTGAGAAGATTGCCACCATCGTCGGTGGCGTGGCTGAGGGTTGCGTTCAGTCCGGCGCTGCGCTTATTGGCGGCGAGACCGCTGAGCACCCCGGTCTGATGCCTGTTGACGAATATGACCTGGCAGGCTTTGCTGTAGGCGTGGTGGACAAGAAGAAAATCATCGACAATACACGTATGGCAGCCGGTGACGTAGTCATCGCTTTGGCTTCTACCGGTATCCACTCCAACGGCTTCTCCCTGTGCCGTAAGGTTTTTGATATTGATAATAACAACCCCGATCTGTACGTAAAGCGTGAGGAACTGGGTGGAAAGACCGTTGCCGAGGCGCTGCTGGTGCCTACCCGTATTTACGTAAAGTCGGTACTGGCACTTTTAGAGCAGGTGGATGTGAAGGGTATCTCTCATATCACCGGCGGCGGCTTCTATGAAAATATTCCCCGCTCCATTCCCGACGGTTTGGGCGCAGTGATTGAGCGGAGCGCTGTAAGAGTTCTGCCCATCTTTGATTTGATTGCCAAGACCGGCAATATTCCTGAGCGGGATATGTTTAACACCTACAATATGGGTGTGGGTATGAGCATTGTTGTCAAGGCGCAGGATGTTGATAAGGCGCTGGAGATTCTGAGCGCCCACGGCGAAACAGCCTATGTTATCGGTAAGATTGTGGAATCTGACGAGAAGATTACCATTGTCTGAGAGAGGTACATAATGGAAAATGCAAGGATTGCAGTGCTTGTTTCCGGTGGCGGAACCAATTTGCAGGCGCTGATTGATGCCCAGAATAACGGGTTGATCCGCTCCGGTAAAATCAGCCTTGTCATATCTAACAATGCAAGCGCCTATGCCTTGCAGCGGGCGAATAACGCCGGCATACCTGTAGAAGTCGTTCTTAAAAAAGCACTTGGCAGCCAGGCGGCATTTGAGGATAGAATCAAGCAGTTGCTGACTGAATACGCCATAGATGTAATTGTTTTAGCTGGTTTTATGTCCATTCTCTCCGAGAATTTTACTGCCAGTTATCCGAAGCGGATTCTAAACGTGCACCCGTCCTTGATTCCGTCCTTCTGCGGTGAAGGTTTCTACGGACTGCGGGTGCATGAGGCTGCACTGTCCTATGGCGTGAAGGTCACCGGTGCGACTGTACATTTTGTCAATGAAATTCCCGATGGGGGAGAGATCATTCTTCAAAAGGCAGTGGAAATCCAACCGGACGACACGCCCGAAACCCTGCAAAAACGGGTGATGGAGCAGGCAGAGTGGATAATTTTGCCCGCTGCTGTTGAGCAGGTTTGCAGTAGTTTAATAGCAATATAGAGCAAAGAGAGGGAAATGTAATGGCATTATTTGATTTGAAAACCTTGTTGGCAGAGAATTCCTACCCCGGACGGGGCATTGTTATTGGTAAGTCCGCCGATGGCAAGAAAGCAATGATCGCATATTTTATTATGGGTCGCAGCGAGAATAGCCGCAACCGCAGTTTTGAACGTTTTGAGGGCGGTATGCGCACAAAGGCATTTGACGAAAGTAAACTTTCCGACCCCAGTTTGATTATCTATAACCCCTATTTGACAACCAAAGGCGGCAATATTGATATCATCACCAACGGCGACCAGACCAACACGATTTTCGACCATATCAACGACGGTGGCTCCTTTGAGAGCGCTTTGGATATTCGCGAGTTTGAGCCGGATGCACCCAATTACACACCTAGAATTTCCGGTATTTTGTATTACTGCTTCCCTCGTAATGTCTTTACCTATAAGCTGTCCATCTTAAAGTCTGCAAACGGCCGCCCCAAGTGTAACCGTTATTATTATGATTACGCGCCGGAAAACGGCATTGGACATTTTATCCACACCTATAAGTGCGACGGAAATCCCATTCCTTCTTTCTACGGAGAGCCGGAAGAGGTTGAAATGCCCAATACCGCTCAGGAGCTGGCAGATATTGTATGGAACAATCTGAATGAGGACAATAAGGTTTCTCTGTTTGTTCGGTGCGTGCCGCTTGACGGATCCGCCCCGGAGGAAATCATCATTAACAAGAATGTGTGAGGTAGCAAAATGAAAGAGTTTGAACTGAAGTACGGTTGTAACCCCAACCAGAAGCCTGCAAAGATTTATATGCACGATGGCAGCGAACTGCCCATCCAGATTTTGAATGGCCGTCCCGGCTTTATCAACTTCCTGGATGCATTCAATTCCTGGCAGCTGGTTAAGGAACTGAAAGAGGCAACCGGTATGTGCGCCGTTACCTCCTTTAAGCACGTTTCTCCCACCTCTGCTGCAGTTGGCAAGAAGCTGCCTATTGAACTGAAAAAAGCTTGCTTTGTTGAGGATATTGAGGGTTTGGACGAGAATCCTCTGGCCTGTGCCTATGCCCGCGCTCGTGGTGCGGACCGCCTGTGTTCCTTTGGTGACTGGGTTGCCCTGTCTGATACCTGCGATGCACTGACTGCAAAGCTCATTGCCCGCGAGGTTTCCGACGGCGTGATTGCGCCCGGCTATACCGATGAGGCGCTGGAAATTTTGAAGACCAAGCGTAATGGTAGCTACAATGTAGTCGCCATTGACCCCAATTTTGTGCCTGCTGAGCAGGAGACCAAGCAGGTCTTCGGTATCACATTCCAGCAAGGCCGCAACAATTTCAAGATCGGCGAGCATCTGCTGGAGAATATCGTAACCGCAAATAAGACCTTTACAGAGGATGCAAAGATTGATTTGATTATCTCTCTGATTACATTGAAGTATACCCAGTCCAACTCTGTTTGCTTTGCTTACGACGGACAGGCTATCGGCGTCGGTGCCGGTCAGCAGTCCCGTGTCCACTGCACCAGACTGGCTGGTGGCAAGGCTGACACCTGGTTCCTGCGTCAGCATCCCAAGACGCTGGCGCTGCCGTTCCGTGAGGATCTGGGCCGTCCCGGTCGCGATAACGTTATCGATGGCTATATCAACGGTAACGAGGAAGATGTTTGCGCTGAGGGTATCTGGCAGAACTACTTCACTACTCGTCCCGAGCCGTTGACCGAGGAGGAGAAGCGGGCATTTCTGGATTCCCGCACCGGCGTTGCGCTGGGCTCCGATGCCTTCTTCCCGTTTGCAGACAGCATTAAGCGCGCAAAGGCTTCCGGCGTCAGCTATATTGCAGAGCCCGGCGGCTCTATCCGCGATGATTTGGTAATTGCCGAGTGTGATAAAAACAATATGGTTATGGCATTTACCGGTATGCGTTTGTTCCACCACTAATAGGATTATTGCCACACTGTTTTTCAGTGTGGCAATCGCCCTGTTTTTCTATTTATTATTTTGGAGGCTGAAATGAGAATTTTGGTTGTAGGCGGTGGCGGACGTGAGCACGCCATCATCAAGAAGCTGAAAGAGAATAAAGCGGTTACCCAAATCTTTGCTGCACCGGGCAACGGCGGTATCGCCAAGGACGCAACCTGCGTAAATATCGGCGCGAAAGACATTGATAAAATCGTTGCGTTTGCTGTTGAAAATGCCATCGATTATGCCGTTGTAGCGCCGGATGACCCCCTTGTATTGGGTTGCGTAGACGCACTGGAAGAGAAGGGAATTCCTTGCTTCGGTCCTCGCGCCAATGCGGCAATCATAGAGGGCAGTAAGGTTTTCTCTAAAAACCTGATGAAGAAGTATAACATTCCCACCGCTGAATACGAAGTGTTTACGGATATGGATGCAGCGCTGCGCTATCTGGAAACTGCTCCCATTCCTACCGTAATTAAGGCGGACGGTCTTGCGCTGGGTAAAGGCGTAATTATTGCGCAAACGCGTGAGGAAGCCGTTGAGGCTGTGAAATCCATGATGTCCGACAAGGTGTTCGGCAGCAGTGGTGACCGCATTGTCATTGAGGAATTCCTTACCGGTCCTGAGGTTTCTGTTTTATCCTTTACAGACGGAAAGACTGTTGTGCCGATGATTTCCTCTATGGACCATAAGCGGGCAGGGGACAACGATACCGGTCTTAACACCGGCGGTATGGGTACGGTTGCGCCCAATCCCTACTATACTGATGATGTTGCTGCCGAGTGTATGGAGAAAATTTTCCTTCCCACGATAGATGCGATGAATGCTGAGGGACGTACCTTCAAGGGCTGCCTGTACTTCGGTCTGATGCTGACGCCCAAAGGCCCCAAAGTGATTGAGTACAACTGCCGTTTCGGCGACCCCGAAACACAGGTGGTACTGCCACTGCTGGAAAGTGATTTGCTCACAGTTATGCAGGCAACCACCAACGGAACATTGGCCCAGACGGAAGTGAAATTTGCCGACAAACACGCCTGCTGCGTAATTATGGCATCCAAAGGCTATCCCAGTGCTTACGAAAAAGGCTTTGAGATGACCATTCCTGAGAATGTTTGGAATAACGTCTATGTTGCAGGTGCAGCGCTGAAGGACGGAAAACTGCTTACCAATGGCGGTCGGGTGCTGGGCGCTACAGCTGTTGCCGACAGCCTTGCTGGAGCTGTTAATAACGCCTATGAAATGGTAAAGACCATTCATTTCGACAATGCCTACTATCGTCGGGATATCGGCGCACGGGCACTGAAAGCCGGGAGGAATTAAAATGGTTTACAGAGTATACGTAGAAAAGAAACCGGAGCTTGCAAATGAGGCCAAGGCACTGCTGCAGGATGCTCGGAATCTTCTGGGAATTACAAGTCTTGAAAATGTTAGACTCCTCAATTGCTATGATGCGGAAAAAATCTCTCAGGAGCTGTTTGACTATGCCATCGGCACAGTCTTTTCTGAGCCGCAGCTGGACATTGCTACCACCGAGTGCAATCTGGAGGGCGCAACTGTTTTTGCCGTGGAGCCGCTGCCCGGACAGTTTGATCAGCGGGCGGACTCTGCTGCCCAGTGTATCCAGATTATCTCCCAAGGTGAACGTCCGCTCATTCGCTCTGCCAAGGTTTACGGACTCTACGGCAAGCTGACAGAGGCGGAGATTGCTGCCATTAAAAAGCACGTGATTAACCCTGTGGAGTGCCGTGAGGCAGAACTGACCAAGCCGGAGACGCTGGTGATGGACTATGCTATCCCGCAGTCTGTTGCAACGGTGGATGGATTCGTTTCTTTGGGCGAGAACGGCCTTGCAGAGCTGTTGGAGTCCTTAGGCTTGGCAATGGATCTGGACGATCTGAAGTTCCTGCAGAATTACTTTCGCGACGAGGAAAAGCGGGACCCCACTATTACGGAAATCCGCGTGGTGGATACATACTGGTCTGACCACTGCCGTCACACCACCTTCTCCACCATTATTGACGATGTAAAGATTGACGATCCGGCAGTTGCCGCAGCATACCGCCGTTATCTGGACGCCCGCGTGGAGGTCTACGGCGAAGAGAAGGCTGCTAAGCGTCCCCAGACCCTTATGGACATCGCTACTATCGGCGCAAAGACCCTGAAAAAACGTGGTCTGCTGCCTGAGCTGGACGAGAGCGAGGAAATCAACGCCTGCTCCATCCACGTAAATGCCAAGGTGAATGGCGAAGATCAGGACTGGCTGCTGATGTTCAAGAACGAGACCCATAACCACCCCACAGAGATTGAGCCTTTCGGCGGTGCGGCTACCTGTATCGGCGGCTGTATCCGTGACCCCTTGTCCGGTCGCGCCTATGTCCATCAGGCAATGCGCGTTACCGGTGCGGCTGACACCAGAAGACCCTTGGATAAGACCATTCCCGGCATGCTGCCCCAGCGTAAGCTTTGCCAGACTGCTGCAGCTGGTTACTCTTCTTATGGCAACCAGAATGGACTTGCC
>JAZTWB010000038.1:0-6852 GCA_045635645.1 Faecousia sp. | reverse complement strand
GGGAATCGAACCCATGTTACCGCCGTGAAAGGGCGGTGTCTTAACCGCTTGACCAACGGGCCTGGTAGCGGCGACCTGATTCGAACAGGTGACATACCGGGTATGAACCGGGTACTCTACCAGCTGAGTTACGCCGCCATAAATGGCACAGATTTCGAAAGAGCCGAAATCAGCTTTGTTATTATATACAGGGTTTGTCGTTTTGTCAAGAATAATTTCCGTATTTCACCGGAATTTTTTGGGAATGCTCCCAATGAGAGGTGATTGGGTTGAAATTTGCAAAATACGTTTTTCTGTTCTGTATCGGCGGACTTGGGTACGTGACACTGGAGCTTACCTGGCGGGGGTGGAGTCACGGGAGTATGTTCCTTGCCGGCGGCACCTGTTTTCTGCTTCTGGGGAAGCTGAACAGTCTCCGTCCGCGACCGGTGTTGCCCCTGCGGGCAATCATCGGCGGAGGGATTATCACGATGGTCGAGCTCCTTGCGGGGCTGCTGTTTAACAGAAGCTACCGGGTGTGGGATTACCGCCACCTGCCCTTTAATTTCCACGGCCAGATTTGTCTGCGGTACTTCTTTTTGTGGGTGCCCTTAAGTCTTTTTGCAATGGCGCTGTACACCCGCATTGACCGGGCGCTGGGTCTGTGGTATACTGGTAGAAAACCGTAGAGGAGGGGTGCGGGTATGCTGCCGGAAGCCTTTTGTGAGAGAATGTCTGCCTTTTTGGGGGAGGAATATGCGTCCTTTTTGCAGAGCTTGGAGCGGCCGAGGGCGGTTGCGCTGCGGCTGAATCCCTTGAAGGGCGACGCGCCGGAGCTGCCCTTTGTGGGCGCAGGCGTTCCCTGGGAGGCGCAGGGGTATTATTATGACCCGGAATCCCGTCCCGGTCTGCACCCCTATCACGATGCCGGCGTATACTATCTACAGGAGGCCAGCGCTATGTCGGCGGTGGCGCTGCTGGACCCCCAGCCTGGTGAGCGGGTGTGTGACCTGTGCGCCGCCCCGGGGGGAAAAACCACCCAGATTGCCGGCAGAATGCTGGGAGAGGGCTTTCTTCTGTGCAATGAAATCAATCCCAAGCGGGCGAAGATTCTCAGCCGTAACATCGAGCGAATGGGCGTGGCAAACAGCCTTGTTACCAATGAGCATCCTGCCCGTCTGGCGGAAAAGTACGCTTCTTTTTTTGACCGGGTGCTGGTGGATGCCCCCTGCTCCGGCGAGGGAATGTTCCGCAAGGAGGAAGCGGCGGTGACGGACTGGAGTCCGGAGACCGTTCAGATGTGCGCCCGGAGACAGGGGGAGATTCTCTGTTCTGCTGCCGCCCTTGTGAAGGCGGGCGGACGGCTGGTGTACTCCACCTGTACCTTTGCGCCGGAGGAAAATGAGCAGACGGTGGCGCAATTTTTAAGCAGCCACCCGGAGTTTGTACCGGAGGCGGTGGACGCACCCTGGTTTACCTCTGTGGGTACGGGTATGTTCCGCCTGTGGCCCCATAAGCTGCTGGGTGAGGGACACTTCGTGGCGGTGCTGCGGAAATTATCCGGCCCAGAGGACGAGGTGACGCCGGCAAAGGGAGAAAAGATTCCCGCCCAATGGACGGAATTTGCCCGGGATTTGGACATCGCCCTGCCTGCGGGAAAAGCGATTGCCTTCGGGCAGAGCCTATACTGGACACCGGAGGAAATGCCGGATATCCGGGGCGTCAAGGTGCTGCGCCCCGGACTGGAGCTGGGCGAAATGAAGAAAGACCGGTTTGAGCCTGCCCACGCCTTGGCGCTGTGGCTGAAAACCGCGTCCCGCACCCAGAGTATTCCTGCAGACAGTGAGGAAATCTGCCGCTACCTGCGGGGAGAGACCGTGGAAACGGACAGCCGTGGCTGGACGCTGGTGCAGGCAGATGCTTACGCACTCGGCTGGGGAAAAGGCGACGGAAAAGTGCTGAAAAACCACTATCCAAAGGGTTTACGCCGATAAAGGGGCAGAAATTTGTCCTTTACATCATACATAAATTATGGTATACTGATAAGGTCAGTGAATTTTATGCAAGGAGTGAATCATCCTTGGCCAGATATGTAATTAACGGCGGCAACCGACTGGAAGGCACAGTGACTGTCAGCGGTGCGAAAAATGCCGCTGTTGCCATTTTGCCTGCTGCCCTTTTGGTGGACGGCAAGTGCCGTGTTGAAAACGTCCCGGACATCTCCGATGTGCGGATTCTGCTGGATATTCTGGCAGATTTGGGCGCGCAAATTGAATACGAAGACGGTGGCACGGTGATTTTGGACTGCACAAACATCAAAAGCACCGAGCCGAAGCCGGAGCTGGTGCGGCAGATGCGCGCCAGCTATTATCTGATGGGCGCGCTGCTCAGCCGTTTCCATCGGGCAAATGTGGCGCTGCCCGGCGGCTGTAATTTTGCCTCCCGTCCCATCGACCAGCACATTAAGGGCTTTGCGGCGCTGGGTGCGGACGTGGACGAGACAGAAGATTATGTCAACCTAAAAGAAGGCTCCAACGGGCTTTGCGGCAACCGGGTCAGCCTGGACGTGGTGAGCGTAGGCGCTACGGTGAACATCATTATGGCAGCCTGCCTGCTGCCCGGCAAGACGGTGATTGAGAACGCAGCAAAAGAGCCTCACATCGTTGACCTTGCCAACTTCTTAAATACGATGGGTGCTCACATCTCCGGCGCAGGTACCGACACCGTGAAGATTTACGGCGTTGAAAAGCTTGCCGGCGGCACCTATGCCATTATCCCGGACCAGATTGAGGCGGGTACATACCTTGCGGCGGTGGCAGCCACTGGAGGCAACGTTCTGGTGCAGAACGTGATTCCCAAGCATATGGACTGTATCACCTCCAAGCTGCAGGAAATGGGCGTTCGCTTCATTAACTATGACGATTCCATTCGGGTGATGTGCGACGGCAAGCTCCGTCACACCACCGTCAAGACCCGCCCCTATCCCGGCTTCCCCACGGATATGCAGGCGCAGATTTGCGTGTGTATGAGCGTGGCGGAGGGTGTCAGCCGTCTGACGGAGAGCGTGTACGAAACCCGCTTCTTTGGCTACTGCACAGAGCTTGCCAGTATGGGCGCGGACATTCTCATCAACGGAAAGACCGCCATTGTCACCGGCAGTGAGAGTCTTAACGGCGCAGTGGTAAGCGCCCACGATTTGCGGGCGGGCGCGGCGCTGGTGATTGCCGGTCTTGTGGCAAAGGGTACGACCGAAATTGAAAATGTACACTTTATTGAGCGCGGCTACGAGCGGATTGTGGAAAAACTCACCGCCCTTGGCGCAGACATCAAACGCATAGAAGATTAAAAGACCGCCGGTCATCGACCGGCGGTCTTTTTGTTATAAAGAGCATACCAACTTGACCGAGTGCCTGTTTAGAATCCCCGTGCAAGGTGTTCTCTTTTGAGCGCCGAAATAGAAGGGCTGGGGGATTCTTAAGGGGAACGCGCCTCGAGCGGGAGCTCGAGCTTGCCCCTTAAGCCGGTTCTTTGGTAACTTTCTTGCCGGAACAAGAAAGTTACCCGCCGGAGGCATTCCGTGTTTACAAATTCGTTTGGGTGTTAGTTTGCTGTCAGTGAAATTATACAGCCACTCTTTCCTTGTTCAGCTTGTCTGCCTTGCAGAACAGCACGAAGCCGATAACGAACAGCACAGCAATGGAGCCGACTGCCACACCGGTGTTGGCGATGGGCAGACCGAAGACGGAAAAGTGCATACCCTCGGTCAGCTGGCTCACCACAGCCACCAGCGTTGTGCCAACAAAGGACGCGCCCTTGCCGCAGATGTCCATCAGACCGTAGTACTCGCCGCTGCGCTCGGCGGGAATGATTTTGCCTAAGTAGGACCGGCTCAGTGCCTGAATACCGCCCTGGAACATACCCACCATTACTGCCAGCATCCAGAACTGCCACTGGTAGGTAAGGAATATGGCAAACAGCGCGATGCCTGTGTAGCAGGCAATGCAGATTTTAATCAGCCGCGCCGTATCGTACTTGGCGGAGAAGCGGCCAAAGGCGATGGAGCAGGGGAATGCCACAACCTGGGTCACCAGCAGCGCCAGCAGCAGACCTGTGGTGTCCAGACCCAGTGCCTTTCCGTAGGCGGTTGCCATATCGATGATGGTGTAAACGCCGTCAATAAAGAAGAAGAACGCCAGCAGGTACACGAAAATGTGCTTTTGCTTCTTTGCCTCCCGGAAGGAGCTTGCCAGCTGCCGGAAGGTGGTGCTTACAGGGTTGCCCACGGATTCACGGAAAGCACTCTGGCGGTACTTTTTGATGATCGGCAGGCTGAACACCAGCCACCACACAGCTGTAATAATAAAGGAAATAACCAGTGCGGTAATCTGGGTGATGCCGAAAATCTGATATCCCAGCACCACAACCAGGCAGGCGATAAAGGGAATCACAGAGCCGATGTAGCCCAGGGCGTAGCCTAAGGTGGACACCTGATCCATTCTCTTAAAGGTGGTAACCTCCGGGAGCATAGAATCGTAGAACACTAAGCTGGAGGAGTAGCCCACCTTGGCGATGACGAAAATCACCAGAAACGACAGCCAGCTCCAGGCAGCGCCCAGCAGACCGCAGCCGATGGCGCCCAGCAAAAGGCTAAGCAAAAATAGTGGCTTCTTAAAACCCCTCTGGTCGGCCAGCGTGCCGCAGATGGGACCGATGATTGCCACCAGTAATGTGGCGACAGAGCCGGCATAGCCCCAGTAGGCAAGGTAGTCCGACTGGCTTAAGCCGGCTTCGCCTGCTAAGTAGTCAAAGTAAATGGGAAGCAGGGTGGATACCAGAAGGATAAATGCAGAGTTTGCAATGTCATAAAGGACCCAGCTTTTTTCGAGCTTTGTAAGCTTCATATGTAGTTTTCCTCTCTCTTTTTCTAAAAATCCCCGGCGGGGTTCCGCCGGGGAAGGGGTGTTATTTGTAAGCGATGGGATTCTTGATGCCCACCAGTGCGATGTAGGTGTTGCCGGCCTCCAGTGTCAGGGGCGTGCCGTCCTTCAAAGCGTATGTATAGGGCTTGCGCAGGCTCTCTCTGCTCCAGGTAATGGGGACGATTCTGCCGTTAATTGCGGCATAGCCCTCGCCGGAGCCGATGGTGTCGTAGAACTTGTGCATACCGTTGGAGTGGTACCACTGATTGGTGTAGATGGCAATGACGTTTTTGAACGTTACCGCCTCGCCGGTGTTGCCGTCAATGTGGGCGTCCTTGCCGTGCATAAACAGGGTGTACCGACCGGTTTGCGCGTCATACTTAAGTGTGGTGGACTTACCGCTCTTGAACTTCACGGTAACCTCGTCTGCCTTTTCGCCCTCTAAGGCTACCTCGTCGGAGAAATTCAGTCCGTAGGTGTTGTCTGTGGGGGTGTTGTAGCCGTAGGCCTTCAGCGCCTGCTCCAGCAGCTCGCCCTTGGTGAACAGGGTGTGCTCCCAGGCGTAGCCACTGTTGTAGCGGTCCTTGTCACGGTAGAAGTGCTTGGAGTCGGCGTCGATATGCTCCCACTTGGAGATGGTGTCATTATAGTCGCCGTACATAGCCTTCAGTGCCAGGAAGCTGCCGCCGCAGTGAATCAGCGGGGCATCATAGGAGACTGCAACGCTGTTAAAGGCCGTCCGCGCGCTGCGGACAGGGCCGATGTCACCAACATTGGAAAAATCCGTAAACAGGGCAAGGCAGCGGGTAATGTCACCTTCGACCTCGATTTCGTAGAAGATATCCGCCTGGCTGATACCCTTCTGGGGCATTGCCTTGACCAGGTTGTTGATCATTACGCCGGTTACCTGACCGTTCCAGGGTGCATCCAGAGGTGCGCCGGTGAGGGGATGGCGGTAAAGCACAACGGGCTCTTTTTGTTCTTCAGTGGTGTCCTGCGTAACTTCTTCAGTGGTATTTTGGGTGGTGTTTTTATCAGCGGAGTCCTTGGTGGGGTAGGGAATCTCCTTTTTGCCGCAGGCACAAAGCAGCAGGCACAGCACCAAAAGCAATGCAAATATGCGCTTCATTTTCGTCATCCTTCCTTTTCTGTATGGAAGCTGAGAGGAATCGAACCGCGATAGCCCCACAGCAGTTCTTTTGCTTGTATTTTCGTTTATCTTCCTTGCCTTGCGTCAGCAAGGCTGCGTCATCTGCACCAAAATCCAAAGCAAAACTCCTTGCTGTGGGGTGCGATGCAGTTTTGACAGAGCTGTTTTTTGGCAAGGCAAGAAAAATCACGAAGGGAATACCCGTTGGTATTGCCGAGGGATTTTCCGCAGCATTGGCGGAAAACAGCCTGACAAAACCTATCGGGGTTCGATTCCCCTCAGCTTAGGGATATTGTACCAGACGGGGAACAAAAAAGCAAGATGGGAATTGTAGGAAGATAAGAAGAAATAGGGGATAGCCTGTAAAAAAACGGCCCTGCTTTTACGCAGGGCCGAAAGTGATTGCATTAGCAACCGAAACCGCAAATCCGGCTGAGAATCTGCCAAATGGAGCAGCAATCGGTGTTGCAGTTGGTATTGCAAGAGAAGAAGAACATCTTGCCGACCTCCTTTTCAGATTTTGCCTCGCGAAGACATAAGGAATTGTAACTGCTTTGGAGGTGTTTATCAAGCTGTAAATTTTGCCATTGCCTTGTAGGGGTACGCCGCTGAGCGGAATCGATTTGCATTTTCGCCGTTGGCGAAAATTAAGGTAGTGACCAGTGTTTGCACTGGTCACAGCAATATGCCACCGGCATATTGCACTGCTATAGGTTCGATTCCGGTCAAGACCAGAAACAAGGGGAGGCAAAGCCTCCCCCCGTTTCTGGTGCCGCTGACCGGGATCGAACCCGTACGGGTTTT
>JAZTWB010000037.1:0-34008 GCA_045635645.1 Faecousia sp. | reverse complement strand
GGCATCGGTGCACGAAGGAAAAATTCCGTTGATGGTGTACAGCTTGATCCTTAATTATTCGTATTGCTAATTGGTTGTATGCCTATTCTCTCATTAAGGACAAATACATTATTTCAGGACTTGATGAGAGATTATGAAAACGGAAACACCTTTTCACTGAACAAAAAAGTGCTTCCGTTTTGGTGGACTCGAGGAGATTCGAACTCCCGACCCCCACAATGCGAATGTGGTGCGCTCCCAGCTGCGCTACGAGCCCATAAACTACAATGGAAATTATAATGAGAATCTATCTGTTTGTCAAATGTTTCTTTTGCAAAAATAAGACAGCACTACCAAATGGTAGTGCTGCCTTGTTAACATTACTTATACAGCGGGAACTTCTCGCACAAGGATGCAACAATTTCCTTGACCTGCTTTTGTGTACCTTCGAAGTCTTTCGCAGTCATACCAATACAGGTGGCAATATCCCGCATCTCTCTGGGGCCCATACCACGGGTTGTAACAGCCGCTGTACCGATACGCACGCCGCTGGTAATGGTAGGCTTCTCCGGATCACCGGGAATGGCGTTCTTATTAAGGGTAATATGGTTGGCATCGCAGCGTGTCTGCATTTCCTTGCCGGTGATATTCATAGAACGCAGGTCCGCCAGAATCAAGTGGTTATCCGTACCGCCGGTAACCAGCTTAAAGCCTTCGTGCTGCAGGGCAGCGGCCAGCAGACGCGCATTTCCCACGATGTCCAAAGCATACTGCTTGAAGTCCAGGCTCATTGCCTCCTTGAAGCAAATTGCCTTTGCGGCAATCACGTGCTCCAGAGGACCGCCCTGTGTGCCGGGGAACACGGCAGAATTGAGTTTCTTGGCGTATTCCTCCTTGGCAAGAATCAAGCCGCCACGGGGACCGCGGAGGGTTTTGTGGGTTGTGGAGGTAACGATATCTGCGTACTGCACAGGGTTTTCGTGAACGCCACCGGCAACAAGACCGGCAATGTGTGCCATATCTACCATCAGCACAGCGCCCACCTCGTGGGCAATCTCTGCAAAGTAGCGGAAGTTAATGGCTCTGGGGTATGCGGATGCGCCGGCAATAATCATCTTGGGATTGCAGGCCTTTGCCATATCCCGAATCTGGTCATAATCAATCCGGCCTGTCTCGTGGTTGACGTCGTAGGAAACCACGTTGAAGTACTTACCGGAAATATTGGCAGGGCTGCCGTGAGACAGGTGACCGCCGTTGGCAAGGCTCATACCCATCATCGTGTCGCCGGGCTGAAGCATTGCAAACTGCACAGCCATATTGGCCTGTGCGCCGGAGTGGGGCTGTACGTTGGCAAATTCAGCACCGAACAGCTGCTTGGCTCTGCGGATACACAGGTCCTCCAGCTCGTCTACGTGCTGGCAGCCACCATAGTAACGCTTTCCGGGAAGTCCCTCGGCGTACTTGTTGGTCAGAACAGATCCCATTGCCGCAATCACAGCGGGAGAGGCGAAGTTTTCCGAAGCAATCAGCTCAATGCCGTCCTGCTGACGGACAAGCTCTCTGCCCATCATATCGGCAACTTCTTTATCGAACTGAGAAACAAAAGAAATAGAATCAAGTATTTTCGTGTGCATAACTTCTCCTCATACTAGTGCAATTTAGTTCGTAGGGGCAGTGATTGCATCATAGATGCAGTAGGGTGTTGCATAGATTGCCAGAGGCCACATAGGGTCGGGTCCGAACTTAAACCGTTCCACAGCGCAGAATTCAGGGCCGTTCTTATTGCCCGTCTGGATGACCCAGTGGTAACCGTTCTTCTTACCAACATACACGGTAACATGGTCGGCAGTTTTACGTTCCGGGTGTTCCATGGCACGGAAGACGATAATCGAGCCAAGAGGAATTTCTTCCTCCTCCTCAAACACAATTGCTTCCGGTGTATTTTTTGCAGTAAAGCCGATATTATAGGTCAGACCGTCTTCCAGCCATTTCTCACAGGCTACGTGGAAACTGGGAGCCAACCAGGACTTCTCCGGGCGGGCAAGCAAGGAAGTATCAACGCCTGCCACATTGGGTAGATAGTTAAAGTAGACGTAGGTCGCAAAGGAAGCGCAAACCAGTCCGCCCCACTCAAAGGTTTTGATATCGGGCAGTCCGTCCTTGGTCTCAAGACCGCTGCAGCCACCGCCATATGTAATTCCGGAGAGCCAGTCTCTGTGTTTTTTATCGGCAGAGAGAATGTACTGCCACATCAGACCGTCTTTACGGTGCTTTTCCAGATTGTAGCCGGTGTAGGCCAGAGCATCCAAGAACACATTGTCTTCAATATCCAGTACGGTGTCATACTTGTAGCCCGGGAAAACGCCGTCAGCAGGAAGGGTTACTTCCTCCGTTACATCGGTAGTTTCCTCCGTTGTATCGGTAGTTGTGTCCTGAATCTCCTCTGTGTTATTCACCTCTTCGGAGGTATTCAAGGAAGAGGATTCTTCCGTTTCATTACTGTCGGAGGTAGGCGGATTATACACAAACTGGGGACGACAGCCTGCCAGCATACACAGCAAAGTTGCAATTACAAGAAACAAAGAAATGATTTTTTTCAAAGCAATTCTCCTTTATGTTTTCATATCTCGCGCTATTTTAAATATTTTATCAAATATTCGCAGATTTTGCAACATATAATTACAACCCGACAGAATTTCTGTCGGGTTGTGTCAGTTATTTAATTATCCCAAAGGCAGGACCAATTCTGCGCAAAGTACTCAATGCCGGAATATACGGTGGTTACGATAATCACACCGTTGACCACCATAGGAAGCCAGCTTACCCACGGGAAAGCCATTAAAATGCACAGTCCAACCATTGTGCTGGCAGTCTTCACCTTACCGCTCCATCCGGCGGCAATCACCTTTCCCTTACCTACCGCAACCAGACGCAATCCTGTTACGGCAAATTCCCGGGTCAGCACAACCATCAGCGCGCCTGCCGACATCATTCCCCACTGACAAAACACCGTCATAGCGGCAATGGTCAGCAACTTATCGGCAAGCGGGTCCAGGAATTTTCCAAAATCGCTCACCTGATTGCGGCGACGGGCAATCTGTCCGTCCACATAGTCGGTCAGGCTGGCAAGAATAAATACCGCCAGGGCAAGCCACAGCCAAAGGCCGCTCTGACCTCCGCTTAGGTACATCAGCACCATATAAATGGGAATAAACGCCACGCGAATCAGCGTAATTTTACTTGCAAGCGTCATATTCACTCCTCCAATACATAACCGGAAAGCTCGCCGTCGGCCACACCGTCGATGCACACCTTCACGAAGCTGCCCTCAACCAGTGCAGTCTGTGTAGCAAGCCACACGCGGCTGTCAATTTCCGGGGAATCTGCATAAGTACGTCCGTAAAACTGCTCGGCATCCTCGTCATAACCGTCCACCAGAACGTCCACGGTTTTTCCCTGCATAGAAGCATTGTATTCGTCCATAATACGCGACTGCAGGCTCTCCAATTGCTGGGCGCGAAGCTGCGCAGTTTCCGAATCCACACATTCCATTTCCGCTGCCGGCGTTCCCTCCTCCGGTGAGAAAGGAAATACGCCAACCCGCTCCAGCCGCTGTTCCAGCAAAAATTCGCAAAGCTCGTTGAATTCCTCATCGCCCTCACCGGGAAGACCGGTAATCACACTGGTGCGAAGCACAAGTCCGGGAATCCGGCTGCGCAGCTTCGTGAAGAGCTTCTGCAGGAAGTCTCTGTCACCACGTCGATTCATCAGCTTCAGAATCTTGCTGTTGCAATGCTGAATAGGAATATCCAGATATTTGACAATCTTCGGCTCGGTGGCCATTGCATCGATTAATTCGTCATCAATTTCGTCAGGATAGGTGTAATGCACACGAATCCATTCCAAGCCCTCAATTTTGCACAGCCGGTGAAGAAGCTGACCGAGCAGGTGCTTATGTCCGGGAAGGTCTGTACCGTAACGGCTGGTATCCTGCGCGACCACAAGAAGCTCCTTTACACCGCTGTCAGCCAGAACACGCGCCTCGTAGAGGATATCGTCCATTTGGCGGCTGCGGTATTTGCCCCGCAAATAGGGAATAATACAGTAACTGCAGCGATTATCACAGCCCTCCGCTATCTTAAGATAGGCATAGTGCTCAGGGGTAGTCAGGATTCTTCCGCTCTCCTGCTCCGGCAAATCAATGGATGCAAAATCCACAACCGTCTCCCCTGCTAACAGCTTTTCAATTGCGGGAACAACCTCTGTATAGCTGCCGGTACCTAAAATGCCGTCAACCTCGGGCAACTCATTGAGAATTTCCTGCTGGTAGCGCTGAGACAGACAGCCGGTTACCAAAATTTTTCCAACCAGACCCTGCTGTTTCAGCTGGGCAGTTTGCAAAATCGCATCAATTGCCTCGGACTTGGCCGCATCAATAAACCCACAGGTATTGATCACAACCACATCCGCGCCAACGATATCCGCCTGTACCGTAAATCCGGCTTCCTGCACACGGTACATCATCCGCTCACAGTCCACCTGATTTTTGGCGCAGCCTAAGGAAATGAATCCAATATTAGCCATAAGTATCCTCCTGAAAATCCGCAACATCAGAGTAGCTACTCAGTGCCTTACGGATTTCCCGATAACTGTGTCCACGGCGCAGCAGCGCATCCGTTGCCCGTCGCAGGTCCTTTTCATCAGGATTATCGCCCAAACGGGACTGCAAAAACTGCATAATTTTCTCCGACTGGTCCGGATAATCCGACAACGCTTCATCCCAATACGCCTTGGGAATCCGCTTTTCATAAAGCGCCTGTTTGGCGCGCTGCAAGCCGTAGCCCTTGGAAATGCAGCGCTGCACCACCTGTTGGGCGGTTTTGCGGTCGTCCAGCAAATCCAAATCCGTCATCCACGACACAGCCAGCTGGGCATCTGCTTTGTTTTCGCCCTTTTGCACCAGCCGTCGCTCCAAATCCGCCTTAGAGACGGATGACGCCGAAACAATTCGCACGGCGCGCATTTTCGCAGACATCTGCCCTGCCGCAGTGCGCAGGCGGGCAAGCTCGTTATCCTCCAGCTCCTTACCGCAGTAGAGTCCGAAATCCTCCACCGTCTGGCGGTAGAGGCGCATAACCGCGCCGTCGGAAAACTTCACTGTGTACCGCCCTGCCCTGTCCGGCTGGGCGGCAACAGAATCAATCCTCATCATCAAAGTCGTCAGCGCTGATGGCTACGGGCCGCTCAGCGGCTCTGGCGGGCATTCTGTCGGCAGCGCCTGCAATCAGCCGCTGGCGCACCTGCATCTCCACCTGTTCCGCCATATCGGGATTTGCCTGCAGGAAAGCTTTCACACTGTCCTTACCCTGGCCAATACGCTCATCGCCCATAGAGAACCAGCTGCCGCTCTTCTGGACAATGTCCATCTGGACAGCCAAATCCACCAGCTCGCCCCACTTACTAATGCCCTCGCCATACATAATATCAAAGTAGGCTTCACGGAAAGGAGGCGCAACCTTATTCTTGACAACCTTAACCCGGGTCTTGTTGCCAACAACCTCGCCGCCCTCTTTCAGGGATTCAACGCGGCGCACGTCCAGACGGACGGAGGAATAGAACTTCAGCGCATTGCCGCCGGTGGTGGTCTCGGGGTTGCCGTACATCACGCCAATTTTCATACGCAGCTGCTTGATCAAGATAACCACGCAGTTGGTCTTGGCGATGGTACCTGCCAGCTTCCGCAGTGCCTGGCGCAACAGTCTTGCCTGCAGACCCACAAAGGTGTCGCCCATTTCGCCCTCAATTTCCTGCTTGGGAACAAGGGCAGCAACGGAGTCCACAACCACTGCATCCACTGCGCCGCTGCGTACCAGTGCGTCGGTGATTTCCAGCGCCTGCTCGCCGGTATCCGGCTGGGAAACCAGCATATCGTCGGTATTAACGCCCAGTGCAGCAGCGTAGACCGGGTCCAAAGCGTGCTCAGCATCCACGAAGGCAACTTCGCCGCCCATTTTCTGCGCCTCAGCCAGAATGTGCAGTGCCAGGGTGGTCTTACCGGAGGATTCCGGACCGTAAATCTCAATAATACGTCCCTTAGGAACACCGCCGATGCCCAGCGCAGCATCCAGTGCCAGCGAGCCGGTGGGAATTGCGTCCACGTTCATATCGGGGCGGTCGCCCAGACGCATCACAGTACCCCTGCCGAAATTCTTCTCAATCTGAGAGATTGCGGTCTGCAGGGCCTTTTTCTTATCGGTTGCGGGTGTGGGCGCCTCATACGCAGTTTTCTTTGTAGCCATTGTTTACCCATCCTTCCTGTCGTAACGGGCCAGAACTGCCCGTTCTCTGTCGTTATAATCTCTGGAACGCTCCAGTATTGTAAACCCATTTTCTTCCAGCAGGCTGCACACAGCATCCCCCTGGCCCATACCAAATTCATAGCACAGGAAGCCGCCCGGTTTCAAAGCGGCAGTGAAATTTTCTGAAATGGCGCGGTAGAAATCCAGACCGTCACTTCCTCCGTGGAGGGCAAGCCGCGGCTCAAATCGCGCCACACTGTCCGGCAAATCCCGCATCTGGCGGGTGGTAATATAGGGTGGATTTGACACAATCAGGTCAAATTTCCCCAGAAATGCCGGTGGTTTTTCTAAGGCATTTACCTGCACGCAGGACACTCTGCCCGTCAGTTTCTGATTTGCAATATTCCGTCTTGCAACCTGCATTGCCTGCCTTGAAATATCCGCCAAGGTCACCTTGGCGCTTGGCACCTTGCTTGCAACCGCAAGGCCGATACAGCCGGTGCCGGTACACAAATCCAGAATTCTCGGGCTCTCCCCCATCAGATCTGCCTGCCGAATTGCCAGCTCTGTGACTGCGCAGGTGTCGTCACGGGGAATCAGCACATCGGAATTTACCGTCAGCTTCATCCCGTAGAACTCCCACTCCCCCAGCACATATGCAAGGGGCTCGTCCTGCAGCAGTCTGGCAGTCAGTCTGGACACCTCCAGACACAACTGTTCCGGCGCAGTCTGCTCCAAGCGGGCAAGAAGCTGCTCGCGGGTCATTCCGGTGGTGTGGCACAGCAGCTCCCGGGCAAGAAAGCCGGCGGTTTCCGCATCCTCGTGGGTAAGCAGCGTTCGCCGGGTCTGGCGGTACAGCTCGGATAGTGTCATTACCAAAGGTCATCTCCCTTTTTTGCAGGAAGGACAGCCTCCAAAGCGGTAATACCAACCTCAATCATACTGTCATCCGGCTCGTTGGTAGTGAAATTCTGGAACCACATACCCGGCGCAGAAAGCACACGGGTAAAAACATTGTCGTGCCTACCCACCCAGCGGTTGATTTCATAGCTGAACGAGACCACCAGCGGCAACAGAAGCAGCTTGAACAGAATCATAATCAGCCGATACAGGAAACTGCCGTGAATGGCAGCAAGAGGCGGAATCAGTGTCAGCAGCAGGCTGGACGCCACGGAGAACAGCAAAATGGAGATAATCATCACCACCAGCAAAAAGCTTGTGCCGCAGCGTGGGTGAAGCCTTGTCTGCGCGCGGACATTTTCCACAGTAAGCGGCAGACCCGCTTCATAGCAGCGAATGGTCTTATGCTCCGCGCCGTGGTAGGCAAATACCCGCTTCATCTCTCCCATACGGGAGACAAGGAGCATATACAAGGTAAACAGGGTGATTCGAATCACACCCTCCAACAGATTCAAAAGAAGGTTGCTGGAAATCCAGCGGTCGAAAATACTGCCAAGCACCATAGGCAGCAGGAAAAACAGAAGAATCGACAGTCCCAGTCCCATTGCCACAGCAATACCAACCACCAGCTGCTGGAACTTCTTATCTCCCAGCTTCTCTTCCAGCCACTTGTCCAGCTTCGACGGTTCTTCCTGGCTCTCCTCAGGAGACAAATCCGCTGAGCGCATCAGCGCCTTTACACCGGTAATCTGGGCGTCAAAGAACACCACTGCACCGCGAATTACCGGCCAGTTTAAGGGGGATTTTTTCGGACGCACTTTTCTGTCGGTTACTTCAACCGTAAGGCCATCCTTTCCCCGCACGACAATTGCGTCCTTCTCAGGGCCGCGCATCATCAGGCCCTCAATCAGTGCCTGACCGCCAATCATTGTCTTGAATTTTTCTTGATTTGCCATAAGCCTTCCTTTCTCACTGGGTGGCCGGAAGCCGAATCGTCACCAGTGTGCCCCCGGTGAGGGCATTTTCCAGAGTTAGCTCGCCGCCGTGCTTCTGGACAATCTCGTCACTGACTGCCAGACCGATACCGGTGCCTCTTGCCTTGGAGCTGCCCTTGTAGAACTTCTTCTTAACAAGAGACAATTCATCCATTGGGATTCCCGGACCGTAATCACGAATGCGGACAATCACATATTCATTGTCATAGCTGATGCCGGCGTCAATTTGTTTGCCCTCGCCGCCGTGCTTTACAGCATTATTCAAAATATTCAAAAACACCTGCCGCAGACGCTGGGGGTCACAGGAAATCTCCGGGATGTCCTGGTCATTGTCCACGTACTTAAGGCTGATACCCTCTTCTGCAAGGCGGCTGCCGTACATAAACACCGTATCTTCAAACTCGGCGCGAATGTCTACTGTTTCCATATTCAGCGTCATTCTGTCGTCCTGAATACGAGTAAAGTCCAGCAGGTCAACAACCATTCCGGTCAGCCGGTCAGCCTCCCTGTGAATGATACGGACGCCGCGACGAGTGTCCAAATCCAATTTGTCGGAGCTGAGCAGTGTCTCACTCCAGCCGGTAATGGCAGTCAGAGGCGTACGCAGCTCGTGGGAAAGAGACGAGATGAAATCACGCTGCATTTTCTCATTTTCGCTGATTTTTAGTGACATTTCGTTAATCATACGCGCCAAATCGCCAATTTCATCGTCAAATGCCGTCTGAATTTGAATGCCGTAGCTGCCGTTTGCAATTTTCTGCGCCTTTTCAATAATTTCAGAAAGAGGCACCAAAATAGAACGGATATAGGAATTGCTGCGCAGAAGCACCACAAACACGAACACGCACAGAACGCCCATAGAAACAGCCGCAATTGCTACAATCTGCTTGTCCATTTTCGCGGTAGCGGTCACATAACGCAATAGACCTATAACATCACCATTGCTGCCAACAATAGGGCTGGAAACAGCCATAATTCGCATACCTGTGAGATGACTTCTGCCCACATAGGAAGAAATTTCATGGCTACTGACTGCCTCGTCAATATCCGGTGTGTCAGGCGAAACTCCCTGTTCACTGCTATAGGAGGAGGCAACCACCGTCAGGTCTGCATCCAAAAATTGCAGTTCAATGGAATCGCTGTCCTCAAAGGTCTGGACGTAGGCAACACAGGACTGATAATAAGCCTCATCTGTCTGGTCCAGAAAATCCGCAAAGAAGTTTGCAGTGGACCGGGCGCGGTAGCGCATATCCTCTTCCATCGCGGAGTAGTAGTATGTGGAGAATGCAGCTGTCACTGCCAAAGCACACGCAAGTCCAAGGGTACATACCACAGTAACAGTATTTATCAGCCACCGGCGGCGCAAACCCTGTATTTTTTTTGCAGGCTTTTTTTGTTTCTTTGTTCTCATGCGCCCCATTTATAGCCGTAGCCCCAAACTGTTGTAATATAGGTGGGGTTAGCTGTGTCATCCTCGATTTTTATCCGCAAACGGCGGATATTTACGTCAACAATTTTGAGTTCACCCTCATAGTCGCGACCCCAGACTGCAGAGAGAATATCCTCACGGGAGAGCGCTCTGCCGGGATTTTGCATAAAGAGCTTCAAAATTGCGTACTCCACCTGGGTCAGACGGATTCTGTTACCGGCCTTCTCCAGGGTGTGGTTGCGAGTGTTCATTACGAAAGCGCCCTGGGTGATAAGCTCCGTCTCCACGACGGTGTCACCGCCGATGCGGCGGTAGAGTGCGTCGATTCTGGCGGTCAGCTCTGCAGGAGAAAAAGGCTTGGTCACGTAGTCATCCGCGCCGGTCATAAGACCGGTAACCTTATCCATCTCCTGGGTCCGGGCCGTGAGCATAATGATGCCAATCTGCTTGCTGGTGGCACGAATTCTGCGGCACACCTCAAAACCGTCGATATCCGGCAGCATTACATCCAAAATAGCAACGCCGATATCCGGATAGCGGCTGAGCTTCTCCAGCGCTTCCATACCGGTGGCTGCCTCAATGGCATCATAGCCGGCACGCTTGAGGTTAATCACCACAAAGCTGCGGATATTCTCTTCGTCTTCCAAAATAAGTACTTTCTTCATCTGTTATCCCTCTTTATTTTTAACAGTACCTTACAGGTTAGTATAGCACATTTTCTTAGAAAAGAAAAGCTATTTTATGACAACATTCTCCCGTCCCAGCACCTGATTCAGTTCACTGAGCATACGGCTGTCCAGCGCGCAGGTACTGCCTCTGCGCTGTTCGGTATCCGCAAAGTAGACTACCACCCGGTTATCGCCGGGGAACATCTTCAGAATTGCCCGAATCTTGCCAAACAGCGGTCCTTCCTCGCTGGGAAGACGCAAATAGAGCGTTCCGACCTGTTTGGTGACAGGCTCCGGGGGCTGGTACTGAGGCTCTGCAAAATCCGACATGGGTCTTGCCCGGTTTATCACAATCTGTGGCTCTTTGTCGTCACGCATTGAGAGTCTGCCCACAATGACAACCGGCTGATTCTCCCGCAGATAGCCGCCAAACTGGCTCAGCACATTGGAAAACGCAAGCATTTCAACAGATGCCGTATCGTCCTCAAGCGTGATGTACGCCATCATCGAATTATTGCGGGTGGTCTTCATTTTGATGGTCTGCACCACGCCGGCAATGCTGACGATCTGGTCATCCTGATAGTCGCTCTCCTCGTCCATCAGTGCGCCGATTGGCACCACCTGCGTACCCTTCAGCAGATGGCGGAAATCGTCCATAGGATGTCCGGACAGGTAGATGCCAGTGGTTTCCTTCTCCATAAGCATCAAGTCTGCCTTTTTCATTTCGGCAAGCTTGGGTATGGGAATGGATACGGCGCTGGGGGTGTCCTCCAGCATAGCAAACAGTCCCATCTGTCCGTCCAGATTCTTCTTGCGGGACAGAGCGATGGAGTCCATCATACTGTCGTACACAGCCAACAGCTCGCTGCGGTGGTAACCGAAGCAATCCATTGCGCCGCATTTAATAAAATTCTCCACGGCGCGCTTGTTCAGTTCCCCTTCACCCATACGCTGGATGAAGTCCTCCAGAGATTTAAAGGGGCCACCCTCCGTGCGCTTTGCCACCATACTGCGAATCAGTCCGCGACCTACATTCTTCACGGCGCCCAAGCCAAAGCGAATGCAGTCACCCTCCACAGCGAAGTTATCCATAGAGTGATTCACATCCGGCGGCAGTGTGGCGATACCCAAATCCTTACACTCTGCAATATAGCCGGATATTTTGGTTGCCGAATCCAGCACAGAGGTCATCAAGGCCGCCATATACTGCTTGGGATAGTGGCATTTTAGGTAGGCAGTCTGGTATGAAACAACGGCATAGCAGACAGCGTGGGCTTTGTTAAAGGCATAGTTGGCAAAGTCAACAATTTCATCGTAAATAGACTGGGCAGCCTGCTCGCTGACGCCCTTTGCCACAGCACCGGGAATTCCCTGCTTGGCATCGCCGTAGACAAAGACACTGCGCTCCTCATCAATGACCTTCATCTTCTTTTTAGAAATTGCCCGGCGGATATTATCTGCCTGTCCCATAGTATAGCCGCCCAAGGAGCGGAAAATCTCGATAACCTGCTCTTGATAGACGATACAGCCATAGGTAACCTTCAGAATCGGCTCAAGAAGCGGTGTCTTATAGGTAATCTTCCGGGGATCAAGCTTATTGGCAATGAAGGTTGGTATGGAGTCCATAGGACCGGGGCGGTACAGCGCCACAATTGCCGTCATATCCTCGATAGAAGTGGGCTTCATATTGACGCAGACACCGGTAATGCCGGCTGATTCCAGCTGGAACACGCCCTGGGTTTTGCCCTCTGCCAGCATTTGGAAGGTGGCAGGGTCGTCATCGGGCACTTTGTCAATATCAAAGTCCGGCTCCAGCAAACGAATCTGGCGCTGCGCGTCCTCAATGACCGTCAGGTTACGAAGACCGAGGAAGTCCATCTTCAGCAGGCCAAGCTCTTCAATTGTGGTCATTGTGTACTGCGTAACCACCGTCTCGTCGTTTTTAGACAGAGGCACATAGGTGTGCACAGGGTCAGCGGTAATCACCACGCCGGCGGCGTGGGTAGAGGTGTTTCTGGGCATTCCCTCCAAGCTCATCGCGGTGTCAATCAGCGTCTTTACCCGCTCATCGGCATCGTACATCTCCTTAAGCTTGGGAGAGACATTCAGCGCTTCCTTCAGGGTAATATGCAGGGGCATTGTGGGCACAAGCTTTGCCACAACGTCCGTCTCTGCATAGGTAAAGTTCAATGCCCGTCCAACATCGCGAATTGCACCCCGGGCGGCCATTGTACCAAACGTAGCAATCTGCGCCACGTGGTCAGCACCGTACTTTTCCATTACGTAATCGATGACCTCGCCACGACGCTCCTGACAGAAGTCCGTATCAAAGTCCGGCATACTCACCCGCTCGGGATTCAAAAACCGCTCGAAAATCAGCGCGTATTTCATAGGGTCAACTTCCGTAATATGCAGGCAGTAGGCCACAATAGAAGCAGCACCGGAGCCACGACCCGGTCCTACGGGGATCCCCTGCTCCTTGGCATAACGGATAAAGTCCCACACAATCAGATAGTAATTCACGTATCCCATACGGCTGATGACACCGATTTCATACTCCAGACGTTCCCGATAATCCACGGGCGCATCGGGATAACGTTGGGAAAAACCGTCCTCGCAGAGCTTACGGAAGTACGCCTCATTGGTATACCCCTCCGGAACCGGGAAGGCGGGCAAATGGTACTCATTAAAGGTAAATTCCAAATTGCAGCGCTCGGCAATTTTCGCGGTATTCTCAGACGCCTCGTCGCAATTGGGGAACAGTCTGCGAAGCTCTTCCTCACTCTTGAGATAAAATTCGTCCGTCTGAAATTTCATTCGGTTGGGGTCGTCCACTGTTCTGCCGGTCTGCACGCACAGCAGAACATCCTGCATGCGGGCATCCTCTTTGCGCAGATAGTGGGCGTCATTGGTCACAATCAGCGGCAGCCCGGTCTCACGGGCAATCCGCATAACACCTTGGTTCACAGGCGTTTGCTCAGGGATTCCGTGGTCCTGCAATTCCAGATAGAAATCGTCCCGGCCGAAGATGTCCGCCAGCTCCAGGGCATAATTCTTCGCCGCGTCATAATCCTCCTGTAAAAGGCGCTGGGGGATTCCGCCGGCAAGGCAGGCGGAGGTAGCAATCAAGCCCTCGTGATGCTGACGCAGCAAATCCAAGTCCACTCTGGGCTTACCGTAAAAGCCGGCTGTAAAAGCCTGCGACACCAGATAGCACAGGTTCTCATAGCCTGTCCGGTCCTTACACAGTAGCACCATATGGTACGGGTCGTTGTCGATACCGTGAACTCTGTCCGTCATCGCGCGGGGCGCAACATACACCTCGCAACCGATAATCGGCTTTACACCGGCAGATTTTGCCGCTTTATAGAAATCAATACAGCCGTACATCACGCCGTGGTCGGTAATGGCAACGGCGCTCTGTCCCAGCTCCTTGACCCGATCCATCAAACCCGCAATGCGGCAAGCACCGTCAAGAAGGCTGTACTCTGTATGCAGATGTAAATGCACAAAACTCATACCGTGCCCTCCTGTGCCATAGTCACCAGTTTCTTCAGTCTGTGATTCATCGCAGGCTTGCTGATAGGCGGCTGCATCAGCGCCGCAAGCTCCGCCAGAGATGCCTCGGGATTCTCCTCACGGGCACAGGCTGCCTGCTGAAGCTTTGCAGGTAAATTGCCGTAAAAGCCCTTTTCTTTTAGTACACGAATGGCCGACAGCTGCTCCTGCGCCGCCTCCACAACCTTGGAGGTATTGGCATCGTCGCAGTTACAGCGGCGGTTTACCTTGTTATTTAGTTCCTTTTCCAGTTTGGCTTCCATAATGCCCATTGCGGCAACCGGTGCGCCCAAAAAGGTCAGAAAATCAGAAATCAAATCGCTTTGCTTTAGATATAGCACGTGTCCGCCTGCACGGTTTGCCAACTTTGGCTGGAAGCTCAAAACCTCAAAAATCAGGCTTTTGCACTCCCGGGCAACACTGCTGTGGGTGGTTGTCAGCTCAATATGATACCCCTTTGCCGGGTCGGTAACCGAGCCACCGGCAAGAAATGCGCCCTTTAAGAAAGCTGCCTTACAGCAATCATCCTCCACCATCGGCAGGTTAATATGCAGCGAGAGTGTATCTTTCGCATCAAAACCGTACTGCGCCATAATCCGGTGGATTTTATTTGTATCGTTGATTTGAAAATTCAGCTTTCCCAAGGCATTCACATCGGGTTGTACATCAAAACTCAAACCAAAAGCCTTTTTGAACAGTTTAGGCAAAAGCTGGGCAAACTCACGGGATTCCGTAATAATACGGACGCAGTCTGTACGAAAGCTGTTGCAAAACAGCAAAATTCCAAAGCACTCTGCCAAGGCGCAGCATTGTTTTGCAGGAAAATTGCGGCAGATTTCCGCCTTTGCATTGCCGGAAAACGAAACGCCCATAGCAGTACTCCTTTCTTACCAGATACGCACCTCCGGCTCCAGACGGATACCGGAAATTTCGAATACTTTGTCAGAAACATCTTTTAGTAGTTGCTTTACGTCAGCAGCGGTTGCACCGCCTAAATTCACCGCAAAGCCTGCGTGCTTTTCAGACACTGCCGCACCGCCGACACAATACCCTTTCAAACCTGCGCTGTCAATCAGCGCAGCGGCATATCCGCCCGCAGGACGCTTGAACGCAGAGCCGGCAGAGGGCAAATCCAACGGCTGGGAGCTTCTGCGGCGTTGCATCAGCTCCTGCATTACTGCTCGAATTTCATCAGCAGGCTTGGGTATAAGGGTAAAGGTAACAGCAGTGACAATCCCGCCGCGCTCCTCAAGGCAGCTGTGGCGATAAGAAAAGCCCATCTGCTCCCCGGTCAGCACCTGTACTTCACCGCTCGTATTCACAATTTCAACACCGGCACAGACCTGACTGATTTCTCCGCCATAGGCGCCCGCGTTCATATACACGCCGCCGCCAACCGAGCCGGGAATGCCGTGGGCAAACTCCAGTCCGGACAAACCCAGATTCGCCGCAAACGTAGCGCAGCGGGCCATACTCACGCCTGCCGACACACGGATGTGGGTTTCGTCGGTCTGTTCCATTGTACCGTCGAGGGCTTTTAGGCAAATTACCAGACCCTTGACTCCATCGTCCGGCGCAAGGATATTGGTACCTGCCCCTAAAATAGCAGTTTTGCAGTCCAATAAAGCGGACTGTTTTAAGATGCAGCACAGTTCCTCAACCGACTTTGGAAACGCCATCACCTCCGCCGGTCCGCCAATTCGGAACGACGTGTGCTTTGCCAGCGGTTCATTGAGCCGAAGTTCCACACTTGGCAACAAACCGGTTATTTTCTGCTGAAAATCGGTCATAAATGTCATAAACTCCTCCGGGCGTATGATTATTGACAGTATATCATATATCGTAACAATATGCAATTATTACAGCAATTTTTTGTAACAAAAAATCAGCCGAGTCATTAACTCGGCTGATTCTATGTAGATTTTACTTTTCCACAATCTCCAGAATTTCCATGGGGCAAGCCTTTACGCAGATGCCGCAGGCAATGCACTTGGTGGTGGGCCCGTTTTCGGGAGCAACCATAACCTTCATGGGGCAGGCCTCAACGCACTTGCCGCAAGCGGTGCAGAGCTTCTTGTTAATCATATATACACCGGTCTTAGGATTCTGGGTAATTGCACCGGCCTCACAGACCTTTGCGCACTTACCGCACTGAATACAGGTCATGGGTTTGGCTGCGCCGTTCTTCTCAATAATCTGGATGCAGGACAGGTCCTGATGGAACTGCTTATAAAAAGCAGTGGAGCAGGCATCAACGCACTGCAGACAAGCCATACACTCTCCGCCTTTTTTAACAGCAAGCTTCTTCATAGAAAAGGATTCTCCTTTATTTGTTTATTTCCTATGTATTATACTCTATAAAATTAAAAATTGCAATGGCTTATTTAAAAAATACGCAATTGCTGACACACATTTCCAGTCTAAGCGCAATTATAAAGGAAATACTACAGACGGAAACCAAATTTTCAGGAGGAAGCTTATGAAAAAGATTGCAATCATTATTGCAGGCGCTGTCATTGCCCACTCTCTTTGCGCCTGCGGCTGCACCAACAACGGACCGTCAACGACCCCTTCTACCGACACGCAGCCGGCTACCACCGGCAATATGCCCACCACAACCGTAACCATGCCCGTACCCGAAACCAACATCCCCGACCCCAGCGTTGACACTACCCTCCCCAGCGGTACCAACGATGGCGGCAACGGAACCGAAGGCAGAATGGGCGGAATGATGCAGTAAAAGAAAAATCAGGGTGTTACACAATGCACCCTGATTTTACATTATAAGATTGTTATATAGCGGGTGAGATTTTTCTTCATACGCTCCGCCGCCTCCACCGCGGAAGCAACCCCGTCTCCCCTTGTTTCCTGCCACGCTGCAACCACTGAGCTTCCGGCGCAGGCAATTGCGCCGTGACCCAATTTATCAAAAGCGGCTGAACAGTTTTTGGCATTTGCGCCGGAGTAATCATAGCCGTCAATGAGGATAAACAGGCTGGGATACTTACTGCGCAAGGTGCGCAGGCTGTCCGCTGACGTTGCCGGTCCGATACCTGCCACACGGCTGTAACCGCATTTAGCCATATAGCCCCCACCCAGACGGGCAGCCATATCCGCAACCGCCGTATAGACAAGGCGCGTGCCGGTAAGCAAATCCTGAATTTCAGATGCGGATTTGTTAGCTGTGCGCAGCAGCGCAAACAAGTCCTTATCGCTTCCCTGCAGACAATCCAAAAACGGCTTTAATCCATCGCTGCCAAGGCAGCAATTCAGCGTAAGCCCGTCAAATGTCCACTTATCGAACAGGGCGCGGGCAATCTGCTCGGCATCTGCAGGCGCATAGAATTCCGGCGCATCCAGCAGCACGTAGTAGCCCTGCTCCTTAGCATAGGCAAGCAGCTGCTTCAGTGTCTCCAGTCCCTCCGCGCCCTGCAGCGCATAAGTGCCAAAACTGAATCGAACAGCGGCAACCGTATCCTTTAATGCCGTCAGCAAATCACCGACATAACGAAAATTTGCATCACAAAGGCTGTTTCCCTCCAGATAATTCTCGGGAATCTGCCATTCACTCAAAGAAAACGCTACCATAGACGGGTTTTTCAGTTTCCGTATTCTGTTTTGCAGCTGGTCAACAGACATAAAAACACCTCCGCTTCTTTATATATTTACTATACCACAATTTTTGACAATTGCAAAGGTGAGAAACCTTTCCATTCGTGTTTTTTCGCTACCGGGGAATACTAAGGCCGAAGGGAGGCGATTGTATGCACGTAAAAGGACTGGCCATTGCGCTGGGCGTGGGCGCTGCCGCAGGTGCGGTGGCAATTCTGGCTATGCCCAAAAGCAATCCTACCCGCCGTCTGGCAGCGAAAGCAGCCAACAAGATGGAGGATGTGGCTTGGAGAGTCTCAAACAAAATTACAGACGAACTGGATTTTTAATACAAAACGGGTAGGCACAAAGCAGTGCCTACCCGTCTCAATTATTCGGTTTTTAACGTAATTTCACCGTTTTCAACGAAAATTCGGATCTTAGAAATGGGATTTTCAAAGGACTCGATAATTTTCTCACTGATGGGGTCTTCCAGTGAACGCTGGATTTCCCGACGGAGATTTCTCGCGCCGTAGGTGACAGAATACGCCTTTTCCACCAGAAAGTTTCTTAAGGAGTCGTCCCAGGTAAGCCCCAATCCCCGGTTTTCCAGACTCAACTGAAGCTCCTTCAGCATAATATCTGCAATAGCAAGGAAATTCTCCTGGGTCAGCCGGTTAAAGGTAATGATTTCGTCCACACGGTTGAGAAACTCCGGTCGGAGGAATTCCTTCAGCGCACCCATAGTTCTTTCCTTAATCATATCGTTATCCGTTCTGCCGAAACCGAGACCGCCGACACGTCCCTCAGAGCCGGCATTGGAGGTCATAACGATAATGGTATTTTCAAAATTGACCACTCTGCCCTGAGCATCGGTAATCCGTCCGTCATCAAGGACCTGCAGAAGGATATTCAGCACGTCCGGGTGGGCCTTTTCAATCTCATCGAACAGTACAACCGAATAAGGCTTGCGGCGGATTTTTTCCGTTAACTGACCGGCCTCGTCATAACCCACATAGCCGGGAGGCGAGCCAATCAGCTTGGAAACCGTGTGCTTTTCCATAAATTCTGACATATCCAGCCGAATCAGTGAATCTACAGAGTCAAACATATCGTTCGCAAGGCACTTCACGAGCTCGGTTTTGCCCACGCCTGTAGGACCGACAAAGATAAAGGACACAGGCTTCTTCTTGGGGCTGATGCCTACCCTGTTTCTGCGAATCGCTCTTGCCACAGCGTCCACAGCCTCATCCTGGCCCACAATATGGGTCTTCAGCCGGTCAGACAGTTCCTTAAGCTGCTGGTATTCCTGCGCCTTAATCTTGCTGGCGGGAATCTTCGTCCACAGTTCAATAATACGGGCAAGATTTTCAATGGTCACCGCAGGAGCAGGGATTTTTTCCAGCTCCTCGATTTCCTGCGACACCTGCATCAAACGACTGCGAAGCTTTGCAATCGCCTCATAATCAGCATTCTCCGTGTCCTCATTGAGATTCTGCAAATCTTCCATAAAATCGTCACGGGCTTTTCTTAATCTTGCAAGCTCGTTGATTTCCTTAGAGCGCAGATTCACGTCGGAGCAAGCCTCGTCCAGCAGGTCGATTGCCTTATCCGGCAGGAAGCGGTCGGTAATATAACGTTCAGACAGCACTACGCACTGGCGGGCGATTTCCCCGGAGATCGAAACCCCGTGGTATTCAGCATAGGCCTTGGCAATGCCTTGCATAATCTGGCAGGCTTCCTCAATAGACGGCTCACTGACGGTGACCGGCTGGAAGCGGCGCTCCAGGGCGGCATCCTTTTCAATGTGCTTACGGTACTCATTAAAGGTGGTTGCGCCGATAACCTGAATCTCACCTCTGGAGAGGGCAGGTTTCAAAATATTGGCTGCATTCATCGAGCCCTCTGCATCACCGGCACCCACCAGATTATGCACCTCGTCAATGACCAGAATGATATTGCCGCAGGCCTTAATCTCTGTAATCAGGCTCTTCATACGGCTTTCAAACTGACCACGGAACTGGGTGCCGGCCACAAGGGCGGTTAAATCCAGCAGGAAAACCTCCTTGTCCCGCAGCTTGTAGGGCACCTCACCGGCAGCAATCCGCTGGGCCAAGCCCTCGGCAATGGCAGTCTTACCCACACCCGGCTCACCGATAAGGCAGGGATTGTTCTTCTGGCGGCGATTGAGAATCTGGATAACACGCTCAGTCTCCACATCCCTGCCGATTACCTTGTCCAGCTTTCCCTCCCGGGCGCGGCCGGTCAGGTCCATACAGTAGGTGTCCAGGAACTTATGTTTTTTGTTCTTGGCTTTGGGGGGCTCTTTCTCGTCAACAGGCTCCTGCTTTTGGGCAGGCTTTTTCTCCTCCCCCATCTGGTTCATCAACTGATTGAACAAGGGGAAGGTAGCGGTGCGGCTTTCCGGCTCATCATCGTCTCCCTCCGGCTGGGCAAACATACTGCTCATTTCATCGGAGAGCATTTCTAAATCATCTTCCGAAATGCCCATCTGCTTCACAGCAGCGTAAATCTGGGGAATGCCTAGACTGCGGGCGCATTTTAGACAGTAGCCTTCATTCAAACTTACGCCGTTTTCAATCTTTGTGATAAAGATAACGGCCATATTCTTCTTACATTTGGTACACAATTTTGGCTGCATACGTTTTCTCACAACCTTTCTTCCGGTAGCATAACACAGCTGCTGCGGAAAAGGAAAAACAATTTATGAATTTTCGGCAGAATCCGGGCATTCAAATTTATCCACCCCGTCATCGTACCACAGGTGTGTCATATACAGTCCACCTGCAGGCACAGTAGGACCGGCGGCAGTGCGATTGCCGTCACGGAGTATCTGCCCAATCTGCTCCGGCGGGAATTTGCCTTCAGCGGCATAGACCACCGTACCCGCCATTGCCCGCGCCATATTATACAAAAAGCCGTTAGCGCAGACCTTTAGCTCAATGATATCACCCTTGCGCTCTACATTATAGTAATATACCGTCCGCACGGTAGATAATACATCCGTTCCCACACTGCGCACTGCGGCAAAGTCGTGGGTACCCACAAACTGATCTGCCGCCGCCTGCATAATCTTCTCGTCCAAATGCTTAGGATAAAACCACGCTCTGTTCACATAGAACGGGTCACGCAGACGGGAATTGTAAATGGTGTAGGTATACTCCTTGCGCACACAAGAGCCGATGGCGTTGAAATTCTCCCCCACCTCAAAAGCCTTGGTTACCACAATGTCGGCAGGCAAATGGGTATTGAGTGCATAGGGCAGTCTGTCGCAGGGAATGGTGGAATCCGTGCGGAAATTCGCCACATAGCATCTGGCGTGGACACCGGCATCGGTACGCCCGCAGCCGGTTACGTGGACCTTATGGTCCACCACCATCTCGATTGCTTTTTCAAGGGTTTGCTGGACGGTAGGCAGATTTTTTTGCATCTGCCAACCGTGGTAGGCCGTGCCTTCATAGGTCAAAAACAGTGCAATATTCCGCATACGCACCTCACAGACCCAATCCTGCTGCCACAATCACAGCTGTAACCAATGCCGCAACCACCACAAACGACACATAGTCAAAGTAGCGGAAGCTGAGCAGCTTCATCTTTGTGCGTCCCTCTCCGCCCTGATAGCAACGGCACTCCATCGCTGTTGCCAGCTCGTCTGCGCGGCGAAATGCGCTGATAAACAGTGGCACCAAAATAGGCACCAGCGCCTTTACCCGCTGCATCAAACTACCATTTTCAAAATCCGCGCCTCTTGCCTTTTGGGCGGACATAATCTTGTCGGTCTCCTCAATTAACGTGGGGATAAACCGCAAAGCAATACACATCATCATCGAAAGCTCGTGGACGGGAAAACGGAGCTTTTTCAGCGGGCTGAGCAGGGACTCCAGACCGTCTGTCAGACTGATGGGCGAGGTGGTATAGGTAAGCAGGAAGGTGGCGGAAATCAGCATCAAAATCCGCGCAACCATAAAGATTGCCCGCCGAATACCCTCTAAGGTAATGCTGATTCGCCAGAGCTGCAAAACAACTGTCTCACCGCCCGTAAAGAACAGGTTTAAGACACCGGTGAACACCAGAATCATCACCAGCGGCTTCATACCACGGACAATGGATTTTACGGGAATTTTCGAAATCCCAATGGATACCGCCAAAAAGGCAAATACAACGCCGTAGGACAGCCAGTCTTTGGCAGAAAAAAGCGCAACAATATAAGCCACCAGAATCAGTAGCTTCGTTCTGGGGTCAAGGCGGTGCACCACGGAATTTCCCGGGAAATACTGACCCAGCGTAATGTCTTTAAGCACGGGCATTTCCCTCCTTATACCGCCGCAGCTCCGCCACAGCCTGTTCCATCGTATACACCTGATTGACCGCGATTCCCTTATTCTTCAGCAGCATAAACAGCCGTGTAACCTCGGGAATGTCCAGACCCATATCCAGAAGCTCCTGGGGGCGGGTAAATACTTCAGCGGGGGGCGCATCCATTACAAGACAGCCGTCATTCATAACCAGCAGACGCTCTGCCAGTCTTGCCACGTCGCTCATAGAGTGGCTGACCATCATAATGGTTGCGTTCATTTCTCTCTGGTAGCTGCGGATATTCTCCAGAATCGCTTCCCTGCCCTCCGGGTCAAGTCCGGCAGTGGGCTCGTCCAGAATTAAGACCTCTGGCTCCATCGCAATTACACCGGCAATGGCAACTCTGCGCTTCTGTCCACCGGACAAATCAAAGGGAGATGCCTCCAGCTGCGCCGGGGTAATACCAACGAATTCTGCGGCTTCCCGCACGCGGCGATCCACTTCCGTCTGCTTCAGTCCCATATTCTTAGGGCCAAAGGCAATGTCTTTGTAAACCGTCTCCTCGAAAAGCTGATATTCCGGGTACTGGAACACCAGACCCACCCGAAAACGGCTCTGCCGTGTAAGCTTCTTATCCGCCCAGATGTTCTTGCCATCCAGCAGAATCTCACCGGATGTAGGCTTCAGCAGACCGTTTAAGTGCTGCATCAGCGTAGACTTTCCGGAGCCGGTATGTCCGATAACACCGATAAACTCTCCCCGTTCCACGGAAAAGGACACGTCCTTCAGCGCATCGTGGCGAAAGGGCGTATCGGCGCTATATGTGTGATGTAGGTTTTTAACCTGCAAAATTGGTGCCAATTTTCTATCCTCCTGTGGGTCAAGCCTTTAAGCTGAGGGGAGTTGAACCCCGATAGGTTTTGTCAGGCTGTTTTCCGCCAATACTGCGGAAAATCCCTTGGCAATACCAACGGGTATTCCCTTCGTGATTTTTCTTGCCTTGCCAAAAAACAGCTCTGTCAAAACTGCACAGCACCCCACAGCACGGAGTTTTGCTTTGGATTTTGGTGCAGATGACGCAGCCTTGCTGACGCAAGGCAAGGAAGATAAGCAAAAATACAAGCAAAAGAACTGCTGTGGGGCTATCGCGGTTCGACTCCCCTCAGCTTAACGAGTCATAAAGTACCTGCGCACATTCTTCTGCATTCAATCGGTCTAAGGGAAGGTCAAAGCCCCATTCATTCAAGCTGCGGCACAGTTCAACCGTCTCCGGCGCAATCAAACCCATATCGTGGAGCGCTTCAGTCTGGGAGAACACTTCCCTAGGTGTGCCGTCCAGCGCCACCTTTCCTTTGTGCAGCACGATAACGCGCTGCGCCTCGGCTGCCTCGTTCATATGGTGGGTAATCAGCACCGCTGTAATTCCCTTTTCACTGTTGAGTCGTTTGACGGTATCCATTACCTCTCTGCGGCCCTTGGGGTCCAGCATAGCGGTGGGCTCGTCCAGCACAATGCACTTGGGCTCCATTGCAATCACGCCCGCAATAGCCACCCGCTGCTTCTGTCCGCCAGAGAGCAAATGCGGCGCGTGAGCGCGGTGTTCATACATACCCACCTGCTTCAGCGCATTGTCCACCCTTGTACGGATTTCGGCTGGGGCAATGCCCAAATTTTCCGGTCCGAAAGCAACGTCCTCTTCCACCACATTGGCAACAATCTGGTTGTCCGGATTCTGGAAAACCATACCCACAGTTCTACGCACCGCAATCAGCATTTCCGGGTCGGAGGTGTCCATTCCACTAACGTACACCTTTCCGCCACAAGGAAGCAAAATGCTGTTAAAATGTTTGGCTAACGTAGATTTTCCGCAGCCATTGCTGCCTAAAACAGCCACAAAAGTTCCTTGTTCAATGGACAAATCCAAATCATCAAACACGGCAACACCGGGCGTGTCATTCACGCCCGGATAAGTATACTTCAAATGCTCTACTGAAATTGCTGTAGCCAACACAGTACCTCCATCAAGGGGTCCAACGGCCGGTTGCACCACAGGGCAGCATCTGTCCTGTGGATTTCACCGGCAAACCCAGTTCGCCTACCGCAGTGCTGCCGCCGTGGGCAGCACCGAACACCACATCGGACGCGTATCCCACAGCAGAGGGCGCAAGTCCGGTGGTATAGGAGTTAATAATCACAAACAGCGGATTGTCTGTCAGCAGCTTCCCTACCTCCAGGAGAAACGGATAGAAGCTGGTCTCCATCTTCCAAATCTCACCGCTGGGACCCCGACCATAGCTGGGCGGATCCATAATGATGCCGTCATAGCGGCGTCCACGGCGAATCTCCCGCTGGATAAATTTTCCGCAGTCATCCACAATCCAGTGAATGGGTCTATCCGCAAGGCCAGAGGCAACAGCATTTTCCTTTGCCCAGGAAACCATACCCTTGGAGGCATCCACGTGAAATACTTCCGCGCCGCCGGCGGCAGCTGCCAGTGTGGCGCCACCGGAGTAGGCAAACAGGTTCAGCACTCTGGTAGGACGGCCGGCAGATGCCACCTTATCCCGGATAAAGTCCCAGTTTGCCGCCTGCTCGGGAAACACGCCTGTGTGTTTGAAATTCATCGGTTTTACGTTGAATGTCAGGTAATCCTTATAATGAATTTGCCACCGTTCCGGCAGGTTATGCTCCGACCAGCGTCCGCCACCTGTGGACGAGCGGATATAGCGGGCATCGTAACGCTTCCACGCAGGATCCGTGTGAGGGGTATCCCAAATCACCTGCGGGTCGGGACGCACCAGAATATACTTACCCCAGCGCTCCAGCCGTTCGCCGGCAGAAGTGTCCAAAACCTCATATTCCTTCCATTCATCGGAAATCCAAATCATCTGTTTCTCCTTTAGTGCTGCGCCTCATATCGCTCCCAGGCCTGCTGGGTATGCACAGGGCAAACCTTATAGGGCGCTTTTACACTCTGCTGTAAATTGTTCTTAATGCCCCTAAACCAGCCGTCGCTGCCATCTGCATTGACATAGTAAACGTAGTCATCCCGCAGGTAGTCACGCAGCAGACTATGGGGCGCTGCCTTCAAAATAACGTCGATTTCGCTTTGATTCATCCTCACCAGTCCGCGCTTTTTAAGGCTCACGGACTTATCCACCTCGGCAAAGTGCTTGCACCACTGGGTAGCAACTCCGCCGCCGGAGCAATAATCAACCAGCACGTGCTTGTCGCAGGTTTCCACCGGCATATCCTCAGGATACACCACAGATTCGCTGGTAACGATAAAATCACTGGGCTGAAGCGGCTTGACCAGGCGGATGTCGCTGGTACACGCCTGGGTTGCCAGCTTGCCGGAGCTTAAGCAAACGTTGACGCTCTGGAGCTTGTTGCTGCTGTAAAGAAGAATATCGCTCTTACCTTCGTGAATGGGACCCATAACCTTCTTAAAAAGGTAAGCCGCAGGGTTTCTAACGGTGGTACAGTTAATCACTTCGGGGTCATCAAAACCAAACCAGACTGCCGCGGTGTAATAACCGGTATAGCCGCAGTACCAGCGGTCCTTATTATCGCCGGACGTACCGGTCTTGCCGGCTGTGGTAATGCCGTGGGAATTATAGAGGTTTGCCTCTGTACCGGTACCTTCCTTGGTGGCAGCTGTCAGACAGTAGTTCATATAATCCACTGCCTTTTGACTTAGGATTTGCTCTGTCTCCTGGGTATTGTCCAGAATCAGATTGCCCTTACTGTCGTAAACCTTAGTGAAGGTTCTGCCTCTGCGGTATACACCGTTGTTGGTAAAGGTTGCAAAGGCACTTGCCATATCCCGCACTGTTACACCGATGGTCTGCGCGCCCAGAGCCAAGGGGCCGACGCCAATATCGGTGTGGTAATTTCCGTCAGCATCCATATAGCTCTCCACCAAACCGGACAGGCGGAATTTTTCCTTAGCAAATTTAAATGCATAGCTCTCGCCGGAGCGGTTCAGGGTGTTCGCTGCAGCGGCATTGACCGAACGGACGACCGCGCGGTAAATGGTGCGGGCGTAGGAATAGGTCCGGGTATCATTAAGGGGATACGGACTGTTATTCAGATAACTGATCGGCAGGTCCTTGATGACCGTTGCCGGTGTAATCGCGCCGGACTGGAATGCGGGCGCATACACGGTCAGCGGCTTGATGGAGGAGCCGGACTGACGCTGGGAGTCGGTGGCTCTGTTCCAGGCGTCGTGATCCGTTTTCTCACCCACACCGCCGGCCATTGCCACAATATCGCCGGAGCGGCTGTCAATTATCACAATAGCGGATTGCGGCTGCTGGCCGCCGCGGGTTTCGGGAATCTGGCTCAAATCGGTATAGACAGCATCCACACTGTCCTGCACCCGCTTGTCAAAGGTGGTGTAAATACTGTAACCAGCCTTTTGGATCTGCTGCATAATCATCTCTCGTGTGGCAGAATTCCATTGGAATCCAGACTGTTCTGCCAGTGCTTTTGCAACGTCCTCCAAAACGGTGTCGCCAAAATAGGAATAGACTGACTTGGAATTATCCTGCAGCACCAGTGTGCGGGTGTCGCACTTGGGGCAGTAATAGTTTGTACCGTCTTTGCGGTAGGTGCTGACAGTACCACGGTAGTCGCAAGACTCATTGTCGCAGCTTGCCAAACGGTCAGCATCGTCCACACCGGGCTTGAGCACCAGCTCCTGGGCGATGGCTGCCTCATACTGCTCGTCATTAATCCATTCGTACTCCCGCATTGCCCAGAGTACGTCCTCTTTCCGCTTCTTGTTATTCTCGAAGTTCTGGTAGGGGTCGTAATAAGTGGGAGAGTTGGTGATGCTGATTAAGCTTGCGCACTCAGCAGTGGTCAGCAGTTCCAGTTCCTTGCCGAAATAGGTCTCCGCTGCGCTGCGCACACCGCGGCAGCCCTGACCCAGATAGATGCAGTTCAGGTACATCTCCATAATGGTGTCCTTATGGTAGCGCTTTTCCAGCTGCAGGGCGCGGAAAATCTCCAGCACCTTACGCTGCACGGTCACATCGTCGGCAGAGTCATCTTCAAACAGCAGCAGGTTTTTGATTAACTGCTGGGTAATGCTGGAGCCGCCCACGGAATCGTCACCGAAGAACATTCTGGCGCAGGCCTTTATCGTGGTGACCCAGTCAACGCCCTGATGGGTGTAAAAGCGGTGGTCTTCAATGGAAATTGCCGCGTGAATCAGATCCTTGGGAATATCCTCCAAGTCTGCCCACTTGCTGCTCGTGGTGGCAAAAATCTGCTGGTAGACCTGAATGTCTCCCCGCTCATCCACATAGTACATATTGGAATTCTTGTCAATTTCCACATCCTCGATTTCCATTCCAGCCATAGGCAAAATGTCTTTCTGCAGATAATCGCCCAGAATTCCCGCAAAAACAAAGCCGCAGACAATACCAATCAGCAAAACCGTAATGGCTGCGCCGCCAAGCACCTTCAGCACAGACAGCGTAACAGACCAGACGCGCTCTGCCGTACCGAGACTCCAGTGCGGCGTCCAGCTTTGTCTGGGTTGATTCTTCCTTGCCTTCTTATCTTCCTGCATTTATTCGACCTCCAACGTTACAGTCGTGGTAATTTCTGTGTCTAATATAGTATATAAGCATACCCTTACGCATAGCATTATAGCATATCCCTGCAAAAAACGAAAGACCCAATTTATAAAATATATTGTTAAACTCTGCACAGCTATTATACGCAGCTATAAATTTTTTCTCCGCAGCACCTCATAAGAGAAAAAAGGACGGATATACTAAGGTCAGCTACCGAATTGCACTTGATTTTCTTCCCAAAAACATATACTATATACCTACCAAAGGATTGGAGGTATCGATTATGTCTGACCAATACGGCTCTGACTTTATCACCATTATGGACGAAGACGGCACCGAGTTTGAATTAGAGGTGCTTACCACGCTGGAGTGGAACGGCGAAACCTATCTGGCCGTCACCCCCGCCACCGACGACGAAGAGACAGAACTGGAAGTGAGTATTCTGAAGTCTGTTGAGGAAGACGAGGACGACCCGATTTTGTGCGCCATTGAAGATGACGAGGAGCTGGAAACCGTCTATAATCTGATTATGGAGCAGCTCTACGCAGAAGAGGACGAGGAGTAACCGACTTCCTGCTTGGTGCGTAATGCCGTCCTTTTGGACCCACATTTATTAATAGGGATGTTTGACTTCCGTGTCGGATTGCAGACCTCCCGCCTATGCTTTGACATAGCGCGGACGTTGGGAGCAGCGAAGACACGGAGCGGCAACCCACCTGCCATTTCGTGCAGGTCATAATTGGACGCGTACGGCCAAAGCGGGTGCGGCATGGGGGGCTTTGCTCCCCATGTTTTTTAATGCAAACTCCCCAAAAAGATTGTTAATTTTTTTCGCACATTCGCTAAAGTGAAAGAATTCTCTTGCAACCTGCGCATAAATCGGTTATAATAACTCGAAATGTGTGCCTACATATGTTTGCACACGATTACCAATCGTATTGAGAGGATTGATTACATGAGCGCATCCAGCAAAAAGAAACTCCGCAAGGAGCAGGCCGCTGCCGTTCTTACCGAGAGACAGCAGCAAGAATTGGCAGAAGCCAAAAAGCTTAAAAACATCACCACAACCTTTGTGGTAGTTATGCTTGTGGTCGCATTGACCGCTGTGGGCATTCTGGGCACAAGAGCTGTGAACAATTCCGGCATTATTGACCGCAATGTTATCGCTGCTGTCACAGGTGAACACGAGCTCAACAGCATCCAGATGAACTACTATCTGGCTGATACTATTAACAATATGTATCAGCAGTGGCAGTCTGCATACGGCGAAAGCACCTCTATGTACCTGTCCATGATGGGTCTGGATCCCAAAAAGCCCTTAAATGAGCAGGTTCACGACCAGGAATCCGGCGAGACCTGGGCCGACCATTTCCTGACCGAAGCGCTGGAAAAGGCAAAGAGCGATTACGCCCTCTACGACAAGGCTGTCGCAGAGAACTTCAAGCTCTCTGAGGACGAGCAAAAGATGCTGGACTCCAACAATCAGATGATGTCCCTTTATGCCCAGTACTACGGCTATGGCAATGTCAATCAGTATCTGCGGTCAATGTACGGTTACGGTGCCAGCGAAAAGTCCTATGCTGAGTATACCCGGATTGCAACCATCGCATCCGCATACTACACCAAGTACCACGATTCCCTGTCCTATGACAACACCGCTATCCGCAGCCAGGACGAGAAGAATCCCGCAGCCTACAGCTCCTACACCTTCTCCAGCTACTACTTGAGCAGCAGCCTTTTCCTGGAAGGCGGCACCAAGGACGACAAGGGCAATACAACCTACTCCGAGGACGAAAAGAATGCCGCAGCCAAGAAGGCTGAGGAAGTCGCCAACTCCCTGCTGGGCGCTAAGGATTCTGTGACACTGGACGCTGCCATCGCCGCACTGGAAATCAACAAGGACAAGAAGGACGCAAAGAGCACCTTTAGTGACAATGTTCTGTATTCCCAGGTTCTCACTCCCCTGCAGTCCTGGGTGAGCGCCAAGGAGCGCACCACCGGTGAAATGACTGTTATTGTCAACGAAAGCACCACCAAGGATGCTGACGGCAAGGAAACCAAGACTATCAACGGTTACTACGTAGTTTACTTCCAGAGCAGAAACGAAAACACCCGTCCTCTTGCCAACGTGCGTCACCTGCTCGTTCAGTTTGAAGGCGGTACCACCGACGCCAACGGCAATAAGACCTACTCTGACACCGAGAAGGCCGCCGCAAAGGCCGAGGCCGAAAGACTCCTGCAGGTCTGGAAGGACGGCAAGGCAACCGAAGATTCCTTTATTGAACTGGTCAAGGAGCACTCCGATGACGGTTCTAAGGAAACCGGCGGTCTGTTTGAGGATATTCACCCTGCTTCCCAGTACGTCACCTCTTTCCTGGCCTGGTCTCTGGATACCGCCCGCAAGCCCGGCGATACCGGTGTGATTGTCAGTGAATACGGCTACCACGTAATGTACTACGTAAGAGACGACGAAATGACCTACCGGGATTATATGATCTCCGAAGAACTTCGTGAGAAGGACGTGGAGACTTGGTACAACGGCATTGTGGATAAGGCAACCATTACCGCCGAGAACACAAAGCGTCTGAATCTGGACATCGTTCTCTCCAGCGCATCCTGATAACTGCATAAAAAACACCTCCCGTGGAAACAATTTCCACGGGAGGTACTCGTTTTATGAAGAAACTCTTTCTATCCTTGGTAGGCAGTGCCGCCGGTGTGGTAAACGGTCTGTTCGGCGCCGGTGGCGGAATGGTGCTGGTACCGCTGTTGGGCGCAAAGACAGGCCTTGAAGAACAAGAAAAGTTCCCTGCTTCCATCGCGATCATCGCGCCGATATGTGTAATATCTCTGTTAATGTCACAACGCAGGGGGATTCCTTTTATACAGCTGCTCCCCTATTTGCTGGGCAGCGCAATCGGCGGGATCGCCGCAGGCATCTGGGGGAAACGCATTCCCACACTGTGGCTTCACCGGACACTGGGCATCATTATTCTTTGGGGAGGGATTCGCTACCTATGCTGAGTTGGTTTACCCTTCCTGTAGCCGCAGTGCTGGGTTTTTTGGCGGGGCTTGGCGTTGGCGGCGGAAGTCTTTTAATGCTGTGGCTGACGGTGATTTTGGGTATGGAGCACGCCGATGCCCGCATAATCAACCTGCTGTTTTTCCTGCCATCGGCAATTATTGCCACAATCTTTCACCGCAAGCAAGGCTCTGTTAAGCTTAAAAAAATTTTGCCTGCAATCCTGAGCGGCTGCGCCGCCGCGGTGGTGTTCACCCTTATCGGACAGAATATGGACACCGGATTGCTAAAGAAATGCTTTGGGGGACTTTTGCTGTTTACCGGACTACAGGAGCTGTTTTACCGTCCGCGGAAGGCCAAATAGCCTTCTAAAATCAGCGACGCCGCCACAGCATCCACGGTGTCCTTGCGCTTTTTCCCGTGGTAATTATGCTGAGACAGAATATTGTGCGCCTCAACCGTTGTTCTGCGCTCATCCCACAGCTGCACCGGCAAACCTGTCGCTTCACCCAGCATCCGGGCAAACTCCCGACACAGCTCGGCGCGGACACCCTCGGTGCCATCCATATTCTTCGGCAGGCCCACAACAATCTCGCCCACATCAGAATCCTTGACCATAGTGCAAATCTGCGCTATGGTCTTTTCTGCATTTCTGCTGTGGATAACCGCCGTGGTGCCAACAATGCTGCAAAGCAGGTCGGAAACGGCAATTCCCGTTCTTGCGTCGCCGTAGTCTACACCCATAATTCTCTTCATTGCGTTTTTTCTCCTTGGCTTTGAATTTACCCCCATTATATAGCAAAATTCACAAAAAATAAAGAAAAAAATTGTTGACTTACACACGCTGCTGTGTTAGAATGGTTCTACCTGTGAAAAAAGGGCTTTTTTTGTGCGCCTTTTTTCAGCTTCGGGCGGCAATTTGTAGTGAGCCGCTTCCTAAATCTTATCATAGCCGAAGTGATACAGGGAGGCAAATTTAAGGAGGTGCCGTTATGCGCGTAAAAGTCACTTTGAGATGCTCCGAGTGCAAGCAAAGAAACTACAACACTATGAAGAACAAGAAGAATGACCCCGACCGTCTCGAAATGAAGAAGTACTGCAGATTCTGCAGAAAGCACACCGTTCACAACGAGACCAAGTAAGGAGGCCGCGAAATGGCAGACGTAAAAAAGGAAAACTGGTTCAAAAGAACCTGGGGCGGATTCTGCTGATATTTTCGTGAGCTTCGCAGCGAACTGAAGAAGGTCGTCTGGTCCACCCCTAAGCAGGTACTGAAGAACACCGTGATTGTTTTGATCTGCGTCTTTATCGTAGGCGTGTTCATCTGGGTGTTCGACTTTGTAGCCCGTTTTGGCATTGATGCTCTGATCAAAGCCTTCAATTAAGGAGATTCATTATGGCAGAGGCTGCAAAATGGTATGTTGTCCATACCTACTCCGGTTACGAAAACGCCGTTAAGGTCACCATCGAAAAGACCGTTCAAAGCCGTCAGCTCCAGGAGCAGATCGTTGCTGTTGCAATTCCTCAGGAAACTGTAACAGAAATTTCTGATGCCGGCGTGAGCAAGACCTTTGACCGCAAGCTGTATCCCGGCTATGTGTTTGTCAAGATGGTTTATTCCGATGATACCTGGCACGTGATCCGCAATGTACGCGGTGTTGCCGGTTTTGTCGGCGCATCCGGAAGCGACCCCTTCCCCCTGTCCGAAGAGGAAGTTTACGAAATGGGCGTTGAAAAGCGCGAGATTATTGTCAACTATCAGGTTGGCGATACTGTGCGCATTCTCGACGGTCCTTTGAGCTCCTTCACCGGCGTGGTGGAAAGCATGGAGGTCGACAAAAATTCGGTCAGCGTGATTGTTTCTATGTTTGGCCGCGAAACTCCCGTCGAGTTCGAGCTCGATCAGGTGGAGTTAATATCCCAATAACGCATCGGACCGGCTTGCCGGTCGGACCGTGGGAGGGGCAAACCGCCCCGAAAGAAATGCGCAGAGCGCATATTACCACATTTTATTCAGGAGGTGCTTATTATGGCACAGAAAGTCACTGGCATTATCAAGCTTCAAATTCCTGCCGCTAAGGCTACCGCTTCTCCCCCCGTTGGTCCCGCTCTGGGTCAGCACGGCGTTAACATCGCCGCTTTCATCAAGGAATTCAACGCCCGCACCCAGGCTATGGAAGGCTATAAGATTCCTGTTGTTATCACTGTTTATGCAGACCGCAGCTTCACCTTTATCACCAAGACCCCTCCGACTCCCCTGCTGATTATGAAGGCAATCGGTCTGGAGAAGGGCTCCGGCGTTCCCAACAAGAACAAGGTCGGCACCATCACCCGCGCTCAGATCGCTGAAATCGCAAAGACCAAGATGCAGGATCTGGAAGGCGCTACCCAGGAGGCTGTTGAGAGCCAGGTTGCCGGTACCTGCCGTTCCATGGGCGTTACCGTTGTCGATTGATTTTAACTGTCCGAGCAAATATTTGGCTCGGTAATGTGGGAGGATTTTTCCGCATCACCACTATAAGGAGGATATAACAAGTGTTTAGAGGCAAAAAGTATCAAGAGAGCGCAAAACTGATTGACCGCTCCGTTCAATATGATCCCACCGAGGCCCTGGATCTGGTAGTGAAGGGCGCTTCCGCAAAGTTCGACGAGACCGTCGAGCTGCACATCAAGTTAGGCGTTGACTCCCGTCATGCTGACCAGCAGGTCCGCGGCGCTGTCGTTCTGCCCAACGGCACCGGCAAGACCGCCCGTGTTCTGGTATTCGCAAAGGACGCTAAGGTTGACGAGGCTCTGGCTGCAGGCGCTGACTATGTCGGCGGTCTGGAACTGGTTGACAAGATCACCAAGGAGAACTGGTTTGAGTTCGACGTGGTGGTTGCTACTCCCGATATGATGGGTGTGGTTGGCCGTCTGGGTAAGGTCCTGGGCCCCAAGGGCTTGATGCCCTCCCCCAAGGCCGGCACCGTGACCCCCAACGTCACTTCCGCTGTTCAGGAGATCAAGGCCGGTAAGGTTGAGTACCGTCTGGACAAGACCAACATCATTCACTGCCCCATCGGCAAGGTTTCCTTCGGCGCTGAGAAGCTGACCGAGAATATGGACACCCTGATGAACGCTGTTGTCAAGGCTAAGCCCGCTGCAGCCAAGGGTCAGTATATCAAGTCCTGCACCGTGGTTTCCACTATGGGCCCCGGCGTGAAGGTCAACACTTCCAAGTACGGCAACTAATTTGCTGCAAAATCCCCGAAAGATTCCGTCTTTCGGGGATTTTTATAAAATTATTTCAAATAACGCTTGACAATCATACTAATGTATGGTAAAATCCGACTGTTGCCAAAGACAGCAGGTGCTGCAAAGCATAAATCCTGCCGAGGTGCGTTTACAGCTTTGATTGTTTGCGTGTCTTTCTGTCTTCTGGCAGGAAGACACTTTTTTAGTTTTCGGAGGTGAAACACACATGCCCAACGCAAAGGTTCTTGAGAGCAAAAAGGCAGTGGTCGAGGCTCTGTCCGCTAAGATCAAGGAAGCTTCTTCCGTGGTTTTCGTTGACTACAAGGGTATCACTGTTGCTCAGGACGCCGCTCTGCGTAAGCAGTTCCGTGATGCAGGTGTTGAGTACTCCGTTGTTAAGAACACTCTGACCCGTTTCGCAGCCAAGG
>JAZTWB010000036.1:0-97184 GCA_045635645.1 Faecousia sp. | reverse complement strand
CAGCAGGGTTGCGGGCAGACGGCCGCAGCGGTAGCCATGGTAGTAAGCCAGAGCGGAGGAGAATGCGGGGGTGGGCATGCCGCACAGAGCACCCTGGGCAACCACCTTCCGCCAGCCGGGCAGCAGGGCTGCGATCTTCTCAGTGAAGTAGGGATCCAGCAGCAGGTTGGTCAGCTCGGGGTTAGCGTCGAATGCTTCCTTGATCTTGCCCAGGAATACGGAGCGGATGATACAGCCGCCACGCCACATCAGAGCGATACCGCCGTAGTTCAGGTTCCAGCCGTAGGTCTTAGCAGCTGCGCGCATCAGAGTGTAGCCCTGTGCGTAGGAAACGATCTTGGAGGCCAGCAGTGCGCAGCGGATGTTCTCGATCCACTCAGCCTTCTCTTCAGCGGTCAACTTCAGAGCAGCCTCAGCAGCGCCGGGCAGAACCTTAGCAGCCTCTACACGCTCGTCCTTCATAGCGGACAAGCAGCGGGCAAACACAGCCTCACCGATCAGGGTCAGGGGCACGCACTCATCCAGAGCGGCAATGCCGGTCCACTTGCCGGTACCCTTCTGGCCGGCGGTGTCCAGGATCTTCTCAACGATGGGCTCGCCATCGGTATCCTTATAAGCCAGGATGTCGCGGGTGATCTCGATCAGGTAGCTGTCCAGGTCGCCCTTCATCCACTCGGCAAAGACTTCGTGCATCTCATCGTCAGACATACCCAGCATGTTCTTCATCAGGTGGTAAGCTTCGCAGATCAGCTGCATATCACCGCACTCAATGCCGTTGTGAACCATCTTGACGAAGTGGCCTGCGCCGTTCTCGCCAACCCAGTCACAGCAGGGAGAGCCGTCCTCAACCTTGGCGCAGATAGCCTGCAGAATGGGCTTTACGCTTTCCCAGGCAGCGGGAGAGCCGCCGGGCATCAGAGAAGGACCGTTCAGAGCGCCCTCTTCGCCGCCGGAAACGCCGGAGCCGATATAGAGCTTGCCCTTGGATTCCACGTACTCGGTGCGGCGAACGGTGTCGGGGAAGTGGGAGTTGCCGCCGTCGATGATGATGTCGCCATCGTCCAGCAGGGGCAGCAGAGCGTCGATGGTAGCGTCAACAGCGGAGCCTGCCTTGATCATCATCATGATCTTGCGGGGCTTCTCGATGCTGGCAACCAGCTCTTCCATAGAGTAGGTGCCGATGATGTTCTTGCCGGCGCCGCGACCCTCTACAAAGTTCTTAACCTTCTCGGTGGTACGGTTGTAGACTGCTACGGTAAAGCCCTTGGATTCCATATTCAGAACAAGGTTCTCGCCCATAACGGCCAGGCCAATCAGGCCAATGTCTGCTTTTTTCATATTTGGTACTCCTTTATGATGATAAATTAATATTTATAAACTTCTTTATGGCGCTGGCGCAAGCCGTCCAACACGCTGTAGGGAATTTCCAAATTCCCCTTGCCCTTGCCGATGGCAATATGGGGCTTGTTGGCGCCGTGGTAGTCCGTACCGCCGGAAATCACCAGGCCCAGCTCCTTTGCCATTGCCCGGTAGCGGTTTTCCATATCCGGGGTGTAGTCGGTGTAGTAGCCTTCCACACCGTCCAAGCCATAGGGAATCAGCGCTTTCAGGTATTCCCGCAGCTCGTCGTCGGGCTTTTTAATCAGATGCAGGTGGGCCGCCACAGCGATACCGCCTGCCTCACGAATCAGAGACACCGCTTCCGTTGCGGACAGTGCCTGCCGGTTGGAGTAGGCATACCAGCCAACGCTTAAGTACCGGTTAAAGGCGTCCTTGACGGACTCGGCATAGCCTTTGCGCACCATAATCTGGGCAAAATGCGCGCGGCACAGCACCGGATTTCCGTGGGCTTCCTGGCGCAGCTCGTCCATCGTAATGGAAAAGCCCTGCTCGTTGAGCTTACGGCAGGTCTCCTCCTGCCGCTCATCTCGGACCTGCAGCGCGTAGGCCATCGCATCCTGCAGCTTCTTGTTGTGGATATCCACAAAGTAGCCTAAGATGTGCAGCTCCGTATCCGACTGGGCGGACAGCTCCACCGCAGGAATCACCTCAACGCCCATCGCCTTTCCCGCGTCCATCGCCTCCTGCACGCCGCTGATGCAATCGTGGTCGGACAGGGCAATGGCGGAAAGACCTGCGACCTTGGCGGTTTTCACCACATCGGTGGGTGTTTGCGCGCCGTCGCTGCACAGAGAGTGGGTGTGTAAATCAATGGTTTTCATATCAGTCATCGCAAACCCACAGACCCAGCGCGGGGTTGGAGATATAGAAGATCTCCTCGCCGTCAACGGTGTTGAAGCCGTCAACCAGCTTGGCGGGGTCATACTTGGCGGAGGCTTCCTCGTAGGACATATAATTGAAGGCCGCGCCGCGGACCTCTTCCTCGGTGAGCTTGCCTGCGCAGTAGGTAATCTTGAAGCGGCCGTCGGAAGAGCCGTGAATCAGGTGCGCCGCCACGGACAGATTCTGGCGCAGGTCCTCGTTCTCGGGCGCGTCCACCAGCTTCAGCACGTTCTCGCGGCCCACGTAGCCGTACTTGCGAATCAGCTTGTCATTCTCTGCGTCCTCGCCGAAGTGACCCACAGCGGGGGCAAGCACAATCAGCTCACCGCCGTCGGCGATGGCCATACGGGTGCGGTAAATCGCCTTGTTGCCCAGCCAGGTGCTCTTGAACTCGCGGGGGTCAAGGTAAACAACCACCTTGTCAAGGCGCTTTTTCATATGGGTCAGGTTGATTTCCTGGCTCTTCTTCACCGCGGCCTCAAAGCCTGTCCGGTCAGAGCCGATGTACAAGCCGTGAATGGTGACCTCGTCGCCCTTGTTGGTGGTAGTGGTCAGCACGTAAACCAGAGGAACGTTGGAAAGGAAGTTTTCCTGGGCATAGTCGAACACCCGGCGGACAGGAGAGAAGTCCTTACCCATAATCCGCTCCATACCGTAGAAGGCGCCCAGCATATGGGAGGAGTTGATCATAGAAGAGCCGCCGCAGCCGACGAAGATGTTCTTGCCGTAGTTGGCCATACCCACCACCTCGTGGGGAACAACCTGTCCCACGGACAGAATCAAATCATAAGAGGGGTCTACGATGCGGCGGTTGACCTCCACATCGATGCTGCTGTTCACAAGACCCTCGGACACTTCGGAAACAAAGGAAGCAGGTACTTCGCCCAGCTTTACCACGTCGGTACGCCAGTTATGGACAATCATTCTGTCGAAGGGAACGCCCTCGCCGAAGAACGCAACCCATTCTTCCTGGGTCATCGGCACGTGGGTACCCAGAGCGGGCATAATATCCACCTGGCACTTGTCCTTGAGCAGCTCATAGTAAATGGCGGTAATCTTACCGGCGTCGGAGTACATTCTGGTAAAATCCGGAGGCAGAATCAAAACCTTTTTCAGGTCACGGCCCTCCAGAGATTTTGCCAATGCCTTTTTCAGTTCTTCGGCAGGAATACCGTTTTCGTATTCGTAAATCATAAGCGCCTCTTTCTCCCCATATAAAGGGGCAAATTCTTGCGTTGTCATTGTACCACGAACACATAGCAATTGCAAGGGGTTTGGGTACTTTTTTCCTACAATCCTTTTCTGGAGCGTCCGGGAGCAATTCCGTACGCTTTTTTGTAGATTTTTGAGAAATAATTGCTGTCATTGAAGCCGCAGGAGAGCGCCACCTGAGAGATTTTGCCGTATTTATTCTCCAGCAGCTCAAAGCAAAATAAATTTCCACATTCTTTTCTCTGTATCAAATTGTAGCCGCCGACAGTCAAGTCGGCGGCTGTTCTATATTGCGTTCTCTTACACACCAAAAGCCAATGCCAAATGCTTGCCGATATGTACCTTCAGACCATCCGCGTAGGCAGCACGGTTGTTCTTCAGGCAATCGTAGAGTCTATCGCGGAATACATACACTCCATCGCGCTTCTCATTGAGAAGCAGGCCGTAGGTAATATGCAGAATCTGCCGGGTATCGTCCATATCCAGCAACGTGGGAAGCTGGGAATCGGGCATATTCTCCACAGAAGGAGCATTTGCCTGAGAGGGTCTGATGTGATAATACGCCTGGGCAATGGGAAGATTCTCCACAGCGTAAATATACATTTGGCGCATCAGTGCAGGCTCTGCCTTGGCAATAACCCGGAGCGCTTCCAGCCAGTTGGTGCCTGCGGTTTTTACGTGCACACCGCCGGTGGAAATCTTTTGTATTACAGGGAACACGCTGAACTTATCGCTTCCGGAGTGCACGCTTACACGATAGCCAAAGTGCCGAGCGATTCGGTCGTGGACCACATACTCTTTCTCAAACTGCGCCACATCACCGATGTAGTCGATGCCCTTTTGGAACTCGCCGCAGAAACGGGGTGCCAGAGTCTCGCATTCAACGCCCCGGGCATACAGCTCGGATGCCAGGAAGAAGTGGTTTTCAGGAGAGGTGGGCGTTGCAGTCTCATCGATGGACATCTCGAAATCAATCCCGTTGGGCTTGATAAAGCGGTTATAGATCATCTCGGTGTACTCGATGGCAGCGCCGTAGATCAGCGCGCTCTGCATCAGCGCTTTTTGGGTAAAGGTAATGCCGCAGGCGGTATTGCCCAAATATTTATCCTCGTATGCCTTACGAATCGCAGGCGATATCTGCTCATATTTTGCAGTCAGTACAGCATCGTCCATAGACGCAATGGTATTGTCAATATGCTCGGAGCAGTCAAGGGTAATCATAGAGTAGCCGCAGGCAATGGCATACTCAATCTCAAAGGGCTGCTTCAAATGGTCGCCGTCAGCGCCATAGCCATCGGTATAGCCCTCGTTGAACACTGCCCACACCGCACTGCACAGTACATCCTCATAGGTACGGCCGGTGAGATTCAGCTCACGAATGGATTGCTGGGCCAAAACGGGGAAAATACCCTTACCCGCCAACAGCTTCAGATGTCCCTCGCTTGCGCAGCCAAGGCGGTCACCCAGACCGATGGTAAACTTATGGCCTTTGCGGGACACAGGGTTTAAGTATCCGATCACACCCCGCAGAAGATTGGCGTTCTTGTTGTTTTGCGGACAGACCTTGGTGTCGCCATCTGCAGCAAGAACATCAAAAGGCAGGGCGTTTTCGCCGATAACCACAAGATAGTCATCCATCCCGACTCTTGCCGTATAGTATCCGGGTGCGCGTTCTGCAGCACAGGAAAGGCATTCTTTAATCAACTTTTGCATTTTCTCAAAGCTCCTTTTTGTTATTTTACCTTGTAAATTGTACCATTCCTTTGCGCAATAGTCAAGAAAGTCGTCAAAAAATCCGGCAGCCTAAAAAGACTGCCGGGTTTTAATTGTAATTAAGAAATGGCCGCTGCCTTTTTCCGTGCGTACAGCTGCATCACTGCCACCAGGGCCACCAGACCCAGACCAATGACATCTGTCACTAAACCGGGGTAAATCAACAGCAGGCCGCCTACGGCGCTGAGAATGCGCTGATGCCAGGGCATATGGTGCAGGAAGTAGCCTTCCATTGCCGCGGCCACGCCAAAGATACCCACACAGGAGGTGATACAAATCTGCACCACTTCCCAAACAGTGGTATCGATAAACAGCATTGCCGGATTCAGCGCGAACACGTAAGGCACAATAAATGCGCCGATGGCCAGCTTCGTTGCGGTAATGGCTGTTTTCATAGGATTGCTCTGGGCAATCGCCGCACCGGCATAGGCTGCCAGCGCCACAGGGGGCGTCAGGTCTGCCACGATGCCGAAGTAGAACACGAAGAAATGGGCCGCCACAGTGGGAACGCCCATACGCACTAAGATAGGTGCGCAGGTGGCTGCCATAATGCAGTAGTTCGCGGTGGTAGGCACACCCATACCCAGAACGATACAGCACAGCATCGTCAGGAACAGGGCGATAATCACCTGGTTGCCTGCCAGCGCCACGATGCCGTTAATCATCATATTGGCAAGGCCGGTCATGGTAATCGTGCCGGCGATGATACCTGCGATGCCGCAGGCAGCCGCTACGGTAATGGTACCCTGCGCGCCGGCAGCCAGTGCCTCCAGTAAGCGCTTGGGGGTGATGCGGTTACCCTTGTTAAACAGGCTCACCACAATGGCTGCCACAATAGCGATGGCCGCGGCGTACTGAATGGTGCTCTTGCTGGCGGATACCAGATAAATCAGCATAACCAGCGGCAGCAGCAGGTAGAGCTTGCGCAGCATAGGACGGATTTTAGGCAGCTCTTCCCGGGTCAGACCCCGCAGGCCCAGCTTTTTTGCTTCCAGATGGACGGAGATGAAAATGCCGGCGAAGTACAAAACGGCAGGCAGAATCGCCTTAACCACGATGTCGCTGTAGGGCAGCTGCACATAGTCCGCCATCAGGAACGCTGCCGCACCCATAATGGGGGGCATAATCTGTCCGCCGGTGGAGGCAGCCGCTTCCGCAGCGGCGGCAAACTCAGGCTTGTAGCCGGTGCGCTTCATCAAAGGAATGGTAACTGCGCCGCTTCCCACGGTGTTGGCCACGGAAGAGCCGGAAACCATACCCTCCATAGCGCTGGCAACCACCGCCACCTTGGCAGGACCGCCGGAGAAGCCGCCCACCACAGCGTTGGAAATGTTGATAAAAAAGTCCGCAATGCCGGTGCGCTCCAAAAACGCGCCGAAGATAATGAACACAACGATAAACTTGGAGCAGACGTTAATGGGTGTGGAGAGAATGCCCTCCTTGCTGTAGAACAGGTAGCGCACAGTATAGCTGATCTTACCCCACAAAGAGGGATTTGCCAGACCCCAAATCAGTGCGTACACAATAAACACCGCTGCCACAATCAAAATGGGCAAACCCACGCTGCGGCGGCAGACTTCCGCAAGGGTCAAAATACCCACCAGACCGATGACAATCTGGTACCACTGGAACATACTGCCCTGCTGAATAATATCCAGCGCATTGAAGGTAAAGTACAAAAACGAGCCTGTACCCAGCACCATCAGCAAAATATCGTACCAGGGAATGTAGTTGACCCGCTGCACACCCTTGCGGGCGGGGTAGATCAGATAGCCCAGCATTACGATACCCGCCACGAAGGACGTCAGCCGCCACTCCTCCAGCCATCTTGCAAACAGTGTCACATACAGGCAGAACAGGGCAAAGGCCGCCAGTATACAGGTAACGACCAGCTTGGGTGCGCCTTCCCACAGACGGGTATTGGACTCCCTGTCGTATTTCTTCATAACGGCTTCCAGATCCATAGGCTCTGATGCCGCTACGTTCTTCTTCTTAAAAAAAGCCATAAGCAACTCCTTGTATAAAAATTGGCTGCGGAGAAACCGCTCCGCAGCCAATAAACGCAATCGGTTGGATTAGTCGGTGGTTACGGTTACACCCTTCTCGGCGAAGTACTTGGCAGCGCCCTTGTGGAAGGGGGCGGTCATACCGCTGGTAGCGTTCTCAACGCTCAGCTCAGCGCCCTTGCCGTTTTCGTTGGCGATGGCGGAGGCATTGTCGAAAATAGCCTTGGTCAAATCGTAAACAGCATCCTCGGAAGCGCTCTCGGAGACAATCAGCGTTGCCTTAACGGTAACGGTGGTGACAGCCTCGGTCTGGCCGCTGTAGGTGTTGGCGGGCACAGTGTAAGCGGTGTAGAAGGGGGAGCTCTCCATCAGCTTCTTGGCGATGTCGCCGTCGATGGGCACTAAGTATGCCTCATTGGTGGCGCACAGCTCGGAGATAGCAGCGGTGGGCGCGCCGGCAACGATGAATGCAGCGTCAATCTTGCGGTCCTTCAGGCCGTCAGCGCTGTCAGCAAAGCTCAGGTACTGGGGCTTGATGTCCTCCACGGTCATACCGGCAGCGGCCAGCACGTCCACAGCGTTGAAGTAAACACCGGAGTTGGGCGCGCCGATGGAAACGGCCTTGCCCTTCAGGTCAGCAACGCTCTTGATAGCGGGGTCCATAGTGACCAGCTGCACAGCCTCTGCGTACAGACCGGCAACCACACGGAAGGAGTCCACCTTGCCGTCAGTCTCGAAGGAACGGTTGCCCTGCCAGGCGTAAGCCATAACGTCGGACTGGACAGTTGCCAGCTGGTAGTCACCAGCGGCGATGCCCTGGATATTTGCCTTGGAGCCGTCGGTGGAAACCACGGTCACGTCGATGCCGGCGTGGTTCTTGATGTACTGGCTCAGCACGCCGCCGAAGGCGTAGTATGTACCGGCAGTGCCGCCGGTGCCCATAGTCATCTTGGTGGTGGAAGCACCGCCGCAAGCAACCAGAGCCAGCGCCAAAGTCAGGCAAAGTACGATGGAAATAATCTTTTTCATAGTAAATCCTCCTCTTAATCTTTGGATTAATCCAAAAAATATTTATAATTATACACTTTATACCTGCGTATTGCAAGTATAAATTTTATTATCTTTTCCCTGCCGGAAATACAAACCATACCAACTGCGTCTGCAGGGAAATATTTGGTGTTTTTAGCTATTGAAACTGCTGCATATTGGTGGTAGAATACAGGTCGGTAAAACGATCTAAAGAGGCTGCCTCTTGACAACCCCTTCAGACCAAAACATTTGGGAAAGAAGGAATCCTATATGGAAACGAATCTTATCTGTCTGGCTGTTGCGCTGGTGGGCGGACTGATGCTCTCCCGCGTAACAAAGCTTCTGCACCTGCCCGCCGTTACCGCCTATCTGGTAGCAGGTCTGCTGCTGGGACCGTTCTGTCTGGGCGCCGCCGGCGTACCCGGTCTGGGCTTTGGCTCCTTTGCGCAGGTGGAGAGTCTGCACGTTCTTACACAGGTCGCGCTAGGCTTTATCGCCTTTACTATGGGCAACGAATTCCGGCTCAGTCAGCTAAAGGCGATGGGTCGCCCCGCTATTATCATTGGCATTTTGCAGGCGGTGATTACCACCGTGCTGGTGGATTTGGTGCTGATTGGTCTGCATTTTCTGCTGCCGAATGTAATATCCATTCCCTGCGCCATTACGTTGGGCGCAATCGCGTCCGCCACCGCCCCGGCAGCCACACTGATGGTTATCCGCCAGTACAAGGCTGACGGTCCGCTGACCCGGCTTCTGATGCTGGTAGTCGCCATTGACGATGCGGTGGGTCTATTGCTGTTTTCCGTCTCCTTCGGCATCGCCACCGCCCTGTCCCACGGACAGGTGAGCGTTCTGGCTGTGGCGGTTGAGCCGGTGTTGGAAATTATTCTGTCTGTGGCGCTGGGCAGCGCAACGGGTTGGCTTTTGAACTTTGTGGAGCAGTTTTTCCACTCCAGAAGTAAGCGTATGACCATCTCGGTGGCCTTTATTTTGCTGACCGTGGGTCTTTCTATGGTCAAATTCTCCATCGGCCCTGTGCACTGCGGCTTCAGCCTGCTGCTGGTATGTATGATGACCGGCACGGTGTTCTGCAACATCTGTGACACCTCCGAGGAGCTGATGGACAGAGTGGACGGCTGGACGATGCCGCTGAACGTTCTGTTCTTTGTCATCTCCGGTGCGGAGCTGGACATTCAGATTCTGGGCAGTCCCGTAACGCTTCTGGTAGGCTTCATCTATATTCTCGCCCGTTCCACTGGCAAGTGCCTGGGTGCCAGGTATAGCTGCAAGCTGACCAAGCAGTCCAAACCCATCACCGATAACCTGGGCATCACGCTGCTGCCCCAGGCGGGCGTGGCGCTGGGTATGGCGCTGTCCGCTGCCGCCCTGCCCGGCGGCACGCTGATAAGAAATGTTGTGCTGTTCGGCGTGCTGATTTACGAGCTTTTCGGACCTGCGCTCACGAAGAATTCTCTTCTGGCTGTGGGCGAAATCAGACCGGAGGCCCGCACCAGCGCCCGGACACTGAACAAGAAATAAGACAAAAGAGGAGGCCAACGCCTCCTCTTTTCTGTTTGGGGGAATAAAGTGATTACGCAATTCCAAAAAACTCCAGAATCACTTTGACCGCCAGCAGCAAAATCACAAACAAAATCACCGGGCGGACAATCTTGGAGCCGTTTTTCAGTGCCAGTCCTGCGCCGATGTACTGTCCAGCTGTGGCAAAGACCGCGGAAATCAAGCCAAGGGGAATCAATACCTTGCCGGCAAACAGGGAGGTAAATAAGGCGCCCATATTGGAGGCCAGATTGACCAGCTTTACATTGCCGGAGGCTGTGCGTACATCTATCTTTCCCAGATAGCAGAACGACAGCAGCAGGAATGTGCCGGTACCGGGGCCGTAGAAACCGTCATAGGTGCCGAAAACCAGAGATGCGCCCCACGCAACGGCTCTGCGCATCCACTTATTCAGCGGCTGCCGGGTTTCCGGCAGCTCTTTCTTCCGAAGAAGAATGACCGCAATCACCGGCAGTATAAAAAGCAACACAAGCTTCAAATATTGCTCATCCATAGCCAAATGCAGCTTTGTACCCAGATGGGCGCCCACCAACGCAAGCACAACGGAGGGGATACCCAGACACCAATCCACGTATCCGTTTTTGATGTACCGCACCGTGGAGGCCACTGTGCCGATGCAGGAGGAAAGCTTGTTGGTGCCAAGGGCAAAGTGCATAGGCAATCCGGCAAGCAGATAGGTCGGCAGGGAAATAATGCCGCCACCTCCGCCAATTGCATCCATAAATGAAGCGCAGAATACGCCAAAACAAATCAGCAAAACCACCCATATGGGATAACCGAAAACGTCCATAAAGCTCTCCTTACAAAGAAAATTTCTCGCGAATAAGTACATAGTACCACAATTTTTGTGTTTTTCAATGAAAAAATACCGGGATGCCCAATCGGGCATCCCGGTTTTTGTATCTTCACGCACTTAATAATACAAGGGCGCAAGGATAACGGTTGGTGCAGTGCCTACACCCAAGGGAACTCCAAATCGAAGTATGATCGGTCGGCATGTCCGTCATTTGGCTCATAGTATCCTCTCAATAAATCAAACCCCTCGAACTGAATGTAATATTGCTCACCGTCGAATGAAACAGATTGAAGAACCGCTCCAAGGAATGTATTTTGTACACACTCCGGAATATTTAATGCTGTGATATTTGTCCTCGGGGGAACGATAGATGATATGCCATCAACGGAAATATAAAAACAGTCATCACCAAACTCAAAAACAACATAGCCGAATTGACCTACCGAAAAATCCACACCCAGGAGATTCGGAGTAAAATCAAACGCATCTGTGCCATATGCCTTAATGCCTGTCACGGTTTTATTATATAGATTTTTAAGTATTTGAATTTGTAACATTTATATCACCTCTACGATGTCATATTACCATATAAATAGTCCAACAAACAAGCACAAATAAAAACGAAGCTATGAAATTGTATCATAGCTTCGTCCGTTTATGGTACGGGCGACAGGACTTGAACCTGCACGGAAATCCATTGGAACCTAAATCCAACGTGTCTGCCAATTCCACCACGCCCGCATTTATTAAATTCTGCAGCAGTTTTCACCATTACGTTTGTCGGTGTCTGCCAATTCCTCCGTTTGCGATACTCGGTGCCCTCGTCGGCGGTACGCCTTCCTCGTTCACCGATCGCGGCACACACTGCGCCTGCGCTGCATCTGCCACCGGCAGCGCGCAGGCTCGCGACCATACCCGCATTTTCGAATATTCTACCACGGGGCGGTTTTCTTGTCAACGGAGGTAACGTGGCTTTTTCTGTAATTTTCCTTGACATTCCCATATAATGCAGGTACAATAGATTCGGTATGGTGTACGCTGGCGGCGGTAAGTCCCGGCGTTTCATGATAACCTCGGCATCTGCCGGAGTTGCGTATTGCGCCTCGTGGCGTTTTTTGTGCTTAAATCTTTTTGCCGATACATTTCGGTACATTTATTTTGCCAACTGAACAATATGAGGTCATTATGTCCACTCCTTTGACGATGCCTATTCTACAAAGGAGGTGTGCAGAAGATTATGGAACCTTTACAGATCGCTTTGATTGCCTTGGGTGCTGTCGTTTCCGTGGCTGTCGGCTTTGGTTTCGGTATGTCCTTCCGTAAGCGCATCAGCGAGCGGAAAATCGGCTCTGCCGAAGCAGAAGCAACCCGCATTATCAACGAAGCCATTCGCAGCGGCGAAAACCGGAAGAAAGAAATGCTTCTGGAAACCAAGGATGAAATCCATAAGTCCCGCACAGAGTACGAAAAAGAAGTAAAAGAACGTCGCGCCGAGCTGACCAAGCAGGAGCGCCGTCTGCAGCAGAAGGAAGAATCTCTGGATAAGAAAGCCGATGCCTTTGAACGCAAGGAAGAGGAATTGGCACGGAAAACGGCTGAAGTCGCACAGGCAAAGGCCGCCGCAGAGGAAGTTCACAAGCAGCAGCTGGCCGCCCTGGAGCAGATTTCCGGCCTGACACAGGAACAGGCAAAGCAGTTCCTGCTCAATAGCGTTGAGGAGGAAATCCGTCACGAAACTGCTATGAAGATTAAGGAAATCGAGCAGCAGATGAAGGACGAGTCCGACGAAAAGGCACGGGAGATTCTCTCCATCGCCATTCAGCGCTGCGCCGCAGACCACGTAGCAGAGGCAACGGTATCCGTTGTTCCCCTGCCCACAGACGAAATGAAGGGCCGTATCATCGGCCGGGAGGGTCGGAACATCCGCACCCTGGAGACCATCACGGGCGTTGATTTGATTATCGACGATACCCCCGAGGCCATCACCGTCAGCAGCTTTGACCCGGTCCGCCGGGAGATTGCACGGCTGGCCCTTGAAAAGCTCATCGCCGACGGCCGTATCCACCCCACCCGCATTGAGGACTGCGTGGAGAAGGCCCGTAAGGACGTGGACCGCACCATCCGTGAGGAGGGCGAACGCGCCTGCTACGAGACCGGCGTGCACGGCTTGAATCCCGAGCTGGTGAAGATTCTGGGTCGCCAGAAGTACCGTACTTCCTACGGTCAGAATGTGCTCAATCACTCCATTGAGGTTGCCCACATTGCAGGTCTGATGGCCTCCGAGCTGGGCGTGGATGTGACGATGGCCAAGCGCGCAGGTCTGTTGCACGACCTTGGCAAGTCCATCGACCACGAGGTGGAGGGCAGCCACATTCAGCTGGGTGCTGACCTTGCCCGCAAGTACAAGGAAAATCCCGTCATCGTCAACGCCATTGAGGCCCACCACGGTGACGTAGAGCCCAAGACCGTGATTGCCGTTCTGGTGCAGGCTGCCGATGCAGTTTCCGCCGCAAGACCCGGCGCCCGCCGTGAGAATGTGGAAAACTACATTCGCCGGCTGCAGAAGCTGGAGGAACTGACCGGCTCCTACCCCGGTGTTGAAAAGGCATTCGCCATTCAGGCCGGCCGCGAGGTGCGGATTATGGTCAAGCCCGAGGAGGTTACAGAGGACAATATGATTCTTCTGGCCCGGGACATTGCCAAGCAGATTGAAGCAGAGCTGGAGTACCCCGGACAGATTAAGGTCAACGTCATTCGGGAGACCAAGGCTGTGGAATTCGCAAAATAAACACAAAGGACACTACCACCCGGTAGTGTCCTTTTTATATCCATTTTGGGGAAAGCCATAGGAACGTCATTCATTTAATGACACTGGTATGCCTCCGGCGGGTAACTTTCTTGTTCCGGCAAGAAAGTTACCAAAGAACCGGCTTAAGGGGTGGCTCGAGCTCCCGCTCGAGATGCGTTATCCTGTTGCGGTGCCCTGTGTGCGCCTTGGCGACTGAAGCGCCTGCGTTGCACACAGACCGCTGCCACTCGCTCTGCTCCCTTTCTCTGCCACAGGCAGTGGTCGCATCGCTCCCCCTTAAGAATCCCCCAGCCCTTCTATCTCAGCGCTCAAAAGATAGCACCTTGCAAACAGCTTTTTAAGGGAGACAATTCCATAATTCTCAATTTTCAATTCTCAATTGTATGTACGGGGCGCCGGGCGCCCCAACAAAGAGGAAATGAAGAAAGCAATTATTCCTGTTTCAGAAACGCCTCGGGGTTGACCGCCTTGCCGTCACAGCTGACGCTGAAGTGGACGTGGTCGCCGATGGCGCTTTCCATCAGCGCCGTATTGCCGACCGCGCCGATGGTCTGTCCCATAGTCACCGTATCCCCCGGCTTGACTGACACTTCTTCGGCAAGGCTGGCGTACTTGGTGGTGTAGCCGCCCTGATGGCGGAGCACCACGGTCATACCCATCGCCTCGTCTTCATAGACGGTGTAGACCTCTCCGTCCGCCGCAGCGCAGACCTTCGTGCCTGCCTCAGCGGCGATGTCGATGCCGTTGTGGACACGCCAGTCCCTTGTGGTTTCGTTATAGGTCAGGCTATCCATAGCATATACTGCCACTGTCTGCCCCTCCACGGGGTAGGCGGTCTGCATAGGTGTCTTGACCGTGTTCCCGTTGTCCGCCACCAGCGAGCCGTCGGGATTGGTGGCAATGACCTGCTGGTTATCGGGCGCAGGGGTCTGGGTCTGCCCGCCGCCGTCTAAGGAGGGGTCGGGCTTGTCGGCGTTTCTGTAATAGAGGAATCCGGAGATTCCGATGGCAGCGGCACACAGCACAAGGGCTATGTAGTAGCCCTTACCGCTGACGCTGCCGGTGAACTTTTTCTTGCTCATAACGATAAGCACCTCCGAAGTCCAGTATTGCCGATTTTTTGCATATTAAACCATCTTTTGGAAAAAAGTTTCCCAAGCGCCCCGGAGCGTGAAAACACTGTTGACAAATGTCACTTTTTCGGTTATATCTATACTATTAAATATTATTAAAAAGAAGCAGCTGGCACAACGTCAACAAGCGTTGGTGGCGGCTGCGAAAAAGAACGGGGGAGGATAATGTCCAAAGAACTCATCAGACTCCAGGATTTAACTATGGAGTTCGACGGGGAACAGGTGCTTGATGGCATCAATCTCTATTTTAACGATCACGAATTCCTCACGCTGCTGGGACCCTCCGGCTGCGGAAAAACCACCACTCTGCGAATTATTGGCGGGTTTTTGACCCCCACATCCGGCAGAGTGCTTTTTGACGGCAAGTGCATCAACGATGTGCCCGCCTACCAGCGGCAGATTAACACCGTTTTTCAGCGCTATGCCCTATTCCCTCATTTGGACGTATACGGCAACATCGCCTTCGGCCTGAAGGTGGCAAAGCTGCCCAAAGAAGAAATCCACCAGCGGGTGCAGGAGATTCTGTCCGTGGTTGGTCTGAAGGGTTATGAGCACCGCAGTATCGATAGCCTGTCCGGCGGTCAGCAGCAGCGTGTTGCCATTGCCCGGGCGCTGGTAAACCGCCCCAAGGTGCTGCTTCTGGATGAGCCTCTGGCCGCGCTGGATTTGCGTCTGCGCAAGGATATGCAGAACGAGCTCAAGCGCATTCAGCAGGCCATGGGCATCACCTTTATTTACGTCACCCACGACCAGGAAGAGGCGCTTAGTATGTCCGACACGGTGGTGGTTATGGACAAGGGCCGTATTCAGCAGATTGGCAAGCCTGAGGATATTTATAACGAGCCGAAGAACGCCTTCGTGGCAGACTTCATCGGTGAAAGTAATATTTTGGACGGCGTTATGCTGTCAGACTATAAGGTAAAGTTCTTCGGTCGGGTGTTCGACTGCGTGGACGCAGGCTTTGCGCCCAATGAGCCTGTGGACGTGGTTATCCGCCCCGAGGACATCGACTTCGTACCTGCCGGCGAAGGCCATCTGGTAGGCACGGTCACCTCCGTGACCTTCAAGGGTCTCAACTACGACATCATTGTGGACTTCCGTGGCTTCAAGTGGCTGATTCAGACCACCGACTACCACGGCGAGGGTGAGACGGTGGGCATCCGCCTGAATCCCGAGGACATCCACATTATGCACAAGAGTGAATACTCCGGTATGTTTGGTGACTACAGCTCCTACTCCGCTGAGTACGACGAGCTGACGGAGGACGTGGCCGATGAAGAAGAATAAGTCTGTCTTACTCAGCGGCCCGTATATCCTGTGGATGCTGGTTTTCACCCTGATTCCTCTGGGTGTGATGGGCTACTATGCCCTGACCGACCCGGACACCGGGGCATTCACCCTGGGCAATCTGCGGGATTTGGGACTGTTTCTGCCCACGCTGGGTATCTCCGTGTGGTATTCCATTGTATCCTCGCTGATTTGTCTGGTGCTGGGGTATCCTGTGGCGTACTTCATCGCCCACCGCACCCCTACCGTCCAGAAAACCCTGTATATGCTGGTGATGCTTCCGATGTGTATGAGCTTTCTGCTGCGCACTCTGGCGTGGGTGGGATTGCTGGAGACCAACGGCATCGTAAACCTGCTGCTGGGACGGTTGGGTATCGGCACGGTGGAAATCATCGGCACTTCCGGTGCGGTGATTTTAGGTATGGTATACAACTACCTGCCCTACATGATTCTGCCCCTTTACGCGGTGATTGTAAAAATCAACCCCCGGCTGATTGAGGCTGCAGAGGATCTGGGCTGCAACGGTCTGCAAGTCTTCGGTCGCGTGGTGCTGCCGTTGAGCGTACCCGGCATTCTCTCCGGCATTACGATGGTATTTGTGCCGGCGGTGTCCACCTTCTACATCTCCCAAAAGCTGGGTGGTGCGGAGACCATGCTCATCGGCGACGTGATTGAAAAGCAGTTTAAGACCAGCAACAACCCCAACTTAGGCGCGGCGCTGAGCCTGCTGCTGATGCTGATGGTGCTGGTTTGCACCGGTGTTATGAACCGCTTCGGCGGTGAGGACGAGGAAGGCGGTGTGGTAGTATGAAAAGAACCAGCCGTATCATTACCGTTCTGATTTTCGCATTTTTGTACGTGCCGATGCTGGTGCTGGTGGTAGGCTCCTTTAATACCGGCAAGGATTTAACGGTATTTGAGGGCTTTACCTTCAATCAGTACCGGGATTTGTTCCGGGACGATGACCTGCTGGCGCTGCTGGGCAACTCCCTGCTCATTTCCATTCTGGCAACCGCAGTTGCCACTGCCTTTGGCACGCTCTCTGCCGTGGGTATCCACAACTTAAATCCTAAGCTGCGCAAGACCGTTATGGGTCTGACCAATATCCCGATGACCAATCCGGATATTGTCACGGGTATCTCCCTGTCGCTGCTGTTCGTGTTCATCGGTTCTACCCTTCTGCACCAGAAGGAGAGTCTGAACTTCTGGACGCTGCTCATTGCCCACATCACCTTCAACCTGCCTTACGTGATTCTCAACGTAATGCCCAAGCTCAAGCAGATGGATCCGGCGCTGCAGGACGCGGCGATGGATTTGGGCTGCACCCCCGTTGCGTCGTTTTTCAAGGTCACTATCCACGAGATTATGCCCGGCATCGTCTCCGGCGCGATTATGGCCTTTACCATGAGCCTGGACGATTTCGTCATCAGCTATTTTGTGTCCGGCAACGGCTTTCTCACCCTGCCGGTGGAGATTTACTCCTACACGAAAAAGCCTATGCAGCCCCGGGTGTACGCAATGTTTACCCTGCTGTTTTTGCTGATTTTTGTGCTGATGGTGACTATGAATCTGCTGCAAATCCGCTCCGAACGGAAAAAGACCCGGCAGGTGCGGACGGTCAGCCGGGGCAGACGGGTATTTACCCGTGTATGCGCCGGTGTGTGCGCGTTTGCAGTGCTGCTGGGCTGCGGCTGGCTGATTCTGTCCACCCGGCAGGATAAGGTCACCTTAAACGTTATGAACTGGGGTCAGAACATTGCCGACGGCAGCGATGGTACAATGGACATCATCGCCGCCTTCGAGGAAAAGTACCCCCACATCGATGTAAACTACACCACCTACGATTCCAACGAATCTCTCTACGCCAAGCTCTCCGGCGGTGGTCTGTCTGTGGATTTGATTATCCCGTCGGACTATATGATTGCCCGTTTGATTGCGGAGGATATGCTCCTGCCGCTGAACTTTGAGAACATTCCCAACTACAAGTACGTGCAGGAGACCTTCAAGAACACCGCCTACGACCCGGACAACACCTACTCTGTTCCCTACACCTGGGGTACGGTGGGTATCCTCTACAACACCAAGTTTGTAGACCCGGCGGACGTGACCGGCTGGGAGCTTTTGTGGAACGAAAAGTACGCAGGAAAGATTCTCCAGTTTGACAACTCCCGGGATGCCTTCGGCGTTGCCCAGTTCCTGTCCGGCATCAGCATCAACACCACCGACGAAGGAGAGCTGAAGCAGGCCGCCAACAAGCTGGCCCAGCAAAATCCCCTGGTGCGTCAGTACGTTATGGATCAGATTTACGGCATTATGGAGGGGGAAAACGCGTGGATTGCCCCCTATTACGCCGGCGACTGTATGATGATGATGGATGCCAATCCCAATCTGCAGTTCTATCTGCCCGAGGAGCAGGGCTTTAACCTGTTTATCGACGCTATGTGTATCCCGACCTGCAGTGAAAACAAGACGGAAGCTGAGCTGTTTATCGACTTTTTGTGTGACCCGGAAATTTCCGGCGCCAATATGGACTATATCTGCTACGGCTCTCCCATTGAGGGCGCGCGGGAGCATATGGACGAGTACCTGGCGGAAAGCGAAGTCATCTACCCCGACCAGTCCGTGCTGGACAAGGGTGTCAGCTCCCTGTTCCTGCCGCCGGAGACCAACCGGCTGATGGATAACCTGTTTATGGAAATCCGCATTTCCGGCGAGCAGGTGGAGGAAGAAGAGGAATCGCCCTCCGTCCTGCCTGTGGTGCTGACCTTTGCGGGTCTTGCCACCGCAGCCATCTTCCTGTTCCTGCCCAAGCGCAAGCAAGCGAAATAAGAGAAGAGCCTCCCGATTGGGAGGCTCTTATTTTTATATTTATTTGGTAACTGTACCGTCGGAGCAGCGGACGGTGTAGCTGCCGGTATTCATATCCCAAGCCGTATCCTTCACCACCGCTTTCCACTGCGCCACCGTTCCCTGGAAGGAAATCTGGGTCAAGCGGGAACAGCCGTAGAAGGCGTACTCACCGATATGGGCAACGGAAGACGGCAGGTACAGCTCTGTGATATCTTCCTGATTCTGGAATGCCTCCTTGCCGATGCCTGTGACCTTGTAGCTGGACATCGCACCGGGAATATTGACGGTCTTGTCGGTGCTGTTGCCGCGGCCGGTAATGGTGCAGCTCTTCTCGTCAGAGTTGACGGTGTACCAGTAGCCGGTAGAGCCCAGAACGGGAATAATCTGCTGCTCCACCACCACCGCGTTGCAGGTCCGGCACTTCTTGCCGTCGGTCAGACCTGTGGTGGTGGCAGTCGCCTCATGACCGGGAATGGTGTAGGTATTGTGGGGTGTCTTTTCCATAGAGATAATCAGCAGCACCTCGTCACACTGATTGCACTTTTGCTGCTGTTTTCCCTCCTTGGAGCAGGAGGACGCGGCAACGGGTACCCACCGGCCGGGGGTATGCTCCGTCTTGGGAATAACCTCCGTCTCCACCTGCTCACGGCAGAGGATGCACTCTTTATACCGCAGACCCTCTGTTGTGCAGGTAGAGGTCTTTTCCACCGTCCAGCTCCGGGTGATATGTACGCAGTCGTTTTCCGTGGTCTCTTCACCGGTGGTTTCCTCGCCGGTGGTGTTCTCAGCGGTGGTGGTTTCCTCGCCGGTGGTGTTCTGGGGTGTATTATCCTCATTGCTGTCCGGCGGACTCTGCAGCTGGGACTGGGTTGTATCCTTGGGGTCTTCGCTGGGCTTCACCGGGTCGGGTTTTTTCTTACAGGCGGTCATACTCAAAAGGATTCCCGCCAAAATACCCACCACGAGAATGCACTGCAGCAGGGATATGAACTTGTTCTTTTTCACGCGATCACTCCTCTTGCGTAAGCTCTGTAAACACACCTTAGCCGGTATGGTATTTAAAGTATAGCAAAGATTTTTGTATAATTCAAGTATATGGGAACATTTCATAATTTGTTCTCCTTTTTGCAGGCAGTTCGGTGGTCTGGGTTTTATCTTGCAAAACGCCTTTATATCTGCTATGATTGCTATAGAAACACAGAAAGGGCGTGAGCCATATGCAAGCAAAGAAAGTCAGCGAGTCTATGACCCAACAGCAATACCTCATTCGCCCGGAGTACATCAACCATTACGGCAGACTCTTCGGCGGACATCTGCTCAAATGGATTGACGAGGTGGCAGGCATTGTTGCCATTCGCCATTCCGGCGCGATTGTCACCACCGCGGCCATCGACAATTTGCAGTTCCGCGCCCCTGCCTACGCAGGCGAAATGGTGGTACTGCAGGGTATGGTTACCTATGTGGGACGCTCCTCTATGGAAATCCGGGTGGACACCTACACCGAATCCTTAGACGGCACACGGAAGATGATTAACCGGGCCTACATCGATATGGTTGCCATTGACAGTGACGGCCAACCCATAGAAGTGCCGGCGCTGATTCTGGAGACCCCGGAACAGGAAGCGGAATTTAAAGCTGCCACAGAGCGCAAGGCTCAGCGGAAGCAGCGACGGGAAACTTAATAAAAATTGCTCTGCAGGAAACCCCTGCAGAGCAATTTTGTTGTTTAGGTCCGTATATCCAGCAAATAATGGGCCTGATGGACAATCTCTCCATTTTCCTGATAATAGCGGGGAACACGTCTGCCGATACCGCAGATGAATTCGTAATTGAAGGTGTGGGCCGTCTCGGCGACCTCCTCCACCGTAATGGTTTGCTCACCACTGCTTCCAATCAGCACCACCGTGTCGCCCACGGTGGCATCGGGAATATCCGTCACGTCAACCATCATATAGTCCATACAGATTCTGCCTAAAATGGGCGCTTTTTTGCCCAGAATCAGCACGTAAAAGCGGCTACTCAGGCTTCGCTTGTAGCCGTCGGCATAGCCCACGGGCACTGTCGCCACCACAGTGGGTTTCTCTGTGACGAATGTGCCACCGTAGCCGATTTCATAGCCGGCTTCCAGTGTTTTAACGTGGATAATCCGGCTGTGCCAGCTAAGGGCAGGACGCAGCTGCAGCGCCGACGAGTCTACCTCGCTGCTGGGGTACAGACCGTAGGTGATGATACCGGCGCGGACCAGCTCATAGTGGCTTGCAAAATTCATAATGCCCGCGGAGTTGTCCATATGGCGCAGCTTTACCTGCACGCCCCGCTGTTTTAGCATACGGTCAAAAGCGTCAAACCGCTCGGCCTGCGCCCTTGCTTTGGTTAAATCCGCGCTATCCGCGGTGGCAAAATGGCTGAACAGACCCTCGGGCGTGAGTCCCGGCAGGCGGCAGATTTCTGCGCAGATATCCGCATCCGCCTCGGTCGGCTGAAAGCCCAGTCTGCCCATACCCGTATCCACCGCAAGATGGAACAGCGCCGTTTCCCCCGTCTCCCGGGCGGCCTCCGACAGCGCCAGCGCATCTTCATAGCGGTAAATTGTCAGCCGGATACCCTGCCGGATTGCGGTTTTGTAGGCTGTGGCAGGGGTCGCACCCAATATTAGAATGGGGGTTTTGATGCCGGCATTGCGCAGCTCCAGCGCCTCCAGCATAGAGGACACACCGAAAAATGCGCACCGACCCTCTAAGCGGCGGGCAATCTGCACCGCGCCGTAGCCGTAGGCGTCCGCCTTGACCACCGCCATTACCGGCACACCCGCCTTTTGGGATATGGCGCGGAAATTCTCCGCGATAATGTCCAAATCCACAATTACGTAGGTATTATCGTACTTCATCTCAGTCCATAACGGTGCCGTCGGGGTTGAACAGCGGCAGCTTTTCCAGATAAATAAGGTCTTCTCTTGCCTGGGCGTCACCCTCGGCAAGGATTGCCATACGCCCCACAATCTCACCGCCGGCTTTTTCCACCAGCGCCTCCAGCGCCAGCAGGCTCTCGCCGGTGGAAATCACATCGTCCACCACCAGAATCCGCTTGCCCTTCATCAGCTCTGCGTCGGCGGTGTCTAAGTACAGCCGCTGCTCCTTGGCGGTGGTGATAGACTTCACCGCCACCTCGAACACGCCGCTCATATACAGCTTGGGCGCTTTCCGCGCCAGAAAATACTTCTTTGCGCCACTCTGGCGTGCCATCTCGTGGGCAAGGGGAATGCCCTTAGCCTCGGCGGTGATAATGTAGTCATATTCCGGCGCTCTCTCCAGCAGCGCCTTGGCGCAGGCAACGGTCAGCTCCTGGTCGCCGAAAATCACAAAACCGGCGATATACAGGGAGTCTGTCACCTTACAAATGGGCAGCTGCCGGTCAAGACCGGCGATGTTCATAGAATAAAACATATCTGTCTCTCCTTTACACAATGCTGACAATCACGTCCACCAGCCGGTGGAACAAATCGTGGACCATCGCGGCAGTCTCCACCACCTCGGCGTGGTTGAGCTTCACAGGCAGCACGCCGGCTGCCATATTGGTGATACAAGACACGCCCACCACCTGCATATCGCAGTGGGCTGCCACCAGCGCCTCCGGCACGGTGGACATACCCACCGCGTCAGCGCCCAGAGTGCGGAATGCCCGGATTTCTGCCGGCGTCTCGTAGTTAGGGCCGGAGCACATCAGGTACACGCCCTCTTCCAGCGGAATGTTCTCGGCTTTGGCTTTTTCCTTGATAGCCGCCCGCAGTGTGGCAGTATACAGGTCGCTCACGTCGGGGAATCGGGGGCCGAACTTCTCTAAATTCGGTCCAATCAGGGGATTTGCCCCGGAGAAGTTGATATGGTCGGAAATCAGCATCAGCGTGCCGGGCTTATAGCTTAAATTCACGCCGCCGGCAGCATTGGTCAGCACCAGACGCTTCACACCGATGGCAGCCAGCACCCGAACAGGCAGGGTAATCTCCTGCATCGGCAGACCCTCGTAGTAATGCACCCGTCCCTGGGCGACCACCACGCGCTTTCCGTTCTTCGTGCCGAAGACAAAGGCGCCGGTGTGTCCCTCCACGGTAGGCTGGGGGAAGTTGGGAATCTCCCCGTAGGGAATGCGAATGCTGTTTTCAAGGGTTTCGGCATAGTCACCCAGACCGCTGCCCAGCACCAGCGCCGTCTCCGGGGGCGCTGGAATGCGGCTTAAAATATATTCCGCCGCGGCGGTAATTTTTTCCTGTAAGGTCATATCGCCACTCCTTTTCGGTCGTACTGCCCCAATTAATCCTCGTAACCAGGCTTGCCCAAAAGCTTGAACATATTGCGCTTGTAAAATTCCACACCGGGCTGATTGAAGGGGTTGACGCCCAGCATATAGGCGGAAACGCCGCAGGAAAGCTCGAAGAAGTAGAACATCTCACCCAGCTTTTCGTTGTTCAGCTCGCCCATATCCACGGTAATCACCGGCACGTCGCCGTCCACGTGGGCCGCCAATGTGCCCTGGAAAGCCTGCTCGTCCACAAAGTCCAGGGTTTTGCCCTCCAAGTAGTTCAGTCCGTCTAAGTTCTTATAATCACCGCCGATGGTCAGCTTCTGGGCAGGGGGGTCAAAGCGCACCATTGTCTCAAAAATGTTCCGCTCGCCCTGCTGAATCATCTGACCCAAGGAGTGCAAATCCGGGGTAAATTCCGCAGAAACGGGGAAAATGCCCTTTCCGTCCTTGCCCTCGGACTCGCCGAAGAGCTGCTGCCACCAGCCGCCCATCATTCTAAAGCCCGGCTCAAAGGACTCCAAAATCTCCACAGCCTTTCCCTTGCGGTAAAGCAGGTTGCGGGCAGCGGCGTACAGCCACACGGGGTTTTCGAAGGAACGAATATCATAAACCTGCTTAGCTTCATAAGCGCCGCGCATAACCTCCATCGGGTCAATGCCCGCAACGGCCATCGGCAGCAGACCCACCGCAGTCAGAACGCTGGAGCGGGCGCCTACGTCGGGGGGAATCACGAAGGTCTCCCAGCCCTCCTCGGTTGCCATCTGGCGCAGCGCGCCCTTGGCGGGGTCGGGAATGGCATAGGTGCGCTTTCTTGCGCCCTCTGTGCCGTATCTGCGCTCCAAAAGCCACCGCAGCGCGCGGGTGGCGATGGCAGGCTCGGTGGTAGTGCCGGATTTGGAGATGATGGCAATGGAGAAATCCTTACCCTCCAGCAGCCGCTGCAGCTCATTCCACGCCCGGGTGGACAGGGTGTTGCCCGCGTAATAAATCTGGGGGTTGCCCTTACCCTTGCCAATGTTGTGGTTGCAGCCCTGCATCAGCTCAATGGCCGCCCGGGGGCCTAAGTAAGAGCCGCCGATGCCGATGACCACAAACACATCGGACTCCTCGCGAATCCGCTTGGCGGCGGCGCGGATGCGGCTGATTTCCTCGGTCTCCTGCTCCACAGGCAGATTCAGCCAGCCCAAAAAGTCACTGCCGGCGCCATTGCCGTCAGTCAGCGTCATATGTGCATCGAAGACCTCCTTCTCCGCTGCCAGCAAATCGGGCAGGGAGAGCTGTCCCCATACATTGGAAATATCAACTTTAATCATAAAAGGGTATCCATCCTTTCACTATTATATAGTATATGTTACAACAAGATTGCCGTTTGTGCAAGGGTCACAGAAAAAACTTTCTGCTTCTTTTCATATTTTACAGGATTTATATAGCATTTTCTCCGGGAAATTTGTATAATAGCAGAAAGAATTTCCGGAGGACGCTATGAAATATGGATTCGGCGTGGATTTGGGCGGCACCACGGTAAAAATTGCCTGCTTTAATGAAAACGGCGATATGCTTGCCAAGTGGGAGATTCCCACCGTCACCGCCGGCGGCGGCAAGCAGATTCTGCCGGACATTGCCGCATCGGTTTTGGATTACTGCCGCAGGGAGAATATCGCTTCCGATGCGCTTTTGGGCATCGGCATCGGCGTTCCCGGTGCGATAGACCGGGCGGGCAACGTGAACAAGTGCATCAACTTAGGCTGGGACAGATTCAATATCTGTCAGCAACTGCATAAGCTGACCGGCCTGCGGGTGGTTGCGGGAAATGATGCCACCGTGGCCGCGCTGGGCGAATGCTGGAAGGGCGGCGGTCAAGGCTGTAAGAATATGATTATGGTTACCCTGGGTACCGGCGTGGGCGGCGGCATTGTGGTGGACGGAAAGGTTGTCCACGGCACCCACGGCGCCGGCGGGGAAATCGGACATATGGTCCTCAACCGGCAGGAGACAGCAAGCTGCGGCTGCGGCAAGCGGGGCTGCGTGGAGCAGTACTGCTCTGCAACCGGCATCGTCCGGCTGACCAAAAAGCACATTGCAGGCACGGATTCCTGTCTGCTTGAAAAGGAAGATTTCACCTGCAAGGACGTGTTTGACGCGGCAAAAGCCGGCGACGCGCCGGCGCAGAAAGCGCTGGAGCAGGTCTATGCCTACTTAGGTGAGTTTCTTGCCAACGTGTGCAACGTCACCGACCCGGAGGCGGTGGTATTGGGCGGCGGCGTCAGCAAAGCAGGCACCACGCTGCTAAACGGCATCGCGCCCTATTTTGACAGGTATCTCTTCCACGCCTGCCGGGGTATTCGCCTTACTCTGGCAACCCTGGGCAACGACGCCGGGGCCTACGGCGCGTTCCGGCTGCTATTAAACGAAGACACTTGATTTTCTGAAAAAAACCGCTACAATAGAGGATATATTTAAGTCCGTGAAAGGATGAAACGTTTATGAATCAGATTTACATACCCGAAGGCTACCGTCCCCCTCTGGACGCTTACGAAACCCAGCGGGCCATTGCCTACATCAAGCAGGCTTTCCAGGAGGAGTTCTCCGGCGCGCTGAACTTAAAGCGGGTGTCTGCGCCCCTGTTCGTCACTGACGCATCCGGCTTAAACGACAACCTCAACGGCTTTGAGCGCCCCGTCAGCTTCGACATTCCCGCCGTGGGAATGGATGCCGAGGTAGTCCACTCTCTGGCAAAGTGGAAGCGTCTGGCGCTGAAGCGCTACGGCTTCGGTATGGGACAGGGTCTGTACACGGATATGAACGCCATTCGCCGGGACGAGGAGCTGGACAATATCCACTCCATCTACGTGGACCAGTGGGACTGGGAAAAGGTCATCGGTCCGGAAAACCGGACGCTCGACTATCTGAAGCTGATTGTCTCCGCCATCGTGCGCGCCATTTGCGACACCAATGACCGTCTCCACGTGCGTTTCCCCCAGATTCGCACCGAGCTTTCCCGGGAAGTGAGCTTTATCACCACCCAGGAACTGGAGGATTTGTATCCCGAGCTGGACGGCTCTGCCCGGGAGACGGCCTATGTAAAAGACCATCACACCGCCTGCATTATGCAAATCGGCGGCAAGCTCCGCTCCGGCAAGCCCCACGGCGGTCGCGCCCCGGACTACGATGACTGGAGCTTAAACTGCGACATCTTCTTCTGGGATGAGCCCCTGCAGCGGGCGCTGGAAATCTCCTCGATGGGTATCCGGGTGGATGCCGCGGCGCTGGACAGACAGTTGAATCTGGCGGACTGCAACAACCGCCGCAGCCTGCCCTTCCACACAATGCTCCTGAACAACGAGCTGCCGCTGACCATCGGCGGCGGTATCGGTCAGTCGCGACTGGCAATGCTGATGCTGGGCTGCGCCCACATCGGCGAGGTGCAATCCCGTGTGTGGGATGAAATGACTGTGGCAGAATGTAACAAAGCAGGCATTCCTCTGCTGTAAAAGAAATATAAAAAGCTCCCCGTGAGGGGAGCTTTTTTGTATATTTTCCGCGCGGTGGCAAACACTACCTGTGAACACAAAAACAGGAGGTTTTTCCAATATGCGCAAACGTATGATTTCTCTTTTCCTGGCAGTATGCTGCCTGCTGGGACTGGGCGTGGGCACTGCCGCCACCGAGGTGGACTGCGATGCAGTCTACTGCTTTACCGGACAGGAGTTTTCCGCAGAGCAGGAGCCGCTGGCCGGCATCTGTATTACCGCGCTGCCCGACCCCTCTGCCGGTACGGTGCTGCTGGGTAACCGCGTGCTGCGCGCCGGTGACATCCTCACCGCCGAACAGCTGACACGAATGACCTTTCAGCCCCTGAAAACCCAAGAGGACACGCAGGCGGTCATCAGCTATCTGCCCATTTACGCCAACCGGGTGGAAAAGAACGCAACGATGACCATCGGCATCCGGGGCAAGGAGGACAAAGCGCCCGTTGCCCAGGATATGTCCATTGAGACCTACAAAAATCTGCCCACCGACGGGGCGCTGAAGGCATCCGACCCGGAGGCGCAGGCCCTTGCCTTTACGGTGGTGCGAGGGCCCAAGCGGGGCAGTGTGGAGGTAAAGGAAGACGGCAGCTTTGTCTACACCCCCAAGAAGAACAAGGTGGGCGTGGACTCCTTCACCTACACCGCCACTGACCCTGCAGGCAACGTCTCCCGGGTGGCTACGGTGACTGTGCAGATTCTAAAGCCCACCGATGCCCGTCAGTACGCCGACACCATTGGTCACACCTGCCGGTTTGAGGCGGAATGGCTGCGCAACACCGGCTTGTTTGTGGGTGAACAGGTAGGCGGCAACGCCTGCTTCTACCCCGAAAAGACCGTCAGCCGGGGAGAGTTTCTGGCGATGGTGGTGAAGGTGCTGGATATTCCTCTGGAGGATACTGACAGCGCCCAGCTGCCCGCCGGCACACCCCAGTGGCTGAAGCCCTATCTGGCTGCCGCCCAGCGCAGCGGTCTGATGGCAAACTGGGAAGACACCGCCGCTATGGACACCCCCATCACCGGCGCAGAAGCCGCGGTAATGCTGCAGAACGCGCTGGATTTGACGGTCAGCAGCGATGTCCTGGCAGCGCAGCAGACCGCCGTGCAGGAGGACATTCCCTCCTGGGCCGCCGCCAGTCTGACGGTGATGGCAGAGTACGGCGTGACCTTCAGCGCCAATGCGCCTTTGACCCGCGCTGACGTGGCGCAGGTGCTATATCAGGTAAACCAGCTGGCGCAGGATGCGCCGGGTATGGCAGTTCTGCGTATGCAGCAGTAAAATACAACCGACCCACCCCCAAAGGGGTGGGTCGCTTATTTGGCGGAGACGGGGGGATTCGAACCCACGGGCCGTTGCCGGCAAACTGATTTCGTGTCAGCCCCGTTATGACCACTTCGATACGTCTCCAGATATACATTTTTCATTTGTCTTTCTAAGTGGGGCTTGCCCCGTTATGTCCTGTTGCGGTGCCCGATAAAATCTTCGGGCTTACGCTTTTCCTCGATTTTATCGACCGCTGCCACTCGCTCAACTCGCTTGCTCTGCCACCGGCAGCGCTCGTTTCGCTCCCCACTTCGATACGTCTCCATATAACCGCTTTATTATAGCAAACCGTCTTGCAAAAATCAAGAATCCTCTTTTTTGGCAAGGGCGATTATTCCGTCCATTTTTGCAAGGACCTTTTCATAATTCTCCCGCTTATGAGGTATCAGGCAGCCGCTGCAATCCTTAACGCCCTGCTCCGTATAAGAGAAATTGCCGCCGCAGGCATCGCCCAAGGCATAGAGCGGGCAGTAGCAGAACAGGCAGTTAAAATTCTCCCCCTCCGCGCCCTTATGGCAGGGAAAATATTCACAGGCAGTATTTTGAAAGAAGCTGTAATTTGCCATAGCGCCCTCCCACGATTGACGTTTTCCTTTTCTTATTGTATAATGTGAGCCGAATCCCGTCAAGAAAGAAAAGAGGATTTTTATGGCTTTGATAATACAGCTCATCGGCTTTTTAGGGCTGGCAATGAGCATTGTTGCGTTCCAGTTTAAGACCCACCGGCGCATCGTCCTGTGCAAAATGACCTCGGAACTGTTTTTTGCTTTGCAATACGTACTTTTGGGCGCGTGGACGGCGGCGGTGCTGGACTGCCTGTCGGTGGTGCGGAATTTGCTGTTTGTCCACCGGGCAAAAAAGAATCTGTCCACCCTGCCGGTGATTGTCGGCTTCGGCGCGTTTGTGGTCATTACCGGCTTTTTTACCTTTGACGGTCTGTTCAGCCTGCTGCCCATCGGCTCAAAGCTGCTGACCACCGTTTCCTACGGCATCAAAAACGAAAAATGGCTGCGCATCATCACCCTGCCGTCGTGCATTATGTGGATTATCTACAACCTGTCCGTGGGCTCTCTGGCGGGGGCAATCACCGATGTGCTGACCCTTGGCTCATTGCTGATTGCAATGTATAAATTCGATTTTAAGCAAGCTCCGACCAGGGATACTCCCCGGGCGGAGGAAGTATAAATTCCATTTCCTTGCCGGTGGACGGATGACAAAACGCCAGCCGATAGGACCACAGGGCAATCTCGCAATCATCCTCTAAGAGGCTATACTTTCTATCGCCCACAAGGGGCATTCCCCGCCCGGAAAACTGGGCGCGAATCTGGTGTGTTCTGCCGGTCTGCAGCTGAATCCGCACTTGGGTCAGCGCCTCGGTTTGCGCCTGCACCTGATAGGTGAGAATTGCCTCCTGCACACCCTTACCGGGCTGCTGCACAATATAGGTCTTTCGCTCCTGCTTGTCCCGCAACAGCAAGTCCCGCAGCTGCCCGGACTGCTGCTCCGGGTGACCGTGGGCCACAGCCATATACTCTTTTTCGAAGGTCTGTTCCCGAATCTGCCGGGAAAGCTCTGCCGCCGCGTCCGCGGAACGCGCCAGCACCATCAGACCGGAAACCACCCGGTCCAAGCGGTGGACGGTGCGCACATCCTCCGTCCCCAGCGCCTGCCGCACCATATCGGGCATACCCCCCGGCTCGTCGGTGGACAGCACCCGGGGCGGCTTCACGCAGACCACAATATCCGAATCAACATACAAAATTTCCATAGCACACCTCTTTTCCATTTTAGCAAACAAATCCTGACATTGCAAGGGAGAATACCTATGAAAATCGTGATTTTAGACGGCAACGCAGTCAACCCCGGCGACCTCAGTTGGGACTGCTTCCGGCAGTTTGGCGAAGTGACCGTATACGGGCGCACCCGCTACGCCCAGGCGGCGGAGCGGATTGGGGATGCGGACATTGTTATGACCAACAAAACCCCCATCACCGAGGAGCTGCTTACCAAATGTCCCAAGCTGCGCCTTGTGTGCGTGCTGGCAACAGGTTACAACGTGGTGGACTGTGAGGCTGCCCGCAAGCGGGGGATTCCCGTGTGCAACGTGCCGGATTACGGCACCAACGCGGTGGCGCAGTTTACCTTTTCCCTGCTGCTGGAGCTGTGCAACCGGGTTGGTCTCCACGACAGGGCAGTCCACGAGGGGCAGTGGACAGCCTGCCCCGATTTTTGTTTCTGGAACACGCCCCAAATGGAGCTTGCCGGCAAAACCATCGGCATCATCGGCTTTGGTCGCATAGGCAGAGCCGTGGGCAGAATTGCCGCAGCGATGGGAATGGATGTTCTTGCCTACAGCCGCAGCCGGCATCCCGAGGGGGAGAAAATCGGCGCATACGTGGATTTGGACACCCTACTGAAAAAATCCGACATTGTTTCTCTCCACTGCCCGCTGACCGACGAAACCACCGGACTGATTGGCAGCGAGACCTTGGCAAAAATGAAGGACGGGGCGATTTTGCTGAACACCGCCCGGGGCGCTCTTTTGGACGAGCAGGCGGTAGCCGACGCTCTTGCCGCCGGCAAGCTCAGCGGCGCGGCGGTGGACGTGGTCAGCCGGGAGCCGATCCGGGCGGAAAATCCCCTGCTGTCTGCGCCCAATTGCATCATCACGCCCCATATGGCCTGGGCGCCCACGGAAAGCCGTCAGCGGATTTTAGACTGCACCGTCTCCAGCATCCGCGCCTTCCTGACCGGCAAGCCGGTCAATACAGTAAATTAAAAGCCCCCTTTAGGCAAGGGGGTCTTGAGGTAAAAGCTCCACATCTTTACGATGTGGAGCTTATTGTTTTCAATTTATATCAGTTATCGCTTTTTCAATCGGCTCTAACTTTTTCGCGCCTGCGGCTACCAGCCGCCGGGTCAACTCGCAAACCTCAGGCTTACAATGCCCGGTATGCAGGCCGGTTAGCCGCATTGCAGGACATTTCGGGCAGGTCTTATCATAAGGACAGCCCACACATTCCGCGCCGTGGACAACCTGTGCTGCTACCTCTACTGTCTGTCGCCACGCTTCCGCATAACCAACCTCCAGAACATTCGCACCACCAATCATTGCGTTCACACAGGGGTGCATTTTCCCTTCCCACGTGACCAAAGCAACACAATTTCCGGCCGAGCAGGTCATTCCTTTCTTCGGCGGCATAGTCATCGGTCCACAAATCGGTGGCACATCAAGAACAGGACATATTTCCCCATTCATCTGCGCCTTTTCTTTAGTCAGCTCGAAAATCTCTTCTTCTGTTAAGTAATAATCTGCCTTCTCAGGATTGTCTCTGTTAGAAATCAGATACATCTCTGTATTTCCCAGATTAAATCCATTCTCTTTCACGAAGCGCACCGTCTTCATATAATCATCCCGAATATAGCTGCTGGGGGTAATGGTTACACGCACATCAATGCCGGCATCCTCCAGACCGCGTATGGCGGAAACCACCTTCTCAAATCCGCGATGTCCCGTAACATTCAGGTATCCTTCCTCACAGCTTCCATACAAAGAAATTTGAATATGGTCCGGCATATATCGCTTAAAGAAATCAATATATTCTTCATTTATCAGCACGCCATTGGTCAATACAGACACATTTACACGTTTCTTCCACAGATGTAGGTATAGCTCCTTGAAATCGGAGCGAAGCAAGCACTCGCCTCCGGTGAGTGTGGCATACAGCAAGCCAAGCTCGTATGCCTCATCAAATATCCGCTTCCATATTTCTGTGGGCAATTCTTTCTCTCGCAAGGCATTTGAATTCGCGTTGTGAACATAGCACATTTTGCAGTCTAAGTTGCATCTGGGTGTCAACTCAAACACACCGCCAATGGGTGTACGTGTTTTGATTGCTGACTGCATCAATTTCCTTTTTAGCTCTTGAAATGCCTTGTTCTTCATTCTAAATCTCCTTAAGGTTTGGCCGGTGGAGCGAAAGCTCCACCGGCCCCGGTCAATGACTCAGTTGATTAGCCGACGCAATACTGATCGTAGGGACCAGTAGTCTCTTGTTCGCCGCCGGAAACGGTGATAACGTCCTCAATAGCGAACTTAATCACCTTAACATCAGGGGTCTCAAAAAGCTTCATTTCATTTGCCTCCTTTCGCACAATTATGAATAATTAATAAGTAAAACTTATTAATTACTTGTTAAAGTAGGTCTTTGCGCAATCGCTGTAGTTCATCATAGCAGGAATCAGGTCAGGATAGCTAGCCACCATACCTGCTGCCAGATTCTCTACGCTAAAGGTAAAGCTTTCGGACACTGCAGTCTCACCCTGGTAAACGGTAACAGTAATCACATCTCTCAGCTCTGCTGCTGCAAGCTCTGTGAAGTAAACAACTGCATCAGAACCTCTCAGCGTAAACTGCTGAGGATCATAGGTTGTGTTGCGGGTATTGTTTGTAATTCTCAGTTCATACTGAGTCAAATCTGTACCGGTGGGCACTGTGAAGCCCATTACCAGCTGCACCTCTGCACGCAAGCTCAACGCAAACGTCTTGCCCTTAAAGACCATACTGCTATCTTCCTCAGGCCGGGTCCAACCGCTGATGGTAGTATCCTCTGCATCGCGAATCAGGTGCTCGTAGTCATCCAATCCGTCTGTTGCCAGCATACCCTCACTGTTATTTACTTTAAACTTCTCCTGTGCCTTTGCACCGTAGTTCAGCATATTTACAAGCAGATCGCACAACTTTTTCTTGGTTGCACTGGTGCTGTATCCAGGATAATTGGTTGCCAGCATATCAAGCGCCTTCTGCTTGATGGTCCAGTTCTTCAGAGTTTCGCCGTAGTATTCCTTATCACCATCTGTTGCATAGATAGTAACAGTTACTGCCTTGGTCATCTCTGCTGCAGCAAAATCAATGTAGAATACCAAGTTTGCGCCCTTGACATCGTACTCAGTTATATCATAAGTGTCACTACCGCTCTGAACAGTAATCTTAATAGTATCAAAACCGTAGTTTGTCAAGTGGTTGGGCATACCAAACTGGCCTACAATACCAGACTGCAAAGATATACCGATGGTGCCAAATACCAGACGCTCGTCGAACTGAGGGCCAAGGTTGCGCTCGTAGCCGCACTTGTCACAAGTGGTGTCATCGTCGTCAGCGAACTCGTGAGCTTCGCTTGCGATCTTCACAGCGCCGCAGTCACAAGCATACTTATGGTTGTTCTCGTCGATGGAGACATACTTGTAAGTATGAGTGGGCATTGTGGCGTCGGACCAGTCGAAGTCGGTGTTTGCGTAAGGATCAGCGGGCTCGTAGCCGGTTGCAGCGATGGTCTCGACAGTCAGCAGGTTTGTGCCGTCAGCGATCTCGCCAACGAAGAAGCTATCCTGGCCGGGAGCCATCAGCACGCGCTTGATTTCGGTGCCGTTGTTCTTAACGATGACATACTTGTAGTCATTGGTAACGTTCATCCAGTCAACGCGGTAAGCGGTAAAGCCCTCGTTTGCGACGGAAGCGTCAACCAGGTAACCGTACTTGTTGTAGACACGCAGGTCGGTCTTGTTGGCTGTGCCGGTGTAGCCATTGGCTTCGCTGTAGCGGTCGGTGTTAGAGACAACAACAGGCATTACGTCTGCGGGAGTCTCAACCCAGTAACCGCAAGTGCCATACTCGTAGTCGATGGTGTTTTCGGTTTCCACAATTCTACCCTGCGGGAAGATAATGGTCTGACCGCCTGCGCGGAAGGTGGGAGTACCGTTCTCGCTCATTACCAGGAAGCCATCCAGACCGTCCTCGGGAGTGATACGCCAGATGTTTCTGCCGCCGGCGTACATACCGGAGAGGATGTAGTCATCGTTCCAGCTGTAAGGCAGCTCGATGGGACGACGGTCATCGGTGCCGGCAACCTCGGTCAGCTCAAGCATCAGGCTGTTGACAGCTGCCAAATACTTGGCATAGGTCTCCATATCGTGGATTTCGTCACCGGCTTCGTCGTAACCCACAACAGGAGGCTTCACGTAACCGATGAAGGGACTGGGGTTAGACAGACCCAGATGCAGGATTGCTTCTGCATAGTAGGGAGATTGGTTGGTGTAAGCAGGACGTGTTACGCCGTTATGGGTCTGGTAGTAATTATACTCAGCAATCCAGACGCTGACGTTCTTGCTGCCATCTTCCTCAACGGGGGTCGCAGCAAGCATCTGCTTGAAGCGCTCAACATTATATTTGGCTGCGTTGAAGGCGGTGTCGGCGAAGGTGCCCTTATTGTAGCCGTTAGGCTTCTTTCCATCCCGGAAAATCAAATAAGAGGGATCCATCATATACAGGCTCATATTGGAGCTGGTGCCAACACGGTTGGTAATGCCCTGGGCAACTTCGCCCTCGAAGCCCGAAGCCTGCCAGCCTTCAGTGTAACCTCTATCATAGTCGGACAGGTATGCATCGGGGTAGTACTCGAACACAGAAGCCATAGCCTGGTCGATGTACTTGTTCATTACAATGTAGAACGCCCAGTTATAAATCTCGTAGGCTGTGCTGTCAGTCTGGATGCTGCTCAGCGGATCGTCGCCGGAAGCATAGGGGAATTTGCGCTCATCCAGCAAAGGCTTCAGGACAGTGGCGAAATGAGGATCGTTGTAGATCTTCTTGTAGATCTCAGTATCCTTTGCCACCTTGGCGTGATCACCGTCGTAGATGTTGCGCAGGTCATAGCCTCTGCCATACTCGAATTCCAGGTCGACAATGAAGCCGTCCAGCTGACCGCCGATTGCCTTATAAGCGGGCAGGAACTCGTTGAGCCAAGCCTTGGTGATTTCCACACCGTTTTCCATATAGATGCCGTTTTGGTAGGTGCTCTTAAAGGACTTGGACAGCAGGGTGAAGCTAATGTAGCGGGCGCCTACGGGGTAAGCATCGAAGGTCTTCTTCAGATTCAGCGCGATATCCTTAACATCGCTGACGCCGCCGTACTTAACAACATTATTGGCATCTGTCCAGAACGAAGGCATACCGTAGGTGTTGGAGATGTTCTCCATTTCTGCCAGGTTGACCATGTAGTAGGGGTTGCTGCCGTAGGTGTAAACCGCCTTACAATCGGAGCAAACCTTACCGCTGGTGCAGGTTGCGTCTGCCCAGTTGTGGGCCAGAGGCTTGGTGGTCTCGACAGTTACGGTGTTGCTGACAAGATCACAGTTGTGGCACTGTACGTAGTACAGATCACCGTGCTCACAGGTAGCTGCAGAAGCCAGCTGGCTGGAAACTCTGTCAGTGTACTTGTGCACGTGAGGTGCGATAACCACGTAGCGGTAATTCAGCACGTTGTCATCAAACAGGGCAATGCGCTCCAGTTCGGGAGTGCCCACGATCTGATAAGCACTGTCGATTTCAATACTCAAAGAGTCGGAGCCCTGTACATCCATACCGGCGGTATAAATGGGAGCCTTGCCCATAAATACGTAGGTGCCGTCAGGAGAGGTGACACCGCTAACAGCGCCAACCAGTGCATCCAGAGTACCGTTGTTGATGTAAACGTTACCGGATACATCGAAAGCGTAGGATCTCTGCTTGGTACGGATCGTCAGCTTAGCGCCCTCGTTGATGTAAACGTTGCCGTTGTTTACAACAATGGGGCTTGCGTGGCTGTCATTTCTGCGGTAACCATTGTTGTGGCTGTAAACACCCAGCTTACCGTTAACAATCAGGTCGCCGTTGGTTACGGAAATACCGTTGGCATTGCCGGCGGTAATGTTGTAAGCATTCACAGTTGCGTCTGCGCCGATGGTCAGGTTGGGCGCGCTGATAACACCGTTACCGCCGCTATTGGTGGAGGCCCAGACATTCAGGGTACCGTCGCCAATGATGCGAACCTTCTGATCAGCATCCAGACCGCTTTCGATGGCGCTGCGATAGTTGGTTGCGCCGTTGCAGGTAATATCGGTGGTACCCACCAGAACGATATCAATAGAGAAGTTGGTGCAGTTGTCACCATAACCAAACTGAATTGCGCTATCGTTGCCGTCGGTAACCAGCTTTGCATTCCGCAGGGTCAGCGTAGCCTTCTCGGCGCCCGCAGGGTATTCCAGCTTGATGTTGTAATCAGCCTCGGAGGCTTCCACAACCTTGCCTTCTGCATCCTTCTCAATCTTACCTAAATCGGTGGTTTTGAGGTAACGTACGTTGCCGCCCTGGTTGACTGCAACAGGAACCTTATTGGCATCGTCACGATAGAAGAACCACACGTAAGCCTGGTTAATCTTGGGGGTTGTGAAGTGCTCGGTTTCCATTACGTAGCCACAGGTTACGCAGCGCTTAACCATATCGTAGGAGCCTTCGGCTCTGGAGGTAGCTTCCACGATGTTCTCCATCTGTGCCTCGCCGGCTACGTGCGCGCCCTGGTTGTGCAGCACGCCATCGGGGCAGTGGCCGTTACATGCCTGCCAGTGGCTGTTCTCGTCGGAGGACCAGGCAGCAGCAGGTGTATGGTTGTGAGGAACGATGGCTGCGTACTTATACAGCAGCACGTTCTCCGCGTTGTACAGCTCGGTTGCGGGGATATCGCTGACGAGGAGCTTCGTGGGATCGGAAACGTCATCAATGTTGGCAGATTCCAGAGATACATAATCATCCACACCGGTAAGAACAACGTTGCTGTTCTTGAACAGGTAGCCATCGCCATCCATTGCAACCGTCAGAGTTGCGGCATCCACATACAGGGTGCCGGATACATCGAACGCGTGGGTATTCTGCTGGGTAACGATCGTGACCGCTGCACCCTTGTTGATGTAAACATCGCCGCCGCCATTGGTAATGATGGGGTTGTTCTTATATTCGGGGTGATCGGCATTATAACCCTTAGCAGTTGCGTTATAAATATTTACCTTACCGTTAATGACCAGGTCTGCGCCCTCGTTCATCACGATGTCATTTGCATAGGTCGTATTCGTGTGGTAGAGGTTCACGGTAGCATCCTTACCAATGGTAAGATCTACCGGGGAGTTGATGATACCGCCGCTTGAATTGTTCATCTTAGAGTAGACAGACAGGGAGCCGGTGCCGGTGATGGCAAGGGTATTGCCCTCGGTTGTGTTCACAGAAATAAGCGGACTGGACGTGGTTTTGGTCAGCGTGTTCGCGCCCTCCAGAACAATCTCCAGAGAGAAGTTCACAACATTGCCGGACATGTTGGGGTGGGCAATGTAGAACAGAGTGCTAGTGGAGTTGTTGGAGATTTCTGCATCCTTCAGGTACAGCTTAGCGGCTGTATCGTTGGGGTTGTAGACAAACTTGACGTTGTAGCCGTTGTCTTCGTTTGCCTCCAGACCGTCAGCGTTGGTGGTTGCCAGAGCGCCGTTTACGGTCCAGTAGTACAGAGCTTCGCCGTCATTGTTGACAGTCAGGATGAAGCGGTCTACACCGTCGGTATTCGTGCCTGCGCCGGTGAAGAAGACAACTCTTGCCTTGCGCACTGCGGGAACAGTGACGGGAACGGAGGACATAACCATATTACAGGTCAGGCAACGGGTAACCAGATTGTAGGAGCCTGCCTCGGTCTCGGTGGCGGGTACCTCGTTTTCCTTCAGCGCAGGGCCTTCGGTGTGGGCTTCCTTGGAAATCTCGACACCGCAAACGGAGCAGACGCCCCAGTGGTAAGTCTCGTCGGTGGAATAATCTCCGCTGAGCGTGTGGGAAGCTGCGGGAGTGACTTCCAGATATGTATAGGTGCTCGCGTCAGCCGCCACATAGCTTACTGTGTCACCGTCGAGCGCGAAGGTAACAGTAGTATCGTTGGCTACGATATTCTTAGCACCGGCAGTACCGGCAAGCGCCGTGCGGCATACATAGTTCAGCACAGGAGGCTTGCTGAATGCCGGGGAGCCGGACACCTTCACGGTGCTGTTATCAATGGTGATAGCGCCGGTATCTGCAGTGAAGGCAGGGCCGCCTACTCTGACATAGGACATTTCTGCGCCGCCCTTAATGGTAATATCCCGGTAGGCGTAGATACCCTTACCGGTACCGTTGCGGAGATACAGATTATAGATACCGCCGTCAAAGATAACGTTGCCGGTGTAGGAGTGCAGTACGATGGAATTACCTGCAGTAACTGTACCGTCGCCTGCGGCATTTCTGTAAGTATTATCAATATACAGGTTAGCGTTCTTCAGAATCAGGTTGCCCTGGTTGGAAACCTGACCGTGACTGCCGGTCATTCTGCCGCCAGCCATCAGCTGGGCGCCGTTTACAGAGGTAATGGTCACATCACCCACGGTAGAGCCGAAGATGGCGCGGCCGGTGGTGCTGTTGGTCTGCAGAATAGCACTGGCTTCTTCAACGATGATCTTATAGTCCGCCTTGTTGCCGGCAGCGGTCTCAGCGCCGGGATCGGTTTTATTGTTAGTGCCCAGGAACAGGGCTGCGCTGTTGGCGCTGCCGGTAATGTTGTTAATCAGCTCAGCGCCCTTCAGGTAAACCTCAACATCGCCTGCCGCGGGGTAGGCAATCTTGATTTGATAGTTGTTCTTGGTGCCTTCCACGAAGGTGCCGTCAACCTTGGTGTAGTACACAGGGTCCTGACCCTGGGTAACGGGCACGCTGATAAGGTTGGTGGCAGTATCGCCTGCAGCAAACTTTACAAGACCGTCTTCCTTGACAGGCTTGATCTCGAACATTTTATAAGTGGTCGCACTGGCTGCGTCGAAGGTATTGGACGTAACCGCAGAGGATTGAAAGTCAAAGTTTACGTTGTCGTCAGTCGGGCAGGTAGTATGACTGGAGTTGCTGCTTCCATTTGTGTCGGTTTTGACAGTATAACCGTCTGCATATCCCGCAATCGTGGGGGCGGCAGCGAAGATAGTCGCGGCGCTGTAGGAGCCCAGCTTTACAAGGCTGTCTTTGAAGGTAACGCCGTTGGCGCCGTCCGCCTTCACAGTTATACCGGCGGAGCTGTAAGCAGTCAGCTTTGCCGCATCGACTGTAATATTGCCGGCAGCATAAATCGCACTGTAGGAGCCCTTGACATGAGCCTGTACATTACCGCCGATAATGTCAATATTCTTCAAGCTGTAGATGGCGTAGTGGACGGTGGCACTATAGCCGCCTACGTACAGGTTGGCATTCTTCAGCACCAGAGAGCCCACGTTGTGGAACACACCGCGAGTACCGGTGGTCTTGCCCTTAACAGCCAGCTTGGCATCGTTCACAGAGGTAACGGTCAGGGTGCCCACAGTGGAGTTCAAAATGGCACGACCGCTGGTGCCGTTGGTCTGGTTGATGGAGCTGTCGCCCTCTACAATAATTTCGTAGTCAGCCTGGTTGCCTTCAGCAGTTTCAGCGCCGACATCATTTTTACTGTTTTCACCCAAAATAAGGGCAGGGTAGTTCGCGTGATCGTTGGTAATTGTAGCACCCTTCAGGATCAGCTTGGCAGCATTGCCAAGGTAGTTGATCTCGATGGTGTGGTCATCTTCAGTACCGTCAATCACGTAGCCGGCGTCATTGGTCTTAAAGTAGTAAGGACCGTCACCGGGCTGGAGGGTAACGCTGACATAATAATAACCACTGGTATTCCACTGGCCAACCTTGCCCTCGACGGCTGTAATAGCTGTCGCGTCTGCTCTCATTCTAATCAGAGCATCTGCCGTAGCCGTAATTTCGGTGGATTCCGTGGCGTCTGCTGCAAATACGGATGCGGGCAGCATACCGACTACCATACACAGTACCAGAAGCAGACTTAAGATTCTTTTCTTCACGTTTTCATTCTCCTTTACAAAATTTTTGCTGGGGAAAAAGTGTATTTCCCCCTCTTTACTTGCCTTTTTCCGTGGCGTTCTCAAGTGCTTTTACTCGCCGGAAAACCGATTCTGACCTAATCTGTTTTTCGTTTTAACTGGAAAAATTCCCGCAAAAGGGTATAAAGAGGGAACATTACAGACTAAGTATAGCACCTTGTTCTATTTTTTGCAATACGGATTTGCAAAGAAATCCATTTTTATGCAATATAGACAAATTGACCTCACAGTTTTTGGTATATGCTCCTCCCTTGTGGGGGACAGGCACCCGAGCCCCCTGTATTGTCATTCTGAGCGGAGGGCGTATGCCCGGAGTCGAAGAATCTACGCACTGTCGGTAATGCAAATCGTTACTTCGGTGCGAAGATCCTTCGGCGCGCTTCGCTTGCTCAGGATGACAGGCTGTTTGTTTTCGGAGATTGCCAACGAAAACAGGGCGACCGCACAGCGGTCGCCCCCTATACATTATCATTAATAAATGCGGTAGAACAGCGCCATAAATACAATGGCTGCCGCCATACACACGCCGCCCCAGAAAAACAGGAAGCCGTAACCGGTGACCGCCTTTCCCTTGCGGCGCTGCACATAATCGTAGTACTTTTCTATCTTTCTGCGGCCGCCGGGAATCAGCGCCTTGCAGGCTACGTCCAGACAGTAGCCCAAACCCCAGAACAGTCCGTCGTTGGACGCCCACAGCAGTACCCCAACACACAGTGCCAAAAGTCCGGGAACGGTAAATGCATCGCACAGGGTGCGGTACTTTTCCATAAGGCTCATTTGGGGAAATTCCCGCGCTGCGCAGTAGCACACCGCAACCGCGGCGCACACTGCGGCGGCAATGCCGTGCTTTAACAGCCGTTTTTTCATAGACCCAGCTCCTCTTTGTAGCTTTGCGCCTCGGCCGCGTTACAGTAGACGAAGTGGTTAGGGGCGATTTCCCGCATAGACGGCTTGTCCCGGGTATAGTCGTGGGCATCGGGACTGTAGGTGATTCTGGCGCGCCGGCGCTCGGCGTGTGGGTCGGGCAGGGGAATTGCCGACAGCAGGCTCTTGGTGTAGGGGTGCAGGGGGTGGGCGAACAGCTCGTCAGAAGAGGCCAGCTCCACGATTTTGCCGAAGTACATCACGCCGATACGGTCAGAGAAGTACTTGACCACGCTCAAATCGTGGGCAATGAACAAAATGGTTAAATCCAGGGTGTTTCGCAGGTCATTGAGCAGGTTAATCACCTGCGCCTGAATGGACACGTCCAGGGCGGAAATGGGCTCGTCGGCAATCAGCAGCTCCGGGTGCATAATCACACTGCGGGCAATGCCGATTCTCTGACGCTGACCGCCGGAAAATTCGTGGGGGTAGCGGCCTGCGTGCTCCCGCACCAGACCCACCAGCTCCAGAATTTCGTAGACCTTTTCATCGATATACGCCTTATCCTTCACCCCCTGAATCACCAGACCCTCGGCGATAATCTCCTTGACCGTCATACGGGGGTTTAAGGACGCGATGGGGTCTTGGAAAATCATTTGAATGTCGGTGACCATACCGGTTTTTTCCTGGTCTACCCTTGCCTGTCGGATTTCCCTTTGCAGCTGGGCAATCCGCGCCTTGGCGGCGGGGTCTTTACGCTTCCGCAGGGCGGCAAGCTCATCTTGATAGGCTTTTGTGCCGGCGCAGATGCGCTTGCCCTTAAAGTAGATACTGCCGGAGGTGATGTCGTAAATCTTGATAATGCTGCGACCGGTGGTGGTCTTGCCGCAGCCGGACTCGCCCACCAGACCGAACACCTCGCCCTTATAAATATCGAAGGACACATCGTCCACCGCTTTCACAGGCCCAAAATACTGGCACAGGTTTTCTACCCGCAGCAAAACTTCCTTATTTTCCACTGCGCTCACCTGCTTTCTTCATTCTGGCAATGCGGTCGGTGATAATTTTCGGGACTTCCACCTTGGGGGCGTCCGGGTGGAGCAGCCAGGTGGCTGCCCAGTGGGTGGGGGAAACCTGGAACATCGGTGGCTGCTGCTCGAAATCAATCTGCATCGCGTACTTGTTCCGGTCGGCAAAGGCATCGCCCACGGGCGGGTAAATCATATTCGGCGGCGTGCCGGGGATTGCGTCCAGCTTTTCCTTTGTGTCCAAATCCGGCATAGAGGACAGCAGCGCCCAGGTATAGGGGTGGCGGGGGTCGTAGAACACATCGTCAGCTGTGCCGTACTCCACGATTTTGCCCGCGTACATCACGGCAATCTGGTCTGCCATATTGGCAACCACGCCCAAATCGTGGGTAATGAAGACCACGGACAGCTGGCGCTGAGCTTTCAGCTTGTTAATCAGCTCTAAAATCTGGGCCTGCACGGACACGTCCAGCGCGGTGGTCGGCTCGTCGCAGATGAGAATTTCCGGGTCGGCGGCCAGAGCGATGGCAATCACAATACGCTGGCGCATACCGCCGGAGAACTGAAAGGGGTACTGGTTATAGCGCAACTCGGGGTCTTTGATGCCCACCTCTTCCATCAGCTGAATGGCCCGCGCCTTTGCCGCTGCGGGGGACATTTTCTTTTTCAGCAGCATCGCCTCGGTAATCTGCTTGCCGATTTTTACGATGGGATTTAAGGAAGACAGGGGGTCCTGGAAAATCATCGCAATTTTATCACCGCGAATGCAGCACATATCCTCCTCGGTGATTTTCAGCAAATCCTTGCCGTCGTAGATAATTTCGCCGCCCTCCACAATGGCGTTGCCTGCCAGAATGCCCATAATCGCCTTGGAGGTGACAGACTTGCCGGAGCCGGACTCGCCTACGATGGCAAGGGTCTTGCCCTTTTCCAGATGGAAGGAGATGTCCCGCACGGCCTTTACCGTGCCGGCGGTGGTGCGGAAGGAGATTTTTAAGTTTTTCACTTGCAAGATGTTTTCCATAACTTAATCCTCCACGCCCCGCAGTGCCGGGTTGAATGCGTCCCGCAGACCGTTGCCGAACAGGTTAAAGCAGATCATCAGCAATGAGATAACCAGCGCCGGATACAGCATCAGGTGAGGGAAATTGGTCCAGATATTGCTGGCATCGGACAATAGCGTACCCAAAGAGGTGCGCCCGGCAGAGCCCAGCTTGATAATGCCCAGAAACGAGAGCATACTCTCCGTGAGAATCACGCTGGGAATGACCAGCGCAGAGGAAGTGATAATCGTGCCCAGCGTATTGGGGAAGATGTGCTTCCAGATAATGCGCCGATCCCGGGCGCCTAAGGTGCGGGCGGCCATCACATACTCCTGATTTTTAAAGCGGTAGAACTGGGTGCGGACACGGCTTGCCGTGCCAATCCAGCCGGTAAGCACATAGGCAAACAGCAGGCTGGGAATGGCGCCCACCTTCTGGGACAGGTGAATCTGGAACAAGGTTGCCACCACAATGAAGGGTACGCCGGAGAGAATGTCGGTGATTCGGCACAGGACGATGTCGGTGGTGCCGCCGTAGTAGCCTGCCGCCGCGCCGTAGGCAGCGCCGATGAGGAAGTTGATGACTGACACGGAGACTGCCACCAGCAGGCTCATCTGAATGCCGCCGGCAATCCGCAGCGCCAAATCGTATCCCTGGGAGTCCGTACCCAGAAGATAGTTGGGCTCACTGCCGTAAAGATAGCGATAGTAGTTGTAGTACAGTACGCGGATTTTATACTGGGCGGTTTCCTGATTGCCGCCGCCGGTGTATTCGTAGTAAACCGGGTTGCCGTCGGCGTCCCGCTTATAGTTGTCCTCCAGCACCAGCTCGGGGGAATATTCCAGGGTCACTGCCTTGCCGCTGTCATTTACCCGCACAGGCATTGCGCCCTTCTGCTTGGCCTTGTACCAGTAGTTGGCGTCCTCCGGGTCAAAGCAGTACTCGCTGCGGGTGTCCACCAGAGGGTAGAGCACCTGGATACCGGTCTGCGCCTGCCAATCTGCGATTCGCTTATACTCCGCCTGCTCCACGCTGGTATACAGGAAGCCTACCTCCAAATAGGTGTCCACAGTGACGGGGAAATACTTTGCGGTCTTGCCGCCGGGGGAGGTTTGGGTATAGGCTTCTCCATTTTTGACAACAGGGTTGTGGGCGCTGTCCTGCGCCTCGCCTAAACTGACCACACTGCCGTCTGCGCCCTCGGCGCCGACAGCCATTGCCAGCAGCTTAATATAGGTTGCCTCGTTGACATTGCGCTTCACGCCGCCGGTGGCAATGCCCATATCCCGCAGCCAGGTCACCCGGCCGGGTTTCTTGGCATAAGTGCCGCACATAAAGGTGGCGTCGTGGGAGGTGATAAGCACCGGCGCCAAAAAGGAGTAGAGCACAATGGCGATAATGATAACCGCCGCCACCACGGAGGCCTTGCTCTTGCGGAAGCGAATCCACGCGTCCTTGAAATAGCCAATCGGCTTGTCTTCGAATTTTTTATCGGAAATCCGTTCCCCCTGATGGACAAAGGTGAACTTTTCCTTTGGAATATCATAGTGCATATTACTTCTCTCCCATTCTGATGCGGGGGTCGATAAAGCCGTAGCTCAAATCCACCACGATGCCCGCCAGCAGTCCCACAAAGCTGTAGAAAATACAGTCCACCATAAATACATCGTAGTCGAACTGGTTGATGGACTGGATATACAGCTGACCCACACCGGGAATGGAGAAGATACGCTCAATAATCATTGAGCCGCTCATAACGCTGATAAACGAGCCGATAATCATAGGCAAAATGGGCACCATTGCGTTTTTCAGCGCATGGCGGGCAGTGGCCTGCGCCCGGGTTAGGCCCTTGGCCCGGGCAAGGAGCATATAGTCGGACGTCAGGGTCTCCGTCAGCTCCGCCCGGGTAAACCGGCACAGACCGGCAATCTCACCGAAGGACAGGGCCAGAATGGGGGGAATCATAGAATAGAACATCTTGCCGGTAAACCAGCTTCCGCCGGCATCTGCCAGAGAATACACCGTCAGCGGCAGCAGATTCAGCTTGGAATACAGGAAATACTGCACCAAAAATGCATAGACATAGCTGGGCACGGACACAAACATCATAACGCCGGTGCTGATTAAGCTGTCCTGCCACTTGTTCTTCTTGACGGCGGCGTAGATACCCAGCAAAATGCCCACGGGAATGGAGAAAAGCAGGGCGTAGGTATTGACCAGAACCGTGGGCGCCAGACGGCTCAGCAACAAATCCAGCGCCGGCTCCCGGAACTGGATATACCAGGAGGTGCCGAAGTCGAACTTTGTGAAAATGTTCCGCAGGTAGATGCCGTACTGGGTCAGCAGCGGCTCGTTGTATCCCAACGCGGTCCAGCGTTCCTGGATTGCCTGGGACAGCACCTTGTCCTGGGGCAGCTCCCGGGGCAGCAGCCGAATCAGAACAAAGCAGATTGTGGTAACCACAAAAAACACAAAGAGCATCAAAAGGATTCTTTTTATTACATATTTCGTCATTTTCATAGAGGAGCATCTCCTTATATCATACAGCGTAGCTTTCTGCTGCTTTTCAGTACAGGCTGCCGGCAGTCTGCGCTGAAAAACATCAGCCGCGGCACTTGCCCAAGGGGCAATCAGGCCAGGGAGGCAAGTGCCCCCCTGGCCACAGGTTGTCAAAAATTTTTATTCGTAGCTGAGCTTGCCGCCGCTTTTTTCAACGTAGGCTGCCCACTCTGCGTCAGAGTAATTGTAGGTCATCAGCTCCATACCGCCAAAGCCGTACATAATGTTGTACTCGTCGGTATAGTTCTGCACCTGGAAAGACTGCAGGAAAGCATCGCAGGAAGCTGCCAGAGGAATCCGGTAGTACTTTTCCAGGAATTCTCTTTCCATAGTAGCAGTGATGTCCAGCTTTACGCCCGCAGTGGCATTGGCGTAGGGGCCGGTGCCAATCAGAGCGCGGGACCAATCCTGCCAGGTCTTGGTAACATCGCCGCCATTGATTTCGATGGTCAGAGTCTCGGAAGCGGGATTCCAGCAGCCCAGCTCGTTAATCTTGTTCTTCTCGGTGTCGCAGTAGAGCTGCATATTCCGGAAGGGATAGAAGGCTGCGCCGCCCCAGGCGCCGTAACCGATTGCGTATTCGCCTGCAGGCACCTTCTCCTGACGGGAGGGAATATCGCCGATGGCTTCCAGGGTAATCTTACCGAAGCCGGAGCCTTCGACAGCAGCATTCAGATACTGATTGAGCTTGGCAATCTGGCTGTGGTTGGAGGAGTCCAGAGGACCGTCGGAGTAGGCGATGCGAATCTTGATTTCCTCACCGCGGGTGTACAGACCCGCTGCCACCAGCTCGTTGCAGGCCTGACCCATCAGACCCTTTGCCTCGGACAGGTTGTAGCCGGTGACGGACTCGTAGGCTTCCGTCAGATTGGCGTAGGTCTTGCCATTGCCGTAGTCAACGCCGTACATCGTGGTGATGACCTTCATGCCGGCATCGGTGCCCCGGTAGGTGGACTTGGGGTCGTTGTATACGTCGTAGAAGTACTGGTCATTCATCAGGGTGATGGAAGGCTTGTAGCCGGGGGTGGCGGTGACCCAGTCCTTACGGTCGACGGCCAGAGAGATAGCCTGACGGAAGTTGTGGTTGGACAGAACGACGGAGTTCTGGTTGCCCTTGGATCTGTCCATTTCCTTCAGCGCATTCACATCGGTATTGAAGAACAAGGAATAGGTATAGGTCTCGTCAATCCAATGTATCTGCTCAGAGGTGCTGTAGTAGGACATTTCGTCAGCAGTGGGCGTCCATCTGGACAGCTCGCCCTTCAAAAATGCCTGTGCGGCGGCCTCGTCAGTCATCACGTCGATGACAATCTTTGTGGTCTGGTAAGCGCGGACCTTCTCGCCGTCTACCTCGTAGTCGGTCTCGGCATACAATGTGCCGTCTTCCTGCTTAACATACTGGTAGTAGTTTTCGTTCTGTGCAAACACCGCCTGCTTACCGTCCTGCAGAGAGGTCAGCTTGTAGGGGCCGTAGGACATCGTGGTCTCCATACTGGTACCGTAATTGGTGGTCACCAGGGTGCCGGAGGTGTCCTTGCCGTTTTCATAGAGATCCTTGTAAACCAACCAGTTGGAAGTACAGGCAGTCAGGAAGTTGTTGATGTCAATCTGCGACTGCGTAACATAGCGGATGGTATAATCATCCACCTTGTAGCAGCCTACGGTTTCGTCATAATTTTTGTCATTGCCGCCATTGTAGTAGCTGTTACCGCCGGCAACAGCAGATTCGCCGTCAAAATACAGGTTGGCGCGGTAATTCTTCATAGCAGGATCCAGCAGCGCCTTCATAGAGTAAATGTAGGAATCTGCATTGATGGCGGTGCCGTCCTGCCACTTCATATTGGGGTTGAGCGCAATTTCAAAGACATAGCCTGCCTGGGTCTGCTCGGCGGACTGACCGGCGGGCAGGGTGACCTTATACTTGGTCAGATCGTCTTTGTGGTCAGCGGTCACGTCGGTAATGGAAGCAGCCGCTTTGTAAACCCACTGGAATGCGCCTTCGTCGGAATCCTTAACCGCCTGTGTTACCAGGGGGGTCACCAGATATTCCATAATGGCGTTGTCATAAGCGGTTTCCCAGGTGTGGGGATTCCAATTTACACCCAGCTTCACGGTATAGTCGCGATAGGTGTACTCTGCCTTTTCCTTTTCTGTATTGCCCGATTCATCCACGGGATCCTTGGGCTTACAGCCGGCAAAGCAGGACAAAACCAGGACAACCGCCAACAGCAGGGCCAGAAGCTTGGTCGCTTTCTTCATTGTCGTTTCCTCCTAAAATATACGGATTCGTTTTTTCCGCGCCAAAAGGCGCGAAAAACCTTTGGTATTATAGCATAATTTTGTCCCGGACGCAACTGCAAGGTGTAAATTTTTTTGAAACTCTGTGCCGCTTTGTTTTTGTCGGTACAGAAGCCTTTCCTTTGTAGTATTGCCCGTTTTTTCTGAAAATTTCCTCCCAACATAAAAATACCCCGCCGGTGTACCGACGGGGCAACTATATTTACAGGGGATTTTTCTTGATTTTTGCGTAGGGGCGGGGGTACTTTGCAGGCGTAGACGCTACCTTTTTCAGCACGATGACCCGGTGGGCAGTGCCGTCAATGGGGAATTCCGAAACCTGCTCCAGCTCCAGACCCAGTTTGGAAATGGCGTTTTTTGCTTCCGCCAGCTCCTCCGGCGCGGCAGTACCCTTCATCGCCAGCACCTTGCCGCCTACCTTTACGTAGGGCGCAGTCACCTCCAGCAGAATGTTCAGCCGGGCAACCGCCCGGGCCGTGGCCACGTCATAGCGTTCCCGCCGGGTCTGCACCGCCTCCTCCGCTCTTGCGGTGAGGCATTGCGCCTCTGCGCCCAGCTTAGGCAGCACACCCTCCAGCCACTGCATTCGCTTTCCCAGGGAATCCAGCAATGTCAGCTCCATTTCCGGGCAGGCAATTTTCAGCGGCACACCGGGAAATCCCGCGCCGCAGCCCACGTCAATGAGCCGTTTGCCCCGCAAATCCTCCAGTGTCAGCAGCGTCAGACTGTCCAGCAGGTGGAGCTTTGCCACCTGCTCCGGCTCTGTGATGGCGGTCAGATTCATCACCTTGTTCTGCTCCACCACCGCCTCGCCGAAGGCGCAGAGGGTAGACTGTATTTCCTCACTGAGGGAAAGGCCCAATTGGGGCAATCCCGCAGACAGTGTTTCTTTCATTTTACTTTACCTATGCGTTGGGGTGGTCACTTAAGTCCACCTGGGTTTTGTCCATTGGGTCGAACAGATTGTCCTCCACCACCTGGCTGGGCAGAACAATCTCCTGAATGTGCCAGCTGGTGAGCAGCTCGCAGGTCTGCGCTTCTTCATCGGACATTTTGCCGCAGAACTTATCGCAGCCCAGCAAATCATAGCTTACCAGCTTTTCCTCACCGGAAATCACACCCGCTGCCGCGCCTGCGCCGGTCACAACGTCCAGCTCCTGGAGCGCCTTTAAGCAGTAGCGGTAGGCCATCAGATAGCCGGAGTATTGGAAAGCAGTCTCTTCATTGTTGATACACGCCAAGAACGCGCCGAAGGCCGCGTCCCGTTCCACGGTAATACTGGAGCGCTTGGCCATTTCCCGGCACATCGCAAAGGGCAGCAGCACCGTCGGCGTATCGGGATTGACACAGGCCTCGCCGGTCAGACCCACCGTGACGCCGGTGGTGCCCTGGGCGGTATAACGACCTGCCCAGCCCAGCTTTTTCACCGGCTCCATCGGCCCTGCGAACACGGACAAGGACTGACCGTATACCAGCTCCTCATAGCCGCTGACCGCCTGCTGCGCCAGCGTTTCAAAATCAGCAAGCTCCGCATCCGCAATCTCCATATCGCTTTCCTTGCGGCCGATTTGTCCTGCGAGGGCGTTTGCCTTGTCCCGGAAGTAGACAGTGGCTTTTTCCAGCTCGGAGATGGTGTAATCGGTCTCCTCCAGACGGATATCCTCGGAAAGAGGGCCGGAAAATTCATTCAGCCCGTACAGACAGGTATTCAGAAACACCAATGCCGCCACAACTGTACACACCCAGCCGAACCAGCGGATGGGATTCCATTTGAGTATAATCACCGCCACGCCGCTGGCTGTAATCAGCGCAATCAGCGCCAGCAGCAGCATCTGCCACACACAGAAATCCACGCCGCTGCTCCAATTGGCCAGCACCGCCTGCGCCATTCGGGTGACGTAAGGATAAACCATATCCACCAGAACGCTGTGGGCCTTGACAAAGCCACGCAGCGCCCAGGTACAGGCCAGCAAAATCGCCGCCGTTAAATATCCTCGCCAGTATTTCAAAGGACAACGCCTCCGTTTCGTCCGTTTTGGATAATACAGTATACCATAAATTCCCTTACTTGTCCAGTCTGCCCAGCACGCCGTCTTTGTACACCCGGGTGACAATTACGTCCCGGACGGTATTGTGCAAATCCTCGCCCTGGGCATATACCTTTATATAATCCGGGGTATGACCTGTATAGTATACCCCATCGGATTCCTCGAAAAGCACAGAAACCGCGCACCCTACCAGCTTCTGCCGGTAAGCGCGGGACATTTCCTCCGCCACAGCGATGGCGCGGCGGCTGCGCTCCTCCTTTACCCCGTTGCTCAGCTGCCCGGGCATTTTGTCGGCGGGTGTGCCGGGTCGGCGGGAGTAGGGGAAGATGTGCATATCCGCAAAGGCGCACCTTTGGATAAATTCCAGAGACCGGGCAAACTCCTCCTCGGTCTCACCGGGAAATGCCACAATCATATCCGTGGTCACGGCGCAGCCGGGGAAAAACTGCCGCAAAAGCTCTATGCTTTGAAAATAGCGGGCGGTATCGTACTTGCGCTTCATACGGGCAAGGACGCTGTCGCAGCCGGACTGCATTGACAGGTGGAACTGCGGACACAGATTCTCAAGCGCCTGCAATCGGCGGCAGAAGTCCTCCGTCACAATCCGCGGCTCCAAAGAGCCAAGGCGCACCCGCAGCCGGGGTACTGCACCGCACACCGCCTCAATCAGGTCGGTAAGCGGAGGCTTGCCCGGTAAATCCACGCCCCAGGAGGCAATCTCAATGCCGGTAATCACCAGCTCTTTATAGCCTTGTTTTTCCAGCGCTTTCGCCTGCTCCACCGCCAACGAAATCGGCGCGGAGCGGACAGGGCCGCGGGTGTAGGGTATGATGCAGTAGCTGCAAAAATTCACGCAGCCGTCCTGCACCTTGAGCATCGCTCTGGTGCGCCCCTCCAATCCGCCCGGGGGCAGAATTTCAAACTGCCGGCGCTTCAGCGCCTCGTCCAGCACCGCGGCTTTGGTTTTGTTGGCAGCAGCCGCTATGACCTGCTCCACAAACTCCGCCCGCCGGGCGCTGCCGCCCAGCACGTCTATCCCTAAGTCCTGCAGCTTGTCCGCCGCGTGCTGGGGATAGCAGCCGCACACAGCGATCACCGCGTGGGGATTCTCCCGCCGGCACCGGCGAATGACCGCCCGGTTTTTCTTGTCCGCCACGGCGGTCACCGAGCAGGTATTGATAATGTAGCCGTCACAGGTATCGTGAAAATCCCCCAAGGTGTGTCCTTTTGCCGTCAAAAGTTGCGCCATCGCCTGGGTTTCGTACTGATTTACCTTGCAGCCGAGGGTATAAAATGCAAATTTCATTGTATGATTTACCAATAATCTCTTTCTGTACGGAGTGTTTTTCTGAATTTTTCCCAATTGAAATGGGAGGGTTTATCTCATATAATACACAAGCACGCTTATTATACTCCAAAAATTCGCATTTGTACAGCACCGGAGGCCATTTTATGAGTTTTCACATTCGATTGACCACTTCTGCACAAATAAAGACCTTTGTTGCCCTGGCCGCCCGCCAGAGCTTTGATATCCGCGTAGGCAACGACCGGCAGACCATCAACGGCAAGGATTTGATGGGAATGTTCTGTCTGGATTACACGCGACCCGTCAAAGTGCAGACCGACTGCACCGGCGACGAAGCCTTGGCATTCCGCAAGGACGCCCTGGCACTGCAAGGCTGATAAAACCCGCCCCGGGCAGGGCAGCGCTTCATAAGGAAGTATTGGTTTTGAACGGTCCCTTTTCCGCTTAACTGCATAAAAAATCTCCGAAATGCGTCAACATTCCGGAGATTTTGTTATTTGTTAATCAAAAAAGTTACCACTTCAAAACTGCTTTGCACCTGAAAAAGGCGGGTAGACCTGCCAATGAAGGCAAAAAGCGCAGAAATACTTGGTGTATTTCGAGCATTTTTAACGCACAGTGGCGGGGATAAACGCTCTTTTGCAGGCATTACTTCCTTATGAAGCGCTGCCCAAACCCCGGGGCGGGTTTTTTGCAAAAAACAGTAGGCAAATTGAAACAAATGTGCTATCATAAGCTTAAAAGGAGGTGGCGCGTGTGCGGATTTTAGGGATAGACCCCGGCTACGGGATTACCGGCTTCGGACTCATTGAGGCGGACAGGAATCGGTTTCAGCTGCTGCGCTGCGGCGCTATCACCACCCCGGCGGGAATGGATTTTTCCGCCCGTCTGGAGATTATTTATAACGATATGACAGAGCTTTTGCAGGTGGCAAAGCCGGATCAGGTGGCCATTGAGGAGCTGTTTTTCGGTCAGAACGTGACTACCGGCATCGGCGTTGCCCAGAGCCGGGGCGTGATTTTGCTTGCCGTCCGGCAGGCGGGTCTGGAAATCGCCCAGTACAAGCCTATGCAGGTAAAGCAGGCGGTGGTGGGCTACGGAAACGCCACCAAGCATCAGGTGATGGATATGACCAAGCGGATTCTGGGTCTTTCCCAAATGCCCAAGCCAGACGATGCCGCCGATGCCATCGCCATCGCCCTGTGCCACGCCCGCTCCAGCACCAGTCTGTTGGCAAAAGCCAACAGGAATTGACAATTGACAATGGACAATTGACAATTAAGAATATTGGGAGGTTTTTATGTTATATTACGTTTCCGGAACTGTGGCAATTTTGGAGTCCGGTCTTGCGGTCATTGACTGCGGCGGCGTGGGCTACGGCTGCCGCATCACCGCCTATACCGCCGCCCAGCTGAAGCTGAATCAGCCGGCAAAGCTCTATATCACCGAATCCATTCGGGAGGACGCCTACGACCTGTACGGCTTTTCCGACCGGGAGGAGCAGCGGTGCTACGACCTGCTCACCTCGGTAAACGGCGTAGGCCCCAAAGCCGCGCTGGCGATTTTGTCGGCAGGTCCTAAGAATTTCACCTTGGCTGTGATGACGGGAGACGAAAAGCTGCTCACCGCAGCGCAGGGTGTTGGCAAGAAGCTGGCCCAGCGGATTATTCTGGAATTAAAGGACAAAATCGGCGGCGCAAGCACGGAGCTTGACTTCTCCGTTCCCTCTGCCGCTATGCCCGCAGCCGGCAGCAACACTGCCCTTGCCACCCAGGCGCTGCGGGAGCTGGGCTACACCCCCGCAGAAATTGCCACCGCGCTCAAGGGCGTTGACCCCAACGCCTCCACCGAGGAAATGGTCCGCCACGCCCTGCGGGCAATGGTTATGAAGGGATAGGTCAATTGACAATTGACAATGGACAATTGACAATTGCGGAGGAGAATATGAACAATCCTATTCAAGAGAAAAGTTTTCGGTTTGCTGTGCGAATTGTAAATCTGTGCAGACACCTGCAAAACGAACAGAAAGAATATATTTTGACAAAGCAGCTGTTAAAGAGCGGCACAAGCATTGGTGCAAATGTGTCGGAATCTCAGCAGGCGCAAAGCCGACCGGACTTTGTCAGTAAGCTGAATATCGCCTTAAAGGAAGCCTACGAATCCAACTACTGGCTTCGCCTGCTGCACGAAACCAACTTTTTAACAGACGATGCGTTTCAGTCAATTATTACAGATTGTCAGGAATTGGAACGCCTACTTATTTCTATCATAAAAACATCGAAAGAATAATTGACAATTGTCCATTGTCAATTGTCAATTATCAATTCAGCCGGAGGTTGCTATGAGTTTAGAGTTTTCCCAGGAATTGGACAGTCCCATCGTTTCTCCCACCTTTGCGCCCCAGGACGCAGGGGAAATCGGTCTACGCCCCAAGCTGCTGAGCGATTACACCGGTCAGGAGAAGGCGAAGGGAAATCTGTCTGTGTATATCGAGGCCGCCCGTCTGCGGAACGAGCCGCTGGACCATACCCTGCTTTACGGCCCTCCCGGTCTGGGCAAGACCTCGCTGGCAGGTGTTATTGCCAATGAGATGGGCGTGAACATCCGCATCACCTCCGGCCCTGCCATTGAAAAGCCCGGCGATTTGGCGGCGCTGCTGACCAACCTAAATCCCGGCGATATTCTGTTTATCGACGAAATCCACCGGTTAAACCGGGTTGTCGAGGAGATTTTGTATCCGGCGATGGAGGACTTTGCCATCGATATTATCGTGGGAAAAGGCCCGTCCGCCAACTCCATTCGGCTGGATTTGCCCAAGTTCACCTTAGTGGGCGCCACCACCAGAGCCGGTCAGCTTTCCGCCCCCTTGAGAGACCGCTTCGGTGTCAACCTGCGGCTGGAGCTGTACTCACCCGAAGAGCTTGCCCGGATTGTCACCCGGTCTGCCACCATTTTGGGTATGGACATCGACCCCGCCGGCGCTATGGAGATTGCCTCCCGCAGTCGGGGCACACCCCGTATCGCCAACCGCTTTTTGCGGCGGGTGCGGGACTTTGCCCAGATTATGTGCAACGGCGTGATTACCAAGGAAGCCGCGGACTTGGCGCTGTCCCGCCTGGAGGTGGACGCGCTGGGTCTGGACACCATCGACCGGAGAATGCTCACCGCCATCATTCGCAATTACGGCGGCGGCCCTGTGGGTCTGGAAACCCTGGCTGCCACCATCGGCGAAGAGGCAGTCACTCTGGAGGACGTTTACGAGCCGTATTTAATGCAGCTGGGCTTCCTCAACCGCACCCCCCGGGGTCGCTGCGCCACCGCCCTTGCCTACCAGCATCTGCACATTCCCTTTGACGGCCAGGAGAAATTCGATATATAAAAATTGCATAAAAGGGAAATTTTTCAGGAAATATTTTTATAAAGGATTGACAAAAGTTACCTGCTTGTGTATAATCCCATTTGTGGCGGTGTATCGTCACTATATCAACTTGACCCTGCGTTATACCGGTCCACTGCGGCGAGTTTTCACGGGGCAAAACCAAAGAGAGGTAATATCCATGTACGAAGACAAGACTTTAGTTTGCAAAGAGTGCGGCAACGAATTCGTTTTCACCGCAGGTGAGCAGGAATTCTACGCAGAGCGCGGCTTCCAGAACGAGCCCCAGCGCTGCAAGGCTTGCCGTGACGCCCGCAAGAACAACGCCCGTGGCCCCCGTGAGTTCTTCACCGCTACCTGCGCTAACTGCGGCGGCGAGGCAAAGGTTCCCTTCGAGCCCAAGTCCGACCGTCCCGTATACTGCAGCGAGTGCTTCGCTCAGATGCGCGCAGAAGGCTAAGAGCAAAAATAAGCAGCACCGGTTTTTCCGGTGCTGTTTTTTTGTCGCCCTGTATTGTCATTGGTATGCCTCCGGCGGGAGCAAGCCCCCGCCCTACGTTATTTGCGAACTATTCAATAATTGTCAATTGTCCATTGTCAATTCTCAATTAAAAACCCACTCTGAGAACATCAGAGTGGGTTTTGTTATCAAATAGACAGACCTGCCATATCCAGAATGGTAGGAACGTTCTTTTCTGCGCCGATGGCCATAACGTGTACGCCGTCGCAGAGCTTTTCGTCCTTAATCTTGGCGATCATCTCGGCAGCCATTTCCATACCCAGCTTTGCGGGCAGGCCCTTGACGCCCTTTGCCTTGCCTTCCTCGGCAGCGGCGGCCAGCTTGTCAATCATTGCCTGGGGCACGGAAATGCCGGGCACGTTCTCGTTCATATACTTGGCGCCGCCTGCGCCCTTCAGAGGAATGATGCCCGCCATAATGTGGGTCTTGATACCGGCCTTGTCCACCATTTCCAGGAAGCGCTTGAGTACATCCAGGTCGAAGATGCCCTGGGTCTGCACGTACATTGCGCCGGCCTCTACCTTCTGGCGGAGCTTGTTCACCTGCAGGAAGATGGGGTCGTACAAAGGTGTGACGGATGCGCCCTTGTAGAACTTGGGTGCGCCGCCGGCAATCTCGTTGCCGCCGCAGTCACAGCCGGTTTCCTCCATTTTGCTGAGCATCTTCAGAATGCCCACGGAGTCCAAATCGTAAACGGGCTTTGCGTCCCGGCAGTCGCCCACCACGGGGTGGTCACCGGTGAGCGCCAGCATCGTGTCAATGCCGAAGCCGGCAGCAGCCAGAATGTCGCCCATAATGGCCATACGGTTACGGTCACGGCCGGTGACCTGCAGAATGGGCTCTACGCCCGCCTGCTTCAGCTTAATGCACAGACCCAGACCGGTTGCCTTCAGGCAAGCCGACTGCATATCGGTCACGTTCACGGCGTGGACCTTGCCACGGAGCAGCTCGGCTGCTTCCATCTGCTCGGTAAAATCATAACCCTTGGGAGGTGCCATCTCGGCAGTGATACCAAACTTGCCGGATTCCAGTGCGTCTTTCAAAATGCTCATTATTTCTTCCCCCTCAAGCTAATGGTTCTGGGATAGGCGAAATCGCCGTGTCCCTTGTCGGCGCGGGTCTGCATCAGCTTTTCCAGCTGATTGGTAGCCTGCAGGCGCTCGTAAATCTTAATCCAGGCGCAGTCGTTCTCGGGATTGACCTCGCACTTGCCGTTCTTCTGGCCGCCGCAGGGGCCGTTGACCAGACTCTTGGCACACTGGGTAACAGGGCAGATGGAGCCGGTCTGACCCAGCACGCAGTCACCGCAGAAGCGGCAGGCCTCTTCCCAGACACCGAAACGGACAGCTTCGCCTAAGTACATTGTATTGTTGGAAGGATACACGGGGGTGGTGGGGGCATTCTTGGCCACGCAGTGCACGCCGTCACCGCAGGACATACAGATGATGCAATCGGGGGCAGCTGCGTTGATGGGCTTCATCTTGGCCTTAACGCCCAGATTCATACAGCAGTAGTCGGCGATGGTGGTAGCGACCACTTTCTTGCCAGCCTGCTCCAAAATCGCGGACAGCTCTGCAATCTGCGGCTCGCCGCCGGTCTGGCAAGCGGTTGCGCAGCTGTTACAGCCCACGATGGCAACGGTCTTTGCGTCGCCCACAAGAGCCATAACCTCTTCGATGGGTTTTTTCTGTGTGATAATCATGTAAAACTTCTCCTTCTGTTTTCCAAAAGATTATGTCAAGACTATTATAACGCATTTGCTTTGAAAATCAATACGCTATTTCACCTGAAAGCGGAGAAAGTACTCATACAGGGGAATGAGCTTTTCCAGAAATTCGCCTGCCCGCACACCCAGCGCCGGCCCGAAAATATCCTCGCCCACCGGCTCGTCCACCGTGCAGGCAATATTGCCCCGCCAGGCATAATAGGGGGCAAGGGCGGCATCGGGCGCTTCCTTGGGGCGCTTATACAGGTCTGCGGTGACCGGTACGCCGGTGGCTTTTTCTGTTTCGGCAATCAAATCCAGAAATTCACGGGGACGGGCGGCAATGTCCCGGCGGAATTCCTCCAGCGTGCTTACCCGGGGTTTCCAGAAAACAAAGCCGTAGCTGACCCCCTCGGGGCGGATTTCAAAGTACAGACAGGGATTTTCCGCCCACCACTGGCACTCCTGCCGGATACAAATCCACAGGCTCTCCTTATAAGGAACGCTATGGTGCATACGGGCGTCCCGGTAGATGCGGCTGACCTTCAGAAGATTGCCGGGTTTTTCCAAAAAGGGGTGAAACAGCTCCTGCCCCAGCGCCTTCATCGGCTCGTAGAGGTGGTTTACATAATCTTTCTTGTGGTCTAAGAACCACTCCCGGTTGTTGTTCATACGGATTCCCCAGAGGAAATCCACCGTCTCGGGAGAAAAGCCTGTAAACATACCAAAACCCCTTATAATTGAAATTTTTTAATTGTCAATTGTCCATTGTCAATTGTCAATTCTTTAATGGGCGCCGGAGAGGGGGCGCAGCACGCTGTAAACGTCAAACCGGGTGTCGAACAGCTCCGTCAGAAACACCAGATTCACCGCCGTATCCTCCACGCCGCTGCTTTGGGCGGCAGCAGCAGCCTGCAGGGCGTCCAGTCCCTCCAGATACAGTCTGGTACGACCCTCCGGCAGGGTAAATTCCTGGGTTTTCACAAAGGACACGGCAAACCGCTCCGTGGCGCAGGCGGACTGCAGAATCCGGGCAGCCTCCGTCAGCAGCTTCCCCTTGTCCCCGTTGACCATAATGGCGGTGCTCTCCGGGAAGCAGAAGTCCTCCAGCACCACCTCGTCAAAGCCCAGCGTCCGCAGCTCCATAATAATCTGGGTCAAAAAGGACACCGTTCCCTGACTGGCCGGGTGCAGCCAGTAGCAGCCGTCATCGTCCATATACAGGTACAATCCCGAGGAATGATGCACGCCGTCGGGTACGTGGTTTAAGCCGTAGGTATAATCCCGCAACGCGGGCAGGCGGGCAATGGCATACATACCGCTGCGGGTGAGGTAGTCAATCAGCTCGTCCATCGCCTCCCGGTTGACCCGGGTTTCCGCGCGTCCGCCCAAGGCAGAGGAGTAGTAGAAATCCCCCTGAACGCCCTTTACGTCCACCATCACCGCCGTACCGGCGGGCAGCGCCTGAATCTGGGCCTTCACCGCGGAAATATCCTGCAGCGCCTCCAAATCCACATAGTAGCCGATCATCTGCTCCAGCTCCGTGCTGCCGCCGATCATCTCGTCGTTGTGGTCAAAGTTGATGGAAATGTCACCGCCTTCGGGGGGTGTGGCCACCTCGCCGGTGTTTAAGGGGGGCAGATCAAAATCCAGCCGGGCGCTGCCGTCGGCAGAGTAAACGATGTACCGCTGCAGAAACGTAAAATAGCAGACCCACACCGCCGCTGCCACCAGAGCAAGCACCAGCAGTATCACCAATATTCGGTTGAGTAGTCGTTGGGTGCGGTAGGGAATGGTCATAGCGTTCTCCTTTTTGCGCTGACACAGCGCCAGTCTTCCATCTGCTTTACGTCCGTAACGGACAGACCTGCCCGCTCCAGCGCCGATACCACCTCATCAAGGCGGGTGTGGAGAATGCCCGAGCAGATGAGCCGGGTGGATTCGTCCATAAAGCGAGGCAGCGTGGGGGCAAGACCGATAATCACGTCTGCCACGATGTTCACCAGCACCACGTCATAGCGGCGGGCAGAGAGGGTATCCATCAGGGCGATGTCGGCGGTGACGTTGCCGGTGCAGGCGGTAAATTCCGGGGCGGAAAAGCCGTTGTAGGCGGCGTTTTCCCGGGCGATGTCCTCGGCCTTGGGGTCAATGTCCACACCCACGGCAGAAGCAGCGCCTAAGCGCAGCGCGGCAATGGAGAGTATTCCGCTACCGCTGCCCAAATCCAGACAGCTTGCCCCCGGCTTTACGGTCTGCTCCATTGTCTGCAACACCATTTGGGTGGAGGGGTGGGCGCCTGTGCCGAAGGTCAGACCCGGGTCTAAAATCACAGGCAGTCTGTCGCCAATGTCCGTATCCGCAAGCCAGTAGGGCAGGATAATCAGCCGGTTGCCCACAATCTGGGGCGGGTAGTTTTCCTTCCAGCTTTCCTCCCAGTTTTCCTCGGCAAGGGTGGTTACGGTCATTTCAAGACCCAGCTTTTCAACCAGCGCCTGCAAACGGGCAAGACCCGCCTTATCCGTATCCTCTAAGTACAGTTTGATATGGCTAACGCCCTGAATCTTTTCCTGCAGTGTCTCGTCGATATAATCCCAGTACGCCTTATTCTCCTCTAAAAAGGACTCAAACTGGGTCTGGTCCTCCAGCACCAAATCGCTGAAGCCTGCCCCGGTCAGGGCAGCGGCGGTGGCGTCAATGCTTTGGGCAGTTGTTATCACCGTAATTTCCGAATATGTCATAGGCTTCTCCCAAGGTAGGTCGTTTTCCGTTATTTTATCGTAAAATCGGGAAAATAACAACCTGTAAAGTGTAAAATTTTTGTGGAGTACTTTCCATTTTGTGAAAAGTGGTATATAATGAGATTACTTTATGTCAAGGAGACGCTATGATTCAAAGGATTGATTTGCCCCGCGGCGTGACGCTGCGGTGCTTTCGGGATACGCGCTTTAAGCAGGAGGGGCTGAGCCTACAGCTGGTGCGCCCTATGTGCAAGGAGGAAGCGGCGCTGAATGCTCTGCTGCCGGCGGTGCTGCTGCGCGGCTGCGAAACCGCCCGGGATTTGCAGGCCATTACCTGTCGGCTGGACGACCTGTACGGCGCTGCCCTGGGCACCCAGCTGCGCTGGGTGGGCGATTATCAGGCCACGGGTCTGAGCTGCAGCTTTATAAGGGAGGAATACGCCCTGCCCGGTGACCGGGTGTTTGCCCCGATGCTCGGCTTTTTACAGGAGGTTATGTTCCGTCCGCTGCTGGAAAACGGCGCGTTTTCCCAGGAATTTGTGGAAGGGGAAAAGCGGAATCTCCTCGCCGCCATTGCCGCGGAGAAAAACGACAAGCGGGTGTACGCCAACGCCCGGCTGCGCCGGCTGATGTGCAAAAATGACCCTGTCGGACTCTCCCGACTGGGCGAAAAAGAGGACGTGGAGCGCATTACGCCCCAAAGCCTGTACGACCATTATCGGAGGATTCTCAAGGATAGCCCCGTGGAGCTGTTTTACGTAGGCGCAAAAGACCCGGAGGAGATTGCCCGGTTATCAGAGCAGATGTTTGCCGGTCTGGACCGCGACCCCATCACCCTTGCGCCCCAGACCCCCTTCCGGGACGCAGGCGGCTGCGACAAAACCGAGGAGCTGGACGTATCCCAGGGCAAGCTGTGTATGGGCTTTGTTACCCCTGTGACCCTGCGGGACAGCGGCTTTGTGGCAACCCAGCTGTTTAACACCGTCTTCGGCAGCGGTATGATCAGTAAGCTCTTTATGAAAATCCGGGAGGAAATGTCGCTGTGCTACGACATCTCCTCCGGCTACAACGGCAGCAAGGGCATTATCACCGTCTCTGCCGGTATTGACAACACTATGGATACCGCCGTGCGGCAGGAGATTCTGAATCAGTTGACCGCCTGTCAGGCGGGGGAGATTTCCCCGGAGGAGCTGGCGGCTGCCAAGGAATCCCTGCTGACCCAGCTGAAAAGTACCCACGATTCCCCCGGCGCTATCGAGGGGTACTATTCCACCGCTGCGCTAAGCGGTCTGCCCCTGACTGTGGAGGAGTATATCCGGCAGGTGGAGCAGACGACAGTAACTGATGTGGCGCAGGCGGCGCAGGCAGTGAAGCTGCACAGTGTGTACTTTTTAAGGGGGGCGCTATGATGGAAAAATACGTCTACCCCGGTCTGGGCGAGACCCTTTACACGGGCACGCTCTCCTGCGGTCTGCAGGTGGCGGTGCTGCCCAGACCCGGCTTTGCCAAAAAGCTGTGCTACTTTGTCACCGACTACGGCGCCATTCACCGGCAATTTACCGCGGACGGCGAGGACTTCCTGTCTCCCGTCGGCGTTGCCCATTATTTGGAGCACAAGCTCTTTGATATGCCCGGGCGGGATGTGACCGAGGATTTTGCCACGCTGGGCGCTGTGCCCAACGCCTTCACCGGCTACGATATGACCGCCTACTACTTCTCCTGCACCGACAATTTCAGAGAAAATCTTTCGCTGCTGCTGGAGTTTGTGACCACGCCGTATTTTACCGCCGAAAGCGTGGCAAAGGAGCAGGGGATTATCGGGCAGGAAATCGGTATGAACGAGGACAATCCCGACAGCCGGCTTTTTGAGCTGCTGGTTGGGCAGATGTACCGCCGGCATCCCATTGCCACTCCCATTTTAGGTGCCCGGGAGAGCATTTCCCAAATCACACCCCAGGTGCTGCACGACTGCCACCGGGCCTTTTACCGGCCGGAGAATATGTTTTTGTGTGTGGTGGGCGATGTAGACCCGGAGGAGGTGGCTGCCGCAGCAGAGGAAATTCTGCCGAAAGGTGACGGCTTCGATGTCCGCGCCCGGCGCAGCTGGGATGAGCCTATGGAGGTGGAAACCCACTACGTCACCCGCTCTATGGAGGTGGCGCAGCCGATGTTCCAGTTAGGCTTCAAGGCAGAGCCGCTGCCGGACGGAGAAGAAGGTGTCCGGCAGGAGATTGTGGGAGATTTGGCAGCGGAGGCCCTGTTCGGCGAGTCCTCTCCGCTGTATCTGCAGCTGTATAACAAAGGTCTTATCGACGCCTCCTTCGGCGGCGGCTACGAGACCATAGAGGGTATGAGTATGCTGGCTGCCTCCGGCGAAAGCCGGCAGCCGGAAACCGTGCGCGACGCCATACTGCAGCAGGCGCGGCACTTGGCGGAAACGGGTATCTCCCAAGAGGAATTTCTGCGTATGAAGCGCAGCGCGCTGGGTCGCAGAATCCGGTCGCTGGACAGCTTTGATTCCACCTGCTTCCGGCTCTGCGCCTACCACTTTTCCAAGTTTGACTACTTCCGGATTCCGGAGGTTTACGCAAAGGTTACCAAGGAAGAACTCACCGAATTTATCAAGCGGGTGGTCACCCCGGAACGTATGTGTCTGGCGGTCATTACCCCCAACAAGGAGGAAACTGAATGCTGATACGGTATGCTACCATTTCATTCCCCGGTCTGGGAATTTCCGTCAACCCCGACTACAAGCTGGACATCGGTCCGCTGTCGCTGTACTACTATGGCCTTTTGATTGCGCTGGGTCTGATTCTGGCGGCGGTCTACGGCCTGCGGCGGGGCAAACAGTTCGGTCTGACACAGGACGATATTCTTGACGGCGCTCTGTGCATCATTCCCTTTGCCATTATCTGCGCCCGCGCCTACTACTGCGCCTTTTCCTGGAATCAGTACAAGGCAAACCCCATCGAGGTGCTGTATATCTGGAACGGCGGTCTTGCCATTTACGGCGGTGTCATCGGCGCGGCAATCGGCATTGTGGTGTACTGCCTGATTAAGAAAATTCCCATCGGCACGGCGCTGGACATCACCTCTTTAGGCTTCCTCATCGGTCAGTCCATCGGCCGCTGGGGCAACTTCTTTAACCGGGAGGCCTTCGGCGCGGAGACGGAATTTTTCCTGCGTATGGGTCTGGAAAATGCCACCACCGGGACTGTCACCTACCATCACCCCACTTTCCTGTATGAGTCGGTGTGGAATTTGGTCGGCTTTGTGCTGCTGCACTTTCTGTCCAAGCGGCGCAAATACGACGGACAGATTGCTCTGGGTTACGCCGCCTGGTACGGTCTGGGCCGCACCTTTATCGAGGGTCTGCGCACCGACAGTCTGTACTGGGGACCTTTCCGCATCAGCCAGCTGCTGGCAGCAATCAGCTGCTTTGCCGCGGTGGCGGTTCTGGTCTGGCAGAGCTTCCGCACCCACGACAGCGCAAAGCTGTATGTAAACCGCGTTGCGGCTATGGAAGCTGCCAAGGAAGAAGAAATTTCCGAAGAAGACGTGCCGGAAGAAGAAATCCCCGCAGAGGAATAACACACCAAACCGCCTCCCTTACCAATTGGGAGGCGGTTTTACTTGGATTCTCGAAAATTGTCGAAAAATCTTATTGGCCGCACCCTTGCGGCAACGGCATTTCTCTGGTATTCTTATGGGAGAAAAGTCGGAAAGGGGGAGCTGTGTGTACACGCTGCTGATTGCGGATTCATCCGAGCCGTACACCGACGCGCTCAAGCGCGTGCTGGGCGGCGAATTTGAGATACATATCTGCCGCGACGGCGAATCGGCGCTGCATATGCTCCGCTCCCTCCAGCCCCAGGTGCTGATTATCAACCTGATGCTCCCTTACAAGGACGGACTGACCGTGCTGCGGGAGAGCGTGTATAAGCCGCCGGTGATTCTGGCGGTCTCCTCGCTGCTGAATCCCTATGTGGAGCAGACCGCTTTGGCGGTGGGAATTCAGTATCTGATGATTATGCCCACCGTCCACGCCCTGCGCCTTCGGCTGATGGATATGGTGGCTGCCACCATTGCGCCCAGAGACGATATTACGGTGCAGACGGTGGTACGACTCCACGAGCTGGACTTTGCCACCCATTTGGACGGCTACCGCCAGCTGTGTTTCGCCATTCCCCTGTACGCCCAAAATCCCGAGCTGCGGCTGTCCAAGGAGCTGTATCCGGTGGTTGCAAAGCAGTTCGGACTGTCCGATGCCCGCACAGTAGAGCATTCCATTCGCAAGGCCATCTCGTCGGCGTGGCTGAATATGGACCGCGGTGTGTGGGCGCGGTATTTCCCGCCAGAGCCGGACGGGGTGATTCCCTGTCCTTCCAACAAATCCTTCATTTCCCGCCTTGCCCAGATGCTGGAGCTGTGATTCAAAAAAACGTCACAAAATATTTTTATTTCCGTCACGGGGTGTTCAAAATCCCCCGTTACCATAGGACGTGAAAGGAACGAAACCCTTTCACTCTTTCTACCTCTCTTCTTTTTTATCTCTCTTTGCGAAAGACCCCGCTGCGTGTGCAGCGGGGTCTTGTTTTTACCATAATCCAAGGTAGCCAATGGCGATGCCCGCAGCCGCGGACAGCACAATGAGAATAATCGGGTGGACCTTTTTCAGTGCCAGCGTCAGCGTCACGGCAAAAATGCCTAACGACAAATACACAGACGGTGTCTGCAGCCGGGCAAGGGTCACGCCGCTCGGGAAGAACACCTCTGCCGCCACGGACAAAATTGCCCCGCCGATAAGTCCCACCACCGCAGGCTTAAGTCCGGTCATACAGCCCTTGACCACAGCGGAGCTTTGAAACTTTTCGTAGCACTTGGCAACAATCAGTATCACCACAAAGCTGGGTACAACCACACCTAAGGTGGCGCAGGCAGAGCCAAGCAGTCCGCCCACCTCCGAGCCGATGTAGGTTGCCATATTGACAGCGAACGGGCCGGGGGTGGATTCACTGACGGCAATAAAGTTTGTGATGGTCTCCTGGGAGATAATATCCCCCCAGTGCTTTGCCACCTGCTCCTGCATCAGCGGCAGCATCGCGTAGCCGCCGCCAAAGGTGAACGCGCCAATCATAAAGAAGGTGAAAAATAACTCCAAATAAATCATTTCTGCACCCGCCTTTCCATCGCCTTTGCCGTGACAAGGCCAAAGACCGCGCAGCCAATGAGCACCGGCAGGACACTTACGTCCAGCACAGCGGTCAGCAGGAACGAGCCTGCCATAATGATATACGCCACGGCGTTTTTCTTGTTCTTCTTGTACATACCCCACAGCGCCTTGCACAGCAGCGCCAGCACACCGGCGCGAATGCCGTGGAAAGCGTACTGCACCGCCTTCAGCTCCTGAAAACGGCTCAGCACAAAGGAAATGGCATATATCAGCACAAAGGACGGCAGCACCACGCCCAGGGTGGCGCACACAGAGCCAAGCACGCCGCAGGTGCGGTAGCCCACGAAGGTGGCCGAGTTGATGGCGATGGGGCCGGGGGTGGATTCGGCGATGGCGATGATGTCCAGAATATCCTCGTCTGTGACCCAGCCGTGGGTCTCCACCGCTTCCTTCTGAATCAGCGGAATCATCGCATAGCCGCCGCCGAAGGTAAACGCGCCGATTTTGAAAAAGGTGGCAAACACCTTCCAAAGTTCCTTATATCGGTTTTTCACAGTATCACGATCCTTTCTAACGGGTATCATACCGCAAACGGGGGGAAGTTTCAACCTCTGTTTGACACTTTTTGGGAATTGTGATAGGATACTTTCAAAAGGAGGGATAGCTATGGATCCCTATTCCCGTACCCGGTTTCTGCTGGGGGAGAACGCGATGGATAAGCTCCGCGATGCCCACGTGGCGCTGTTCGGCTTAGGCGGTGTGGGCGGTTATGTGGCGGAAGCCCTTGCCCGCAGCGGCATCGGAGAACTGACCCTTGTGGATCACGACACCGTCAGCCTGAGTAATATCAACCGGCAGATTCTTGCCACCCGGGAAACCGTGGGGCAGGACAAGGTGTTTGCCGCCGCGGAGCGTGTTCGCGCCATCAATCCCGAAATCCGCGTCCACCCCAGAAAGACCTTCTATCTGCCGGAGACAGCGGGGGAATTTGACTTTTCTGGGTACGATTACGTGGTGGACGCCATTGACACCGTCACCGGAAAGCTGATGCTGATTCAAGCGGCAAAGGCCGCAGGCACGCCCATTATCAGCTCTATGGGCACCGGCAACAAATTAGACCCCACCGCCTTCCGTGTGGCGGATATTTCCCAAACCTCTGTGTGTCCGCTGGCACGGATTATCCGCAAGGAGTGCAAAAAGCGGGGCATTGACCGGCTGAAGGTGGTCTATTCCACGGAAGACCCCATTTGTCCCGACCTGCCGCCGGACGACCCGGCGTGGGCGGAGCTGCCGGAGGGACGCAACGCCCTGCCCGGCTCGGTGTGCTTTGTGCCCGCCGCCGCGGGTATGATTATCGCCGGCGAAGTAATAAAAGACATTGCGAATCTGCAGGGGTGAGTGTTGCTCACCCCTGCTTCTTTTTTGCCGTATTCACAAATTCTTCTATTATTTTCCGCGCAAGTGTGTTATAATGAGAAAAATTATGCCCAAAGGAGCGCAATATGGGACTCATTTCCAAGCTGTTCGGCACCCGCTCGGAGCGGGAAATCAAAAAAATCCAACCTCTAATCGACCAAATTCTGGCACTGGAGGAAGAATACAAAGCCCTTTCTCAGGAGCAATTACAGGGCAAAACCGCCCTTTTTAAGGCACGTCTTGCCCAAGGCGAGACCTTGGACGACATTCTCCCCGAGGCCTTTGCCGCCATTCGGGAGGCCGCCTGGCGGGTGCTGGGTATGCGCCCGTATCCTGTGCAGCTCATCGGCGGTATCGTTCTCCACCAAGGCCGCATTGCGGAAATGAAGACCGGCGAGGGCAAGACGCTGGTGGCTGTTCTGCCCTGCTATTTGAACGCACTCACCGGACGGGGCGTTCACGTGGTCACCGTCAACGACTACCTTGCCACCCGCGACTCCCAGTGGATGGGTAAGGTCCACCGGTTTATGGGCCTGTCCGTGGGTCTGGTAGTGCCGGGTATGACCCCCGCCCAGCGGCGGGAGGCCTACGCCGCCGACATCACCTACTGCACCAACAACGAGCTGGGCTTTGACTACCTGCGGGACAATATGGCTATCTACAAATCCGAGCTTGTCCAGCGGGGACACGCCTTCGCCATTGTGGACGAGGTGGACTCCATTTTAATCGACGAGGCCCGGACGCCGCTGATTATCTCCGGCAAGGGGGAGGACTCCTCCAAGCTGTACGAAATGGCGGATATGCTGGTTGCCGGTATGAAAAAGCTGGTCTTTGCCAAAACTGACGAAAAAGAGGAGCAGGACAACTACGACTGCGACTACATTGTAGACGAAAAATCCCGCTCTGTCTCCCTCACCGCCAGCGGTATTGCCAAGGCGGAGAAGTTCTTCGGCATTGAAAACCTTGCCGACCCGGAAAATACCACCATCTCCCACCACGTGAACCAGGCGATGAAGGCCCGTGGTCTTATGAAGCGGGACATCGACTACGTGATTAAAGACGGGGAGATTATCATTGTCGACGAATTCACCGGCCGACTGATGTACGGCAGACGGTACAACGAGGGTCTGCATCAGGCCATCGAGGCCAAGGAGCGGGTGCGGGTTGCCGAGGAGAGCAAGACCCTTGCCACCATCACCTTCCAGAACTTCTTCCGGCTGTATGACAAGCTCTCCGGTATGACCGGTACGGCGCTGACCGAGGAAGAGGAATTTGCCGCCATTTACCGGCTGGACGTGGTGGAGATTCCCACCAACCGCCCGGTTGCCAGAATCGACCGCCACGATGCAGTTTACAAAACCGAAGCGGGCAAATTCCGCGCCATCATCGCCCAGGCGGCCGCCTGCCACGAAAAGGATCAGCCGGGGCTGGTGTGCACGGTCTCCATTGAAAAAAGTGAGCTTTTAAGCAAGCTTCTCAAGCGCACGGGTATTCCCCACAACGTGCTTAACGCCAAGTTCCACGAGCAGGAAGCCCAGATTGTTGCCCAGGCGGGCAAATTCGGTGCAGTGACCATCGCCACCAATATGGCAGGCCGCGGCACGGACATTATGCTGGGCGGCAACCCGGAATTTATGGCGCTGAGTGACCTGCGCAAGGAAGGTCTTGCCGAAGAGCTGATTGCCCAGGCAAACGCCTACTCCGAAACCGAAGATAGCGAAATCCTTGCCGTGCGCAAGCATTATGCAGAGCTTCTTGCCAAGTACAAAGCCGAAATGGCCGAGGAGGCCCAGAAGGTGCGTGACGCGGGCGGCCTGTTCATCATCGGCACCGAGCGCCACGAATCCCGCCGGATTGACAACCAGCTTCGCGGCCGTTCCGGCCGTCAGGGTGACCCGGGCGAAAGCAAGTTCTATTTGAGCCTGCAGGACGATTTGATGCGCCTGTTCTCCTCGGACCGGATTATGGGCATTATGGACTCTTTAGGCTTAGACGAGGACACCCCCATTGACGCAAAAATGCTCTCCGGCGCGGTGGAAAACGCCCAGCGCAGTGTGGAGAGCCGGAACTTCCGCTCCAGAAAGAATGTGCTGGAGTACGACAACGTGATGAACACCCAGCGGGAGGTCATCTACGCCCAGCGGCAGAAGGTGCTGGACGGAGAGGATTTGCAGGAAAGCGTTCTGGGTATGCTCCGCAACGTAATCGATTCTGCCGTGGCCGACGCCACCGCTGAGACCGGCGGTCAGATTGACAGCGACTGTCTTTCCGCGCTGGGTAAGTCCTTAAGCGGCATCTATTTCCCCGCCGGCACGCCCTTGGCAGGTGATACCCCCGCAGAGCTGTCTGAGAATATTTATGACCTGGCGCTGGAAACCTACCGCCAGAAAGAAACCCGTGTGGGCGAAGCCACGATGCGGGAATTAGAGCGGGTGATTATGCTCCGGGTGGTGGACGAGTACTGGATGGACAACATCGACGCGATGGACGATTTGAAGCAGGGCATCGGTCTGCGGGCCTACGGTCAGCACGACCCGGTCATCGCCTACAAGGAAGAGGGCTACCAGATGTTCGAGGCAATGGTCAATTCCATTCGGGAGGAGACCGTCCGCCGGCTGTTCCTGGTGCAGCTGCGTCCTGCGCAGGAGGTAAAGCGGGAGAAAGTCGCCAAGGAGACCGGCGCCGTGGGCGCTGCGGACACGTCCGTGAAGAAGCAGCCTGTGAAGGTCTCCAACAAGGTGGGTCCCAACGACCCCTGTCCCTGCGGCAGCGGTAAAAAGTACAAAAAGTGCTGTATGCAGAAGGACAAAACCACCGATATGTAAAAACAATTTCTACAGAAGGGAGGGATTTTATGAAACGGCTCTTAGCGCTGATTTTATGCCTGTGTCTGTGTCTTGCCGGCTGCAAGGGCAGCGGCGGTCAGTACACCCCCACCGGCGACGGTCTAAACTATGACGAAAACTACACCGGCGAGCATATTGCCCCGCCCCAGGAGGAGCAGGCCAAGCAGCTGCGTCTGCCTTACTATGCCGAGCGTTCCTTAAATCCCTACCTGTGCACCGATTTTACCAACCGGGCGCTGCTTACCCTTCTGTATCAAAGCCTGTTCGTTTCCGACAGAAATTACGTCACCGAGCCCCAGCTGTGCAAAAGCTACTCCGCCACGGAGGACGCAAAGAGCTACACCTTCTATCTGGAAAATGCCACCTTCTCCGACGGCACTGTGCTGACGGTGGAGGACGTATATGCCAGTTTGGAGGCTGCCCGGCAGAGTGTTTTTTACAGCGGCCGTTTTCTCCATATCACGGAGATTGTTGCAGGCAGTGACAGCATTACCTTAAATCTGGACACCCCTATGGAAAATCTGCCGCTGCTATTGGACATTCCCATTGTCAAGGCATCGCAGGTGGATTTGGAGCGCCCCATCGGCACCGGTCCGTATGTACTGGTGTCCGCCGCCGGCGGGGAGAGTCTGCGCAAGCGCACCGACTGGTGGTGTAGCCCCCAAATGCCCATTGCCGCCGACACGATTACCCTGTTTGCCGCGGAGTCTACCACCCATATCCGGGATCAGTTTGAATTTTTCGACCTGTCCTTAGTATGCGCCGACCCCGGCTCCGACCGGTACGCCGACTACCGCTGCGACTATGAGCTGTGGGACTGCGAAAACGGCATTTTCCTGTACCTTGCCACCAGCGCCGACAGCGAGGTCTTCTCCAAGGATTTAATCCGCATCGGTCTGACCTACGCCATCGACCGGGATCTGCTGGTAGAGGAATACTACCGGGGCTTTGCCCGCAGCGCAACCTTGCCCGCGTCCCCGCTGTTTCCCTACTACAGCCAGAGCCTTGCCCAGCGCTACCGCTATGACGGCGCAAAATTTGCCGAAGCGGTCAGCAGCGCCGGTATGGTGGGCAGCAAGGTGGTATTTTTGGTCAACAGCGACGACAGCCTGCGGCTGCGTGTGGCGCGTCACATTGCCGAAATGATAGAAGCCGGCGGTCTGGAAGTGGAAATGAAGCAGCTTTCCGGCAACGCCTACACCGAGGCGCTGAAATACCGCAATTACGACATCTATTTGGGCCAGACCCGTCTGTCGCCCAATATGGACCTGTCCGCCTTCTTCGCCACCTACGGCGCCCTTAGCTGGGGCGGCGTAAACGATTTGGGCGCCTACGCGCTGAGTCTGCAGGCGCTGGAAAACCACGGCAACTACTTTACCCTGCACAAAACCGTGATGGACCAGGGACTGCTGTGTCCCGTGCTGTTCCGCAGCTACGCGGTCTACGCCACCCGCGGACTGATTTCCCAGCTGTCACCGGCAAGAGACAGTGTGTTCTACTACTCCTTGGGAAAAACAATGGAAAATGCCAGAATTTGACTTTTTACCGGGTATATCAAGGGCAACGCTCCATAAGGAAGTATTGGTTTTGAACGGTCCCTTTTTCGCTTAACTGCATAAAAAATCTCCGAAATACGTCAGTATTCCGGAGATTTTGTTATTTGTTAATCAAAAAAATTACCACTTCAAAACTGCGTAGCACCCGAAAAGGATGGAGATTTCTGCCATTCAAGGCAAAAAGCGCAGAAATACTTGGTGTATTTTGAGCATTTTTAACGCCGAATGGCGGGAATATACGCCTTTTCGGGCATTACTTCCTTATGGAGTGTTGCCCAAGGATATGCCCGGTTTTTTTCTTGCATTTCAAAAAATCCTATTTCTGTTTTTCTTTCCCTGACCGCAATTTCCCCCAAAAGGTTGCAAATTGCGGCATCATATGCTATAATACAGTCGGCTTATAATGACTCAGTTACGCACTGACCGTACGGTCAATGTTTCAAAAATAAAACAGAGAGTGAGTATATTACTATGGAGCACAAAAAGAAACAAATCTCCGGCGTAAAAAGCTTAATTCGTACTGCAGAAGGTTTTTTGGAAATTTTTGCACTGGCCTGCGCCTACTATCTGGTATGGCGGCACGGCTATGAGCCAGACCTGTTTCCCGCCTATTTCGGCTACGGCAAGTACGTGCTTACCGGCGTGTACGCACTGCTGACGCTGGTGCTGTTTTTCGCCTTTGACGGCTTTAAATTCGGATATCTTAAGATGTCCGAAGTACTGCTGTCCCAAATGATTTCCCTGTTTATCGCCAATTTTATCACCTATTGGCAGCTGTGCCTTATCGCCAATGTGCTGATTTCTCCTATGCCGATGCTAATGCTGTTGGTAGTGGGCGCGGTGGTTTCCCTGTTCTGCGTGATCTTTTTCTCCTGGCTGTACCACCGCATCTACATTCCCAAGCGTATGGTAATGATTCTGGGTCGGGACGATGCGGTCACCCTGAAATTCAAAATGGAAACCCGCCCCGACAAGTACCACATCTCCAAGATTATCTCCGTAGAGGACGGCTTTGAGAGTATCTGCGAGCAAATTGTCAAGTATGACGCGGTCATCATTAACGACTGCGCCGCCCAGATTCGCAACGACATTCTGAAATTCTGCTACCGCAACAAAATCCGCGCCTACGTCACCCCTAAGCTGACTGACATCATTGTCCGTGGCGCTACCGACATCTCCCTGTTCGACACGCCGCTGCTGCTGGTCAAGGGCAACGGTCTGACCCCCTCCCAGCGGATTTGCAAGCGGATTATGGATTTGCTGATTTGTATTCCCGTTGCCATTATTGCCGCGCCCATTATGCTGCTGGTGGCTCTGGCCATCAAGCTGGAAGACGGCGGCCCCGTGTTCTACAAGCAGGCCCGGGCAACATTGGACGGCACGGTGTTTGATATTCTCAAGTTCCGCAGTATGATTGTGGACGCGGAAAAGGAGGGCATCTCCATTCCCGCCACCGACCGGGACCCCAGAATCACCAAGGTTGGCCGGTTTACCCGCGCCACCCGTTTGGACGAGCTGCCCCAGCTGCTGAACATCATTAAGGGCGATATGAGCATCGTCGGTCCCCGCCCGGAGCGTGTGGAGCATATGGAAAAGTACGGCGCGGAGATTCCCGAATTCGATTTCCGCACCAAAATCAAGGGCGGTCTCACCGGCTACGCCCAGGTCTACGGAAAGTACAACACCTCTCCCTACGACAAGCTCCGTCTGGACCTGATGTATATTGAAAACTACTCCCTTATCTTAGACATCAAGCTGATTTTGATGACCATTCGCATTATGCTCACCAAGGAGAGCACCGAGGGCTTTGACAAGGTGGAGGAAAACGAGCGCAAGAAAGAAGAGCTGCTCCACAAAATGCACGAGGAGCACGACAAGGAAGAAGCCCTGTCCGGAAAATAACACAGAGGTGTATTTATGAAAAAAGCCGTTTGTATCAGCTGCACCCATCACTACGCAGAGCGCACCCGTTATATTGAATCGGTATTGCAGACTGCCGGGTATGACTGCACCTACATCACTTCGGACTTTCACCACACCTCTAAAAAGCGCCATAAGGTGGATATGCCCCACTGCATCCAGATTCCCACGAAACGCTATACCAAAAACATCTCCCCTCAGCGGATTTTATCCCATATCCGCTTTGCCAAAGATGCTATGAAGACCGTACAGCAGCTCCGCCCGGATCTGCTGTATGTGGAAGTGCCTCCCAACAGTCTGTGTCGGGAGGCCGCCCGCTATAAGCGGAAAAATCCGCAAACAGCGGTGATTTTTGACATTTTCGACCTGTGGCCGGAAAGCTTCCCCAACAGCCGCGCCAAGCAGCTTCTCAAGCTGCCCTTCGGCGTATGGGCGCGGTTCCGGAACAAAGGTCTGCCCGCAGCAGATTTGGTGCTGACCGAGTGCGACCTGTTCAAGGAAAAGCTGGAGCGCTTCCTTGCAGGTACTGACAGCAGGACGCTGCACCTGTGCCGCCCGGAAGCCACCGCCCAGGAATGTACCGCGCCTGTAAGCGAAAAGCTGCAGCTGTGCTATTTGGGCGCAATCAACAACATTATCGACATTCCCACCATCTCCGCCCTCATCGGGCAGCTGAACGCCCTGCGCCCCACGGCGCTGCACATCATCGGCGACGGCGAGTCCAGAGAGAACTTTGTATCTGCGGTGCAGAAAACGGGCGCAGAGGTGATTTTCCACGGAAAAATCTACGACAGTGCCGAAAAACAGGCAATTTTCGACCGGTGCAGCTTTGGTCTTAACATTATGAAGGATTCCGTGTGCATCGGTCTGACGATGAAGTCTGTTGACTACTTTGCCGGCGGACTGCCCATTATCAACACCATCGGCGGCGACACGGAGCGACTGGTGGAGAAAGCCGGCATCGGCGTGAATGTCAAGCGGGAAGATTTGGCGCAAACCGCCAAGGAAATCCTCGCCTGCGACAGCGCGGCTATGGGCAAAAACACACTGGACGTGTTCTGTAAGCTGTTTGCCTTTGACGTGTTTTCCGAAAACCTTACCGCTGCGCTGGAACAGAAGGGTCTTGCAGAAAAATAAAGCAGGAGTATACCAATGAGAATTGTTGTTAACGATATTGCCGCCAGCAGCTTGGGCGTCCTGACCGTTTTAAAGGATTTTTATGAGTACATTCGGGACAACGACACCCAAAACGAGTGGTATTTTTTGGTGAGCGATGACTACATTGCGCCCACCGACTGTATCCACGTAATCAAGTTGCCCCAAATCAAGCAAAGCTATTTAAAGCGTCTGCAGTTTGATTTTCTTACGGGAAGAAAATTTATCAACGACCTGCAGCCGGACGTGGTGTTTTCCCTGCAAAACACCATCACCTACGGCGTTTGCGCCCCCCAGGTGGCTTATCAGCATAACCTGCTGCCCTTCCAGGATGTGAAGAACTACTCCTTCCTGAAAGCCGACGAGCGGAAGCTGGCAATGTATCAGCACCTGATCGGCGGTGTGATTCGCGCCGCGGTGAAAAAGGCGGACAAGCTCATTGTCCAGACCGAGTGGATGCGGCAGGCCGTTGCCAAAAAGAGCGGTGTTTCCACCGACAAAATTGCAAAAATCGCCCCCAATGTGGAGGATTTGGGCCGCTTCCGGGTGGAGAAAGTGCGCAGAAATGATCTGTTTTTCTTTCCCACCTCCGATATGCCCTACAAGAACATCGACTGTATCCGCGCCGCCGCAGAAATGCTGACAAGCAAGGGTGTTGATTTCGAGGTGCGGGTGACCGTTCCTCCCAAAGCGCCCCAGAAGGGTATGGTGTATCTGGGTCAGATTCCCAGGCAAGAGGTGCTGCACCAGTTCTGCGAGGGTGCGCTGGTGTTCCCGTCTTACATCGAGTCCTTCGGCTATCCGCTGGTGGAGGCTGCCCAGATGGGCGCCATCGTCCTTGCCGCGGACCTGCCCTTCGCCCACGAGGTGCTGGGCGATTATGAAAATGCCTATTATTTTAACCCCTTTGACCCCGCAGAGCTTGCCGATTTGATGGAAAAGGTGATTTCGGGAGAAATTGTCCGCAAGGAGACCTTCCAAAAAACAGAAGAAACCGTTAGCAGCTGGGCGCTGGTCATTGAGGAACTGCTGAAAAGTGCCAAGGAGGGACGCTGATATGACCGTAGGAATTGCCATTGCCCTTTATAACGGCGCCCGTTTCGTAGAAGCGCAGCTGGACAGCCTGCGGCTGCAGACCTGTCCGGCGGATCAGGTGGTGCTGTGCGACGACGGCTCCAAGGACAACACCGTCTCCATCGTCCGCCGCTACATTGAAAAGCACGACCTGTACGGTCGCTGGCAGCTGCATATCAACGAGGAAAACTTAGGCTACGCCAAGAATTTCTACAAGGCGATGTCCCTTTGCAATACGGACCTGATTTATATGTGCGACCAGGACGATTTATGGAAAGCGGACAAACTGGAGAAAATGAATGCAGTGATGGCCCAGCGTCAGGATATTTCCCTGCTGCTGTGCAAGGGCGGCGTTATCGACGCAAAAGGCGAGGCGCTCCACGGTATGCTGATTGAAGAAAGCAGCGAAACCGGCGCAATCACTGCTGTCACACCGGCGCAGGTTTTGCGGACGCTCAGCTGGACCGGTATGCTCATGTGCGTGCGCAGAGAGTTTCTTATGCAGTGGCAAGAAAAGCTCTACCCTGCCAGAGCGCCCCACGATTTTGCTCTGGCGCTGTGTGCTTCGGATTCCGGCAGCTTCTACACCTACGACTATGTGGGCGCTTTCCACCGCCGCCACGATAACAACACCGCCAACGAAGAGCACCGCATTTTCAAAATGCTGAACTTAAAGACCAAGCTGCGGGATATGAATGCCTATAACCGGTATTTAGAGCAGCTGATGGACGCGGCGCTGCCCCTCTCGCAGGATACTCTTTGTATGCTGGACTACCGTCTGGAAAAAGCGCAGGCCAGAGAACGCGCTCTGCGGCAGCGCAATCTGCGCAGTCTGCTGAAGGTATATTTCCCCGACCGCAGCGGTCTGTTGCGTCCGGTGTCGCTGCTTTGTGATATCTGGCTGATTCTGTTTGGTGACCGATCCGAGCTGTGATAACACACCCTCTCATTTTTCAAAATAAGGAGATTAAACTTTTATGATGGAACGGCTACGTCTTGTTCAAACAAAAAAAAGCCTGCCCGGTCTGTTGTTGGGAACAGGAGCGCTGGTACTGTGCGGCGCGCTTTCTCCCTCCAGCCGATTTCTGCCGGGACTGATACTGATTGTTTGCGCCGTAACCCTTTACTTCTGGTTTTCCTTTATTGCCCGGAAAAACTGGTGGGATCTGCGGGCGGTTTTTTCCGCCACCTGGCTGGTAACAATCGGTCTTGCCTCCTTCCGGCTTACCGACTATCAGACAGTTTGGGAATACAAAACCTGGCTGTACCTGGCTGTGGCCTACGCCCTGTTCATTCTTGCTTCCAGCTACGGGCTGGGCTGGGGCGGCATTTTGCAGGAGCGCGTTTCCGGACAAAAAGACCGGACGTTTGGAAAAATCAAATTTGCTCTGCGGCCTGCGCGGCTGTTTTGGGTTTGTTTTGTTGTAACGCTGGTGGGTATGGGTTGCTTTGCCGCCAATGTGGCAATCCGGGGATATATTCCTTATTTCTCTACCAATACAGACGCATATCTTAACTTTTATACGAGATTTCATATCTTTTCTACTGCCGCGACTATGATCTCCGGTCTGTGCTACTATACCCTGTTTACCCAGAAGCTTCCTGTGTGGAAAAAGATTTTTCTGATTCTCAGCATTCTTTACTCCACGTTTTTGTTCCCTATGCTGGTGGTATCCCGCGGTATGTTCCTGACCTCGGCAGTCTCTCTTTTAACCGCGATTTTCTATCTGCACAGAAAAAAGCTTTGGGTTCTGGCGCTTTGTACCGCCGTCACGCTGGTGTTCTACGCCGTGGGAACCGAAGCTCGCGGATATTCCGAGGACGATCTGCTCGGCTACTTTGAACCGTCTAAAATCGTGGCAACCGAACCCAGCGATGAACCCGGTTCCACAGATGCAACGGATTCTCCCACCGAAAAGCCCGTGGAGTTTCAGCTGTCCGGCTCTGCCGCCTTCGTTTACAGCTACCTGACGGTCTCCCACGACAACTTTAATCTGGCAGTGAAAAATGTAAACGACTTCACCTACGGCGCCAGACAGCTTGTGCCGTTCAATGTCATCCTCAGAATGGACTGGGTGGACGAAGTAATTGATTCACACCCCTATTATAAAGTCAGACCCCATTTGAACACGATAAACATCGTAGGCGATGCATACTATGACTTCGGTTTCTGGGGAATTTTGGTGCTTATGCCCCTTTGGGCGTTTGGCTTTGGCATAATCCAGAGTTGGTATGAAAAGAGCAAAGGTGTTTTCGCGTTGCTGGCATTGGGTGTTACTATGACACCTGTCGCAATGTGCTTCTTCTCCGTGTGGATGAGTTTGTTCCAGACGTGGATGTTCTGGGGACTTGTGCTTATTATGTTCCTTGCATCTTGCGTAACAATTGTAAAAACCAAGGATAGCTAAAAGGAGTGCAATGTAATGAAAGGTATTATCTTAGCCGGCGGCTCCGGCACCCGTCTTTATCCCTTGACTCTGGTTACCTCTAAGCAATTGCTGCCTGTCTATGACAAGCCGATGATTTACTACCCTATGTCTACCCTGATGCTGGCGGGCATTCGGGATATTCTCATTATCTCCACCCCCAGCGACACCCCCCGTTTTCAGGAGCTGCTGGGTGACGGCAGCCGCTACGGCGTGAATTTGAGCTACGCGGTGCAGCCCTCTCCCGACGGTCTGGCGCAGGCCTTTATCATCGGCAAGGAATTTGTGGGCGACGACACCTGCGCGATGGTGCTGGGTGACAACATCTTCTACGGCAACGGCTTCAGCGCCATTCTTGCCCGTGCCTGCGAGAACGCGGAAAACGGCCGGGCCACCGTGTTCGGCTACCACGTCCACGACCCGGAGCGCTTCGGCGTGGTGGAGTTTGACGACACCGGCAAGGCAATCTCCATTGAGGAAAAGCCCAAGTGCCCCAAGTCCAACTATGCCGTTACCGGTCTGTACTTCTACCCCAAGGGCGTCGCCGCCAGAGCGGAGCAGGTGAAGCCCTCTGCCCGCGGCGAGCTGGAAATCACTACCTTAAACGATATGTACCTGCAGGACGGCAGTCTTAGCGTGGAGCTGCTGGGTCGCGGCTTTGCCTGGCTGGACACCGGCACATTCAAGAGCCTGCTGGAGGCTGCTGAGTTCGTGGAAATGAACCAGAGCCGGCAGAATGTCCAGATTTCCGCACCGGAAGAAATCGCCTATGTCAAGGGCTGGATTAACAAAGAGCAGCTGCTTTCCGCCGCTGACGCCTACGGCAAATCCCCCTACGGAGAACACCTGCGCCGTGTGGCAGAAGATAAGCTCCGTTTGATTCATAAACATTAAGGAGAGAACTGCTATGACCATTATCGTAACCGGCGGCGCCGGCTTTATCGGCTCGAATTTCGTATTCCATATGCTGGGCAAGTACCCGGATTACCGCATTGTGTGTCTGGATAAGCTGACCTATGCCGGCAACCTGTCCACCTTAGCGCCCGTGATGGATAACCCCAATTTCCGCTTTGTGAAGCTGGACATCTGCGACCGGGCGGGCGTTTACAAGCTGTTCGAGGAAGAATACCCCGATATGGTGGTGAACTTCCCCGCCGAGACCCACGTGGACCGCTCCATTGAGAATCCCGAAACCTTCCTGCAGACCAATATTTTAGGCACACAGGTGCTGATGGACGCCTGCCGGAAGTACGGCATCACCCGCTACCACCAGGTCTCCACCGACGAGGTCTACGGCGACCTGCCCTTAGACCGTCCCGACCTGTTCTTCACCGAGGAGACCCCCATTCACACCTCCTCTCCCTACTCCTCCTCCAAGGCGGGCGCGGACCTGCTGGTTATGGCCTATCACCGCACCTACGGTCTGCCGGTGACCATTTCCCGCTGCTCCAACAACTACGGCCCTTATCACTTCCCCGAGAAGCTGATTCCGCTGATGATTGCAAATGCCCTGGCCGACAAGCCTCTGCCTGTTTACGGCGAGGGTCTGAACGTCCGTGACTGGCTGTACGTGGAGGACCACTGCAAGGCCATCGACCTGATTATTCACAAGGGTCGTGTGGGCGAGGTGTACAACATCGGCGGTCACAACGAGATGAAGAACATCGACATTGTGAAGATTATCTGCAAGGCGCTGGGCAAGCCCGAGAGCCTGATTACCTACGTAACCGACCGGAAGGGTCACGATATGCGTTACGCCATCGACCCCACCAAGATTCATTCCGAGCTGGGCTGGCTGCCGGAGACCAAGTTTGCCGACGGCATTCAGAAGACCATCGCCTGGTATCTGGACAACAAGGAGTGGTGGCAGACCATCATCTCCGGCGAGTACCAGAACTACTACGAAAAAATGTACGGCAACCGGTAAGGAGCGTATTATATGAAAGTATTTGTCACCGGCGTGGCCGGTCAGTTGGGTCACGATGTGGTAAATGAGCTTTGCAGCCGGGGCTACAGTGCCGTTGGCAGCGACATCGCACCGGAATATGCCGGCGTGCAGGACGGCTCTGCCGTCACCAAGTGCCGGTATGTCAGTCTGGACATCACCGACGCCGCTGCCGTTTCCGCCACACTGACAGAAATTGCCCCCGACGTGGTGGTACACTGCGCCGCGTGGACTGCCGTGGATATGGCAGAGGACGATGACAAGGTGGCTCTGGTGCGGGCAATCAACGCCGGCGGCACCCAGAACATCGCAAACGTCTGCAAGGCTTTGGACTGCAAAATGATTTATATTTCCACCGACTACGTCTTCGACGGACAGGGCGATACCCCCTGGCAACCGGACTGCAAGGACTACAAGCCTCTGAACGTGTACGGTCAGACCAAGTTGGAGGGCGAGCTGGCAGTGGCAAACACCCTAAACAAGTACTTTATCGTGCGGATTGCCTGGGTGTTCGGTCTTAACGGCAAGAATTTTATCAAGACAATGCTCTCCGTGGGCAAAAACCACGATACCGTGCGGGTGGTCTGCGACCAGATCGGTACGCCCACCTACACCTATGACCTGTCCCGGCTGCTGGTGGATATGGCAGAGTCCGAAAAATACGGCTACTACCACGCCACCAACGAGGGCGGCTATATCAGCTGGTACGATTTCACCTGCGAAATCTTCCGGCAGGCAGGCTACACCACGAAAGTGATGCCTGTGACCACCGCCGAGTACGGTCTTTCCAAGGCTGCCCGTCCCTTTAACAGCCGGTTGGATAAGTCCAAGCTGGCGGAAAACGGCTTTACGCCCCTGCCCACCTGGCAGGACGCCTTAGCGCGTTATTTGAAGGAGCTTGCCCAATGATCGGCAAAAAGACAGAACGCCTGTATTCCGCGGCTATATACCTCTGCTTTGGGGTGTATATGCTGCTGTGCCATATGCTCGTCGGCATTCGCGGAGATGACGCAGACCTCCTGGAAACCGCTGTGGGAATCCGTGGCTTTTGGGAGCATTTTCTGGTGCTGTACGCTTACAACGGCAAAATCTTCACGGATTATCTGGCATTTTTATTCTGTTGCCTGCCCTTTACACTGTGGCGGGTCTTTAACACCGGCGTATTCGTGCTGGTTGCCGCGCTGCTGAATCACCTGTTTACCGACAAATCCCCCCGGGCGGCGCTGCTGACCTGCGGTCTTTTGGCGATTTTTCCTCTGTGGTATCTGGGAACAGCCGGCTATATTTCCACCTGCGCCAACTATCTGTATCCGCTGACGGGTCTGCTGCTGGTCGCCTGCCAATTAAAGGCGCTCTGTCAGGGGCAGAAAATCCCCCTTTACCGGCATTTTCTGTTACTGCCGGTATGCGCTTATATCCTCAATCAGGATCAGGCCGCCTGCATTCTGGTGGGCGGGCTGTTATTGCTGCTATTGTATGTGATTTTCCTGTCGAAGAAAAGCAAGCAGGTTATTTTATGGGTTGCCGCCTATTTCCTTGTGGCGCTGGCCGGGTACGTTGTTATGTTCCTGCTCCCGGGTCACTTGAACCGTATGAATGACCCTTCGGAAATGCAGTGGTATCTCCCGGAATTCGCAAACTGGAGCATTGGCAAAAAGCTCTATCGCGGCTTTACCGCCACCGTTGCCCATATATTCTTCGACGACACCACCGTCTGCATTCTCTTCTTCTTTTTGCTGTTTGTCACAGCGCAAGTAAAAGGAAATCTGTGGTGCCGCGTTGTTTCTATCCTGCCCCTTGCGGGCTTTTTGGCTGCCAACACGCTGGGCAAGGAGCGCTTTGTCCATTACCTTTATCCCCTGGCGGAAATGAAGGCACTTTCCACCCCCGGCGGCTTTCTCGGCTTGGCATTTTCCTGCCTAAGCCTGTGCTGCGCCGTAGCGGTTATATGCAAAACCTGCAGCCCAAGCAACCGGTATCTTCTGCTGAGTCTGCTTGTTTTGGGCGGCGGCTCCCGTTTGATGATGGGCTTTTCCGCCACGCTGTACGAATCCGGTCAGCGCACCTTCACCTATCTGATGTTTGCGCTGCTTGCCGGCTGTATTGTGCTTCTGCAAGACCTGAAAAACAATCGGGCTGAGGTGGCATACTATGCCGGTGCAGCCGGCATATTGGTGGCGCTGTTGCAAAAATAACACAAATTAAGGGAGTATCCTATGGGACAGATTACAGTAGAAAAAAATGTCGGCGGCATTGAGGGCCTGTGTGTCATCACCCCCGCCGTTCACGGGGATAATCGGGGTTATTTTATGGAAACCTACAGCCAGAGAGATATGGCGGAAGCCGGTTTGGATATCCCCTTTGTGCAGGACAACCAGAGTATGTCCGTTAAGGGCGTGCTGCGGGGTCTGCACTTCCAGAAGCAGTTTCCCCAGACCAAGCTGGTCCGGGCCATCAAGGGTCGGGTGTTCGACGTGGCTGTGGACCTGCGCGCCGGCTCTGCTACCTACGGCAAGTGGTACGGCGTGGAGCTGACCGAGGAGAACAAAAAGCAGTTTTTGATTCCCAAGGGCTTTGCCCACGGCTTTCTGGTGCTGTCGGAAACGGCAGAATTCTGCTACAAATGCGACGATTTCTACCACGCAAACGACGAGGACGGTCTTGCCTGGAACGACCCTGCCATCGGCATTACCTGGCCGGAGCTTGTGGGACAGTATAGCGGCAGCGCCTGTGCAGAGGGCTATGCCCTCGCTGACGGCACACCCCTTAACTTAAGCGAAAAGGACCAAAAATGGCTGGGTCTGGGTGAGACCTTCCATTTCTAAGGAGCGAATATGTCAGAGAGTAAAGCTTTGCGTTCCGGCATCGGTTATACCATCGGCAACATTCTGATTAAGGGTATCAATTTTCTGACCCTGCCCCTCTTTAGCCGGATTTTATCCCCCGAGGAGTTCGGTGTTTACAACACCTTTGTCTCCTACGACACCATTTTGCTGGTAATTTTAGGACTGGCGCTGCACACCAGTATCCGCAGCGCGAATTTAGAGTTCCGGGGACAGATTGACCGGTACGTTTCCTCAATATCCCTGCTTTATATCGGAAATACGGTGCTTTTTCTGGGAATCACAGCCCTGTTCTACCGTTCCCTTGCCAATTTGCTGGCCATTCCGCCTATTGCGGTGGTCCTGCTGGTACTGGGCAGCTTCTCCAGCGCGCTGATTTCCCTTTACAACACCCGCGTCAGCCTGGATTACGCCTATAAAAAATACCTGTTGGTCTCCGGCTGCAGCTCTGTTTTCAACATCGGCGTCTCTCTGGTGCTGATTCTCACCTGCTTCCGCAACCAGAGAGCCTTGGGCCGTATGGTGGGCGCGATGGTGCCCCTGTTTGTGATTGCTCTGATTCTTCTGCTGGCTATGTACCGGCGGGCAAAGCCCCGGGTAGACCGGGCGTATTGGAAGTTCGGCATTACCTACAGTCTGCCCATCATTCCCCACGGCATTTCTCAGGTGCTGCTATCCCAGTTCGGACGAATTATGATCCGCAATATGGAAGGTGACCGTCCTGCGGGCATCTACTCTCTGGCAGGCAACATCAAGCTGGTGCTGGCCATCATCACCGACTCTATCGCCACCGCCTGGACCACCTGGTTCTACGCCCGTATGGACGAGGGCGACCGGCCTGCCATTCAAAAGCGATCTGTGCAGCTGATGGGCCTGTTCTTTATCCTCACCGTGGGTCTTATGGCACTTTCCCCGGAATTGGTGCTGATTTTGGGCGGACAGGAGTATGACCTGGCAAAATACGTAGCCATTCCCATGGTGCTGGACGCCTTTATCCTGTTTTTGTATAACATCATCGTGCCCTCTGAATACTACTCCAAGAAGACCACCTTTATTATGGTTGGCACAATGGTCGCCGCCATTATCAATATTGCACTGAACTATGTGTTTATCCGCCGCTATGGCTTCCTCTCCGTTGGCTACACCACGCTGTTTGCTTATGTGTGTTATCTGTTGCTGCATATCATTATCTCCTACAAGCTGGTGAAATTCTTTGTGCTGCCGCTAAAATGGATTGGCTTGGTGTGCGTGGCGCTGGCAGGACTGGCGGCTTGGAATCTGTGGCTGATTGACAGCCTGCTCCTGCGGTGGGGTATGTGCGCTGTGGTGGTAATCCCCGTGGCCCTTGTGCTGCTGCGGATTATGCTGAGAGAACGGAAAATCGACGAACAAAAGGAAGAAACGCTATGAAAGAACTATCCTTACGGGAAATTCAGCTGGTAGAATTTGAGGTTCTGAAAAAACTGAAGGAGCTTTGCGAAAAGCTGAACCTGCGGTACTATTTGATCTACGGCACACTGATCGGCGCGGTGCGCCATCAGGGCTTTATCCCCTGGGACGATGATATCGACGTGGGTATGCCCCGTCCGGACTATGAGATTCTGCTGCGCTACTGCACCGAACACGCGCAGGAGCTTGCTCCCTACAAGCTGATGAACTGCCGGACGGACAAGCAGTATATCTATCCCATTTCCCGTCTGTGTGACACCCGCTACTATGTGGACTACGAGGGCGTTGTGGAGTACGGACTGGGCCTGTTTGTGGACATTTACCCCTTAGACGGCTGCGGAAACACCCCGGAGGAGGCAATGGCAACCCTGCATATGACCCGCAAGGCGCAAACCCTCACCGCATTGGCTGGCTCCGATCAATTCCGCTCCAGTCAAAGCGGCGGACTGCTGCGGACACTGGCAAAATTTGCCGGCTACTGCTATGTAAAGCTCCGCGGCCCCCAGCATTTTGCCGTAATGGCGGACAAAAAAGCAAGGTCTGTCAGCTTTGAAGACAGTAAATATGTTGCCTGCACTGTGTGGTTTGACTCCTTCACGTGGAGCGAAAAGGAATGGTACAACCCGGGAAGAACTGCGATTTTTGAAGGAGAATCCTTCCCCATACCTGCGGAAACCCACACCCTGCTGCAGATGATTTACGGGGATTATATGCAGCTGCCTCCCGAAGAAAAACGGATTGCCCATCACTACTATAAGGCATATCTCAAGGACGAGTTTGCCCGGTAAGGAGTCACGGATATGAACAAAAGAGAATTTGACATTCTGGTGGAGCTGACCCAAAACGACGCTCCGCTGACCCAGCGGGAGCTGGCAGAAAAAACCAAATTATCCTTAGGCTCTGTAAACAAGGCTGTCAAGAGCCTTACCGAAAGCGGTTTCATTGCCGACGGGCGCATTACCCAGCAGGGTCTGGACGCCTTAGAGCCCTATCGGGTCAAACGCGCTATCTTCTTAGCCGCCGGCTTCGGCTCCCGTATGGTACCCATCACCTTCAACACTCCCAAGCCTCTGGTGCGGGTCAAGGGTGTGCGTATGATTGACACCCTGCTGGACGCGGTGGTTGCCGCCGGAATTCCGGAAATCGTCATTGTCCGCGGCTACTTGGGTGAGCAGTTTGACCAGCTCCTTTACAAATATCCCCAGATTAAGTTTATCGAAAACCCCATTTACAACGAAGCCAACAACATCTCCTCTGCCGTATGCGTACGCTACCTGTTCCAGAACGCCTACGCACTGGAGGCAGATTTGGTGCTGAGCAATCCCAAGCTGATTCGCAAATACGAATACTCCTCCAATTTCCTGGGTATCCCCGTGGAGGTTACCGACGACTGGTGTCTGCACACCGACAGCAACGGCGTTATCATCGAGGAAGCCGTGGGCGGACGCAACTGTCACCAGATGGTGGGCATCTCCTACTGGGATGCGGAGGCAGGCGCACACCTTGCCAACGACCTGCAGGAGGTATACACCAGTCCCGGCGGCAAGGAGCGCTACTGGGAGCAAACCGCTCTGGTTTACAAGAAGGAGCATTATTCCGTATCTGTGCGGGAATGTAAATTTGAGGATATTGTGGAAATCGACTCCTTCAGCGAGCTGAAGAAAATCGACCCCCTATACGCAAAATAAGCGGGTTTTGTGAACAAAAACCCGATATAGCGCCCCTGTCTGTCTGGCATTTTGTTCAAGTATTGTATGTTTTTTTCTTTGCTTGAACAAAATACCCTTGACGAACAGGGGCGTTTGCTGTAGAATGATTGTAGTTTTTTAACTTTCACACTTACAGAGGTGCTTACAATGGAAAATAACAATACCCTCAAACGCCAGCTCTCGCCCATGAATGTCTGGGCCATCGCCTTTGGCTGTGTCATCGGCTGGGGCTCCTTTATTAACCCCGGCAAAAAGTTCCTGCCCAACTCCGGTGTGGCCGGCACGGCCATTGCTATGGTGCTGGGCGCGCTGGTTATGATCATCATCGCTGCCAGCTACGCCTATATGGTACCCAAGTACCCCAAGGCCGGCGGCGAATTTACCTTTGCCAAGGCTTGCTTCGGCAAGAGCGCCGCTTATCTGTGCGGCTGGTTTTTGGTGGCTGCTTACCTGACCAACGTACCGATGAACAGCACCGCCATCGGTCTGATTGTGGACGGCATTGACGGCAACGCCGATATTTTGAAATTCGGCTTCCACTATTCCATTGCCGGTTTTGAAATTTATATGGGCGAAATGCTTCTGGCGATGGGAATCTTATTGCTGTTTGGCTATTTGAACATTCTCGGCGTCCAGAAGGCCGGCTTTATTCAGACCGTCCTTTCCTGTTTGCTGATTGTCAGTGTTGTTACCCTGACAATTGCGGGTGTGGTCAGCGCAAAGTCCAGCGGTTTGAACTTAGAGCCCATTTGGGGCTTTGATAAAGCCGCTGCTATGGCGGCAAATGCCACCACCGCCAATATAGGCGACTTTGCCCACGTGGGCACCCGGGGTATCCTCTCCGCCATTTTGGCAACCTTTGCCATTGCGCCCTGGGCCTATGTTGGCTTTGACGCCATTCCCCAGGCTGCAGAGGAATTTAACTTCTCCTTCAAGAAGGTCAGCGGCATTATGATTGTGGCGATTGTATTCGGCTGCTATGTCTACACCTCCAACAACACCGTGGCTGCCCTGGCACTGGCCAACTGGCCTGAGCGGGTGATGGCAGGCGAGTGGGTGCTGCTGGTGGCAGCGGAAGAAATGCTGGGCACTTTCGGCAAGGTGCTGATTGGTACCGGTGTCTCCTGCGCGGTGCTTTCCGGCATTATGGGCTTCTATCTGGCTTCTTCCCGCCTGATGTTCTCTATGAGCCGGGACGGCTTCCTGCCCCAGTGGTTCAGCAAGGTGGACAAGAAGCACGGCACACCCAAAAATGCTATGATTTTCTGCATCCTCGTCTCCCTCTCCGGTCCTGTTCTCGGCCGTGAGGCGCTGGGCTGGTTTGTGGATATGTGCGCCATCGGCGCTTCCGTGGGTTATTTCTTTACCTGCGCCTCTACTGTGGTCACTATGAAGCGGGACGGCGACGGAACACCCTTCCTTAAGGCGATGGCAGTTACCGGCGTTTGCTTCTCCCTTATTTTCGTGGTGCTGCAGCTGATTCCCATTCCCGGTCTGTCCGGTGTTCACTTCGGCAAGGAATCTTACCTGCTGCTGATTGTGTGGATTGTTCTGGGACTTTTGTTCTACGCCAAGCAGAACAAGCAGTTTGAAGCCTAATAAGAAACCCGCCCGTTCAAATGAACGGGCGGGCATTTTTTGTTTTTAATTGCCGGTAAGCAGCTGGGCCAGCTTGGAGTCCGCATCCAGAATGATGGTGTTGTCCTCGCCGGTCAGGCTCTGCTTCAGCGCGTCCAGCGCTAGAATGAATTCGTAGAAATCCTTCTTGTCCTGGCTGTCATAGGCCTCGGCCAGCAGCTTCATATACTCTGCCTCGCCCTCAGCCTCTAACTTTGCCGCCTCTGCCTTGGCGTTGGAGACCATAATATTCACCTGCTTATCCACATCGTTGCGGATAATGGACGCCTCATAATTGCCGTCGGCGGTGAACTTGGACGCCATCTGATTCCGCTCGGAAATCATACGGGAGTAGACCGCGTTCAGGTTGCTGTCCGGCAGGTCAAAGCGCTTGATTTTCACGTCCAGCACGTTGATGCCGTAGGTTTGCGCCTTTTCGTTCACGGTGGAGGCGATGCCGTCATAGATTTCGTTGCGCTTGCCGCCGTCTTCCATATTGATGATGTCCGCCTGCGCCAGCGTACCCATCGCGTTCTTCAGCGCGGTGTAGGTCTGGTCGCCCAACCGCTGCTCGGCAACAGATGCGCTGCCCAGGGTCTGGTAGAACTTCAGCGGGTCGGAAATCTCCCACAGCACGTAGCAGTCCACGGTCATATTCTGCTTATCCAGGGTAATGACCTCAGAGGGGGGAATGTCATAGAGCTGTGTGGCGTTGGTAAAATACTTAACCGTGTGCAAAAACGGCACTTTGAAGTGCAGGCCCGGCACATCTGTGGTTGCAACAATCTTGGAAAACTCCACCACGCAGGCGTACTGATTCTCCCGCACGGTATAAATGCTGTTTGCCAGAACAATCACCAGCAGCACCAAAACGGCTGCAATAATCATACCTTTTTTCATAGTTGATACTCCTTATTTTTCAAAACGGTCTGTCATATAGCCGGCGTACCGCCAATAATTGCTCCAGCGCCGGTGTACCAGACACCATAACAATGTGTTGATGAGGGTAAAAATAATTCCTTGAGAAATCAATAGCATAAGCATTCCGAAAATAAACACCCATAGAGTAGAGGATTCTGAAATGCCGATGGGCGCGGAAAACAAGAAATCAACGGTGAGAAATGCCAAGGTGTGAGCGATGTTATCCTTGGATTTCAGGGTCTGCCAAAAGTCCTTGCCAAAGGACGGGGGAGCACACTGGATTATTTGCCCCAAATATTCCCGCTTGTAGGGCTTGTTGTCGGAACGTCCCCGATAGGTTACCACCAGCATAATGACAAGGGCGAAAATCGCGAATATGATAGTCAGTGTAGTTTCGGAAATGAGCTTTTGTATCGGCAGTATCGACAGTATCAGCAGATAAGAAAAGAAGCCAAGACATCCAACAGTTAAGAAGTAGCCTACGGCGAACAGTACTGTCATCAACAACTTCTTAAAATACAGCTTCAACATATCCTGCTCTCTCCCTTTTACTGCCACTTATCCAGGGGCAGGAGCATCTGCATACCGGAGCCGGACTCGGCGGTGTTGATATACAGCTTCACACCGGGCAGAATCTCCTGAATGGCCTCGTAGTACATACGGGACTTGGTGATGGCGGGGTCGCGGGCGTATTCTGCGTACATCGCCCGGAACATTGCCACCTGCTGCACCGCCTCGTTGATACGGTTCTGCTTCAGATATTCCGCGTTCTGGGTCAGCTTATCCGCCTCTGCCTGCGCCTTGGGAAGCTCGGCATTCTGGTAGGCCTTAGCGTCGTTGACCACGGTCTCCGCCTGCTGTTTTGCGGTTTCCACCGCCTTAAAGGCCTCGATGACCTGCTGGGTGGGCGGCTCGGAGTCCTGAATCTTCACGTCCACCAGTGTCAGACCGATGTTATACTCGCCCAAAATATTGGTTACCAGATCCTTCACCTGCATCTGGATGCTTTCCTTGCCGTCGGTGAGCACCGCGTCCACGGTGGAGGAGCCAACCACGTTGCGCACCTGAGAGTGAATGAGATTGCGCAGGATTTCCTCGGGATTTGTGGAGGAGAACAGGTAGGCCACCGGGTCGGAGACCTTGTATTCCACGAAGAAATCGATGTTGACGATGTTGTAATCACCGGTAATCATCGTGCTTTCGGCGGTGTTGACGGTGTAGCCGTCCTTGCCGTCGCTTCTGTAACCCAGTTCAATCTTCTGGTAGACATTCACGTCCACCTTCTGGGCCTGCTGAATACCAAAGGGCAGCTTGAAGTGGACACCGGCGTTGGTCACGTCCGGGGCCTTGCCGAAGGTGGTCACCACCGCCTGCTGCTTATCATCCACGGTGTAGAAGCAGGTGGACACGGCAATCACCACCGCCAAAATCACCGCCATAACCCCAATCAGCTTCCGCAGCTTTTTGAAGCTGACCTTGGGCGTGACCGGCTTGGGGGTGTCGTCGCCGGGTTTCCAGTTGTATGTTCCGTTTTCATTCATTTTACATCTTTCCTTTCTGATTATTTCATATCTTTTTCCATTTGCTCCGACGCTTGGGTGGTTCTGCCCGAGAGCCAGGCGGGGAGCATAATTCGCAAAGACCGTCTTGCCCGCTGCTTCTGGCTGCCACGCTTCACTGTCAGCTCTTGCAGCGCCAGACGGCGCATTTGTCTGGTCTCAAAAGACGGGGTTTCGCTGCGCGCCCAATAGGGCATACCGTTTTCCTTCATCTCATCACTGTCCTTCCTGCTGCAAACCGTTTAACATACGTTCTGCCTCCTGGGTCATACGGGCAGCGAGCCAAGCGGTTAACATAACTCTAAGCACCTCTTTTACCCGGGCCTTTGCGCCAGGAATGGGCTCTGCATAGTCGAACAGCTCCTGTTCCAGCACCAAGTCTCTGTTATCCTCCTGATATAAGGCCTTGGAGCGGGCCGCCAGCCGGATAAATATGAAATACAGGTCGGCATCGTCAATGGTATCGTCGCTTTCGTCGTCCAGCTGTCCGTTTACATAACTCAGCAGCTTGCATACGCTCTCCAGCGGCAGCGCGCCTCTAAGCAGGTTGATATTCAGAATCCTGCACAGCTGCCGCAGGGTGTAGCGCTTGTTTTGGGGTGCAGTGAGAAAGCCCCGCTTGACCCAGTTCTGAACGGTATAGCCCTCCAGTCCGGTGATGGCGGAAATCTGACTTAAGGACATACCGCCGGGCAGGAACATTGCCCGGAACTGCTCCTCCACGTGGGTTACTTCCTCCCGGCGGGCGGTGAGTACCGTACCGGGAATCGTCCAGTCCATATGCCTTTCCTCCTTTCTTTGTGGTAATACGATAATATCATATGGTCACGTGATTGTCAATAGCAACTTTATGACTTTTTTGTAAACTCACAAACGCTGTCGCTCTTACCTCCCCCCCAAGCAACTAAAAGAAAAGAGGCGGACAGGTTGGTATGAAACCCGCTTATCTTCAACGTACCCCTTTAGAATCCCCATGCAGAGTATTCTCTTTTGCGCGCCGAAATAGAAGGGCTGGGGGATTCTTAAGGGGAACGCATCTCGAGCGGGAGCTCGAGCCACCCCTTAAGCCGGTTCTTTGGTGACTTTCTTGCCGGAACAAGAAAGTCACCCGCCGGAGGCAATACAGGGATTTTCCAAAAATATTTCTCCTTTCCTCTTTACGAACAAGGAAAACCAGTGTATAATATACCTTATTATAATAGGCAGCAAATGGACAGGAGGTTTTGCTTATGAATTGCTTGAAATGCGGCAAGGATACCAAAAGCGAGCAAAGCTTCTGCGGTAGCTGTCTGAAAGCGATGGACGCCTACCCGGTCAAGAGCGACGTACACGTACAGCTGCCCATTCGCCCCACGGAGGTATCTCCCAAAAAGACCGTGGGTCGGCGGCGGAGCGCCACAGTCGAAGAACAGCTTGCCCGTCTGCGCAAGCGCACCCGCCGGCTGACTGCGGCGGTCGCCCTGCTGGCGCTGTTGCTGTGCGCCGCCGGTGGCGCAATCCTCCACAACATTCTGACACAGGACGTGGTGGAGGTTGGAAAGAACTATACCTTCGGCAACCCCTTCGATTGATTGTTTCACGTGAAACAATTCATTCGGCGGGTGTTTCACGTGAAACATCAGAAAGGAAAACACGATGGCTAAGATAATTGCTGTGGTCAACCAAAAGGGCGGCGTGGGCAAAACCACCACCGCAGTCAACCTGACCGCAAGCCTTAAGGATTTGGGCAAGCGCGTTCTGCTGTGCGACTTCGACCCGCAGGCAAACGCCACATCCGGTATGGGTCTTGACAAGCGAAAGCTGCGCTACAGCGTCTATGACACGGTTATTAACAATATCCCCGCCCGGCAGGCCATCGTCACCACCGATTTCGGCGACGTGCTTCCGGCCACTGCGGATTTGGCAGGCGCAGCCGTGGAGCTGATTTCCGTGGAAAACCCCCAAGCCAGACTAAAGCTTGCGCTGCAGCAGGTGGCAGGGGATTACGATGTGATTTTTATCGACTGTCCGCCCTCGCTGGAAATGCTCACTATCAACGCGCTGGCTGCCGCAGACAGCATCTTAGTGCCGGTGCAGTGCGAATATTACGCCCTTGAGGGTCTGACAGACCTGATGAACACCCTGCGGATTGTAAAAAAGCGCATTAACCCCAGCTTGGAGATCTTCGGCGTGGCGCTGACGATGTTTGACGGCAGAACGAACTTCTCTACACAGGTGGCGCAGGAGGTGCGCAAGCATTTTCCGGGCAAGGTGTTCGCCTCGGTCATTCCCCGAAATGTGCGTCTTGCCGAAGCGCCCAGCCACGGTTTGCCCGTGACGGTGTATGACCGACTCAGCCGTGGCGCTGCTGCCTACCGGGCAATGGCAGAGGAAATCGGCACAAAACTCTAAGAGGTGAAATTATGGCAAAAGGCTTAGGAAAAGGTTTGGGCGCGCTGATGGGCGATTTCGGTGAAGAAACCGCCGCAAAAAGCCCCTATCAGCTGCTTCCCATTCATAAAGTAGAGCCTAACCCCAATCAGCCTCGCCGGGATTTTGACCCGGAGGAGCTGCAGTCACTGGCAGATTCCATCGCCACCCACGGCGTGGTGCAGCCGCTGACGGTGCGGGAGTTAAGCTCCGGCTACTATCAAATCATCGCCGGCGAGCGCCGGTGGCGCGCCGCAAGACTGGCGCAGCTGCGGGAGATTCCCGCGGTAATTATTGAAGCCGACGACAAAAAGGTTATGGAGCTGGCGCTGATTGAGAATTTGCAGCGGCAGGACCTGAATCCTGTGGAAGAAGCGCTGGGCTACCAGACGCTGATGGACGAATACGGTCTGACCCAGGAGGAGACCGCCGCCCGGGTGGGAAAATCCCGTCCGGCAGTGGCAAATATGCTGCGGCTGCTGTCTCTATGTCCCGAGGTGCTGGATATGGTGCGGGAGGGAAAGCTCTCCGCCGGTCACGCCCGGGCCATTGTGTCCTTAAAGTCCGACAAGCTGCAAAAGGATGCCGCCCAGAAGATTGCCGCGCTGGATTTGTCCGTACGGCAGGCAGAATTGCTGTGCAAGAATCTCCTGCGGGAGCCTGCAACCAGAATTCAGGTCTCTCTGGCGGTGAATTACGTGGAAGAATGCGAGAAAAAGCTGTCCAAAGCGCTGGGCCGCAAGGTGAAAATCGTGGACGGCAAGCGCAAGGGCCGCTTTGAACTGGAGTATTACGGTCCTGAGGACCTGCAGGTGCTGATGGATGCCCTGCTGAAGATAAAGTGAGGTACAATATGAAAGAAAAGGAACTCTACAGAGCCAGAACAGGACGGTGGCTTGCCGGTGTGTGCGCCGGTATGGCAGAGTATATGCAGCTGAAGCCCTATGTGGTGCGGCTGATTTTTGCAGGTATGTCACTGTTCTTTGGCGGCGGCATTTTAATGTATATCGTGGGCATCTTTATGATTCCCTTAGAACCCCTGGAAACCGATAATAACGAATAAAAGAAGAGAGGTAAACATTATGAAAAAGAAGCTGTACAAGGTAGAAGAGGGCAAGAAGATTTGCGGCGTTTGCGCCGGTTTTGCCAAGTTCTTTAACATTGACGCCACCATCGTACGTCTGGCACTGGTTGCCTTCTGTCTGCTGGGCGGCAGCGGCATTCTGGCCTACATCGTCTGCGCGCTGGTTATGCCCGACGCGCCCAAGCCCGGCGAGTCCGACATCATTGACGTAGAATAATTCCCGGGAGGAAATAACGCAAAATGCTGGATATTCGGAAAATTAAGGAAAATCCCGACGCAGTCAAGGCCGGTCTCAAGGCCAAGGAAGTGGACTGCGACGTTGTGGTGGACAAGATTTTAGACCTGGACGGCAAAATCCGCAGCTTAAAGACCACCACCGAAACCAAAACCGCTGAAAAGAACAAGCTGGCAAAGGAAAACGGCAAGCTGTTCGGTCAGAAGAAGGGCGCTGAGAAAAAGGGCGAGGACACCTCCGCGCTGGATGCCCAGATTGCAGCCAACTCCGCCAAGAGTGTGGCGCTGGATAAGGAAATCGAGGACGATGCCGCTGCGCTGAAGTCCCTCTCCGATGAATTCCGCGTGGCAATGCTCAGCCTGCCCAACCTGCCCGACGAGGACCTGCTCCCCGGCGGCAAGGAGAACAACGCGCCGCTCCGCTATATTGGCGAAAAGCCCGCCTTTGATTTCGAGCCCAAGCACCACGTGGACCTTTGCGCCGATTTGGGTCTGATTGACTACGAGCGGGGCGTAAAGCTGGCAGGCGCAGGCAACTGGATGTATACCGGTATGGGCGCCCGTCTTGAGTGGGCGCTGCTGAACTACTTCATCGACACCCACACCGCCGACGGCTATGATTTCATTCTGCCGCCCCATATGTTGGAGTACCAGTGCGGCGAGACCGCCGGTCAGTTCCCCAAGTTTGCCGATGAGGTTTACAAGATTGCCAACCCCACCGACGACCGGATTCACTATATGCTGCCCACCGCTGAGGCAGCGCTGTGCTCCATTTACCGGGACGAAATCCTTTCTGAAAGCGACCTGCCCAAGAAGCTGTTCGCCTACACCCCCTGCTTCCGCCGGGGGGCCGGCAGCCATCGCGCCGACGAGCGGGGTATGGTCCGCGGCCACCAGTTCAACAAGGTGGAAATGTTCCAGTTCTGCAAGCCCGAGGATTCCGATGCAGCCTTTGAAGAGCTGGTCACCAAGGCTGAAAAACTGGTGGAGGGTCTGGGATTCCATTTCCGCACCGTGAAGCTGGCAGCAGGCGACTGCTCCGCATCTATGGCGCGGACCTACGACATTGAAATTCTGATTCCCTCTATGGACGGCTACAAGGAGGTCTCCTCCGTGTCTAACGCCCGGGATTATCAGGCCCGCCGGGGCAACATCCGCTTCCGCCGTGAGGCCACCGGCAAGCCGGAGTTCCTGCACACCCTCAACGGCTCCGGCCTGGCAACGTCCCGTATTTTCCCCGCCCTGGTTGAGCAGAATCAGCGCGCCGACGGCTCTATCGTCGTGCCGGAAGTGCTGAGAAAGTATCTGGGCGGCCTTGAAGTCATCGAAAAGAAATAAAAATATTATGTAAACTAACTGGGAGGAAAACACAATGAAGAAGATTAAGCTTGAAAAACCCTCGTGGCTGGACGAATTCAAGGAGTTTGCCATTAAGGGCAACGCCATGGCACTGGCTGTTGGTACTATCATCGGCGGTGCGTTCTCCACCATCACCAAGAGCCTGACCAACGACCTGATTATGCCCATCGTGAACATCTTTATGGGCGGCACGGATTTTTCCGACGCCAAGATTCGCCTGCCCCGTATGCCTTGGGTTGACCCCACCTTCGAGACCGTGGTCGCCGCTGACGGCACCGAGGTTGTGCAGGAAGTCAGCAACTATCTGACCTACGGCAACTTCATCTCCGCCATCATCAACTTCCTGATTCTGGCTTTTGTGGTCTTCTGGATTGTGAAGATTGTCAACAAGGTTGCCGAGCTGGGCAAGAAGCAGGAAGAGGAAGTCGCAGCAGCCGAGCCTCCCGCCCCCCCCGCTCCCTCTGCAGAAGAGCTGCTCCTGTCCGAGATTCGGGACATTCTGAAGGAGAAGTAAGAAATGAAACGCGTTTGCGCGTTTGTTTGCCTGCTGCTTTTTCTCCTCTCCGGCTGCAATGACGGCTATCCTGAGGGAAAAAACCTTACATTTGCCGATTTGCAGCTGACCCTGCCGGGCGATTTTATTGATCTGTCGGCAGAGGGTATTGATGCGGATGCGGATTTCCTTTACGGCCGCAAGACCCTGATTGTCAAGGGCGCGGCAGAGGACAAGACCAAGCTGCAGGAAATGACTCTGGAGCAGTACACCTCTCTGGTTATCAGCGGCAATCAGCTGCAAGCCACGCCGGAGGTATACGGCAAAGGGTATACGTTTTCCTATGAAAAGACGGTAAACGGGGAAACCTACACCTACATCACCGCCACCTTCGAGGGAACAGACAATTTCTGGCTGTTTCAGTTCTACTGCCCTCACAAGGATTTGGAGGAGCATCAGCCGGAAATCGATATGATTTTAGCTGGTCTTAAGATCACTTAACAACAAAAGGACAAAGGAAAATGTTTAGAATTGTAAGAAAAAAGGAGCTTAACCCCAGCGTTACGCTGATGGATATTGAAGCGCCGTTCATTGCCAAAAAGGCAAAGGCCGGTCAGTTCATTATCTTCCGCATCGACGAGCAGGGCGAGCGGGTGCCTCTGACCATTGCCGGCTATGATCGGGAAAAGGGCACTGTCACCATCATCTTCCAGAAGGTTGGCTTTGCCACCAACGCCCTGGGTCAGCTCAGCGAGGGCGACTATATCCGCGACTTCGTAGGCCCTCTGGGCAAGCCCACCCCTGTGGAGGGCAAAAAGAAGGTCTGTGTGGTTGGCGGCGGCGTTGGCTGCGCCATCGCGCTGCCCTCTGCCAAGGCTTTTAAGGAGGCCGGCGCAGAGGTTACAGTTATCGTTGGCTTCCGCAGCAAGGATATTGTGATTCTGGAAGAGGAATTCAAGGCCGTTGCCGACAATTTCATCTTAATGACCGACGACGGCTCTTACGGCCGCCACGGCTTAGTGACCGTTGCTTTGCAGGAGCTGCTGGAGAGCGGCGAGCAGTTTGACGAGGTGCTTGCCATTGGACCGATTCCTATGATGAAGTTCGTCTGCAAGACCACCGAGCCCTTCGGCACCCACACCTCCGTGTCTCTCAACCCCATTATGGTGGACGGCACGGGTATGTGCGGCGGCTGCCGTGTCACCGTGGGTGGCGAAACCAAGTTCGCCTGCGTGGACGGTCCGGAATTTGACGGCCACAAGGTGGATTTTGCGGAGCTGATGAGCCGCAACAGCCTGTACCGGGGTCAGGAGGCTGAGGTCTCCGAAAAGCACGCCTGCCGCATTGAAAAAATGGGCAAGGACCTGATTGGGTAAGGAGGAAGCGGATATGGCAAATATGACTTTGACAAAAACGCCGATGCCTGAGCAGGACCCCAAGGTGCGCGCCCGCAACTTTAAGGAGGTTTCCTTGGGTTACACCCCGGAAATGGCCATTGAAGAAGCTGGCCGCTGCTTAAAGTGCAAGAATCCCAAGTGCGTGGAGGGCTGCCCCGTAAACGTGCGGATTCCCGAATTTATCGGCAAGGTCGCCGAGGGCGACTTTAAGGCCGCTTACGAGATTATCACCTCCACCAACGCTCTGCCCGCCCTGTCCGGCAGAGTCTGCCCCCAGGAAACCCAGTGCGAGGCCAAGTGCGTCCGGGGTATCAAGGGCGAGCCGGTTGCCATCGGCCGCTTAGAGCGGTTTGTGGCTGACTGGTATCGGGAGAACATCAACGCAATGCCCGAAAAAGTGGAATCCAACGGCAAAAAGGTGGCCGTGGTAGGCTCCGGCCCTGCGGGTATGACCTGCGCGTCCGACCTTGCCAAGCGCGGCTACGAGGTGACGATGTTTGAAGCGCTTCACACCGCCGGCGGCGTGCTGGTCTACGGAATCCCCGAGTTCCGTCTGCCCAAGGCGATTGTGGCAAACGAAATCACCAAGCTGGAGGCCCAGGGCGTACAAGTGATGACCAATATGGTTATCGGCCGGGTACTGACCATCGACGAGCTGTTTGAAATGGGCTTTGGCGCTGTGTTTGTAGGCAGCGGCGCAGGACTTCCTATGTTTATGAATATCCCCGGTGAGGCGCTTAAGGGCGTTATGTCCGCCAATGAGTACCTGACCCGCACCAATCTGATGAAAGCCTACGACGAAAATTACGACACCCCCATCGTCAAGTCCAAGGCTGTGGCCGTAGTCGGCGGCGGCAACGTGGCGATGGACGCTGCCCGGTGCGCTATGCGTCTGGGCGCGGAGAAGGTGTACGTGGTCTACCGCCGCAGCGAGGCGGAAATGCCCGCCCGTCTGGAGGAGCAGCACCACGCCAAGGAAGAGGGCATCGAGTTCAAGACCCTGTGCAACCCCACCGCTATTTTGGGTGATGAAAACGGCCGCGTCTGCGGTATGAACTGCATTCGTATGGAGCTGGGTGAGCCGGACGCATCCGGACGCCGCCGTCCCATCGAGGTACCGGACAGCGACTTTGTGCTGGAGGTTGACACGGTGATTATGTCCCTTGGCACCAGCCCCAACCCGCTGATTCGCTCCACCACACCCGGTCTGGACACCAACAAGAAGGGCTGTCTGATTGTCAATGAAGACGAGATGACCACCCGTGATGGCGTGTTCGCCGGCGGTGACGCAGTCACCGGCGCAGCAACGGTAATCCTGGCAATGGGCGCCGGCAAGAAAGCCGCCGCTGCCATCGATACCTACCTGCAAAATAAATAATGTAAAACCCAAGCGGCTCCTCCACCCCGGGTCTGGACACCAA